>NZ_JBEOWF010000056.1:0-75936 GCF_040295925.1 Streptomyces sp. NPDC002588
TAGTAGCTCCGCTACGAGGGCTTCCGCCCGGCACGCCGAGAGCACGCACCGAACGCCGCTCCTTCTCCCGCGGAGATCCATCAGAAGGGCCCTAGTGGTGGAAGCCGGTGGCCGTCTCCTTGTCCCGGATCAGTGGCTCCGACTGCCGGCGCAGCTCCGGGAGCAGCCGGGTGAGGTCCTCCACGAACAGGTCCGCGAGATCCTCGGAGAAGCCGTTGCGGCACACCACCCTGAGGACGGACAGGTCCTCCCGGTTCGGCGGGAAGGTGTACGCCGGGATCAGCCAGCCGCTCTCCCGCATCCGCCGCGAGACGTCGAACACGTCGTACGACGTCACGTCGGGCGCGGTCGTGAAGGCGAAGACCGGCAGCTCGTCGCCCCTGGTCAGCAGCCGGAAGTCACCGAGCGCCTCCACCCGGTCGGCGATGCCCCGCGCCACGTCCCGCGTGGTCTGCTGGACGGCCCGGAAGCCCTCGCGGCCCAGCCGCACCAGCGTGTAGTACTGGGCGACCACCTGGGCGCCCGGGCGGGAGAAGTTCAGCGCGAAGGTCGGCATGTCGCCGCCCAGGTAGTTGACGCGGAAGACGAGCTCCTCGGGCAGGGCCTCCTTGTCGCGCCACAGGGCCCAGCCGACGCCGGGATACACCAGCCCGTACTTGTGCCCCGAGGTGTTGATCGACGCCACGCGCGGCAGGCGGAAGTCCCACTCCAGGTCCGGATCGAGGAACGGGGCGATCATCGCGCCGGACGCGCCGTCGACATGCACCGGGACGTCGAGGCCGGTGCGCTCCTGGAGGGCGTCCAGGGCAGCGCAGAGGTCCGCGATCGGCTCGTAGGACCCGTCGAAGGTGGAGCCGAGGATGCCCACCACCCCGATGGTGTTCTCGTCGCACAGGTCGGCGGCGGCCTGCGGGTCGAGGTGGTAGCGGTCCCCCTCCATGGGAACGAGGCGGGCCTCCACCTCCCAGAAGTTGCAGAACTTCTCCCAGCACACCTGGACGTTGACCCCCATGATCAGGTTCGGCCGGGACCCGGCGGAGGGGTTGCGTCTGCTCCAGCGGCGCTTCAGCGCCATCCCGGCCAGCATGCACGCCTCGCTGGAGCCGGTCGTCGAGCAGCCCACGGCCGCGGACGGGTCCGGCGCGTTCCACAGGTCCGCGAGTATCGCCACGCAGCGCCGCTCGAGCTCGGCCGTACGCGGGTACTCGTCCTTGTCGATCATGTTCTTGTCGCGGCACTCCGCCATCAGCACCGACGCCTGCGGCTCCATCCACGTGGTGACGAACGTGGCCAGGTTGAGCCGGGAGTTGCCGTCCAGCATCAGTTCGTCGTGCACCAGCTGATAGGCCGTCGACGGGGCCATCGGGTTGTCCGGCAGCCGGTGCTTGGGCGGGGCCTCGGTCATGCCGCCGACCGGATTGGCCTCACCGTAGAAGGGGTTGAGGGAGAGGGGGCGCTCGTCGGGCTTCCTGGATCCTTCGTGCAACGCCATGGTGTGGGCCTCCTGACAGACCGAACGGACATCGGCGGACGGAAGTTCCGTCCTCGCGCACCCGCATCGGCGGCCGCCCCGTCACCAGCAGCCGTCGTGGCGAACTGACCGGCCGTCCACCCCTCCGGATCGGCCGCGGGCTCCCCGACCTCGTCCAGCCCCTTGAAGAGCGTCAGACGGCCGCCCAGAGCCGCCAGAAGCCCCAGCGGGACCCCGCCGGCCGGCAGCGCCGGCATCGGGTGCCCGAGGCGCCGGAAGGCGCGGTGGACGTACGGGAAGGCGTACACGGCGCCCAGGCCGAGCAGCGCCGCCGCGGAGGAGACCACCAGCGCCGTCGGCAGCACGCCCCCGGTCCGCCGCTCCGCAGGCGCCTCGGAGATCAGCAGCGCCGCTTGCAACCGCTCCGCCGCACCGCTCACCAGCAGGAACAGCAGGCTCGCCGCCACCCCGACGACCAGGGCGGGCAGGATCAACGGCAGCAGTGCCCGCGCCGGGGTCGCCGAAGCTGCGGGCGTCTGCCGCGCGGTGTCCTGGGCCACGGGCTCACGATAAGCGGACGAAACGGGCATGACCTCCGGACCGGGCCGGACCCGCCCGGGGCACTTGCACCTCACGCGACGTGAGGCCGCACCGTGGTGGACCTGACCGGAAGGGAGCGGACGGAAGTGAGTTACTCCGTAGGACAGGTCGCCGCGTTCGCCGGCGTGACGGTGCGCACCCTGCACCACTACGACGAGATCGGCCTGCTCGTCCCGGGCGGCCGCAGCCACGCGGGCCACCGGCGTTACGACGACGCCGACCTCGACCGGCTCCAGCAGATCCTGTTCTACCGGGAGCTCGGCTTCCCGCTCGAGGAGGTCGCCGCCCTGCTCGACGACCCCGAGGCGGACCCGCGCGCGCACCTGCGCAGACAGCACGAACTGCTCACCGCCCGGATCGAGAAGCTGCGGAAGATGGCCGCGGCCGTGGAACACGCCATGGAGGCACGCAAGATGGGCATCGACCTGACACCCGAGGAGCGGTTCGAGGTCTTCGGCGACAAGGACCCCGAGCAGTACGCGGAGGAGGCGGAGGCGCGCTGGGGCGGCACCGAGGCCTACGCCGAGTCGCAGCGCCGCGCCGCCCGCTACACCAAGGACGACTGGAAACGCATCCAGGCCGAGGTCGGCGCCTGGGGCGAGCGGTACACGGACCTGATGGCCGCGGGGGAGCCCCCGGCCGGCGAGGCGGCCATGGACATGGCCGAGGAACACCGGCGGCACATCGGAAGGTGGTACTTCGCGTGCCCGTACGGGATGCACCGCTCCCTGGGGGAGATGTACGTCTCCGACGAGCGTTTCAAGGCGTTCTACGACGCCATGCGCCCGGGCCTCGCCGAGCACCTCAGGGACGCCATCCTGGCGAACGCGGCCCGTCACGACTCCTGAGGGCTGTCCCGGCCCGGGGTCACTCCCGGGCCAGGACCACCGCCGTCCCGTACGCGCACACCTCGGTGCCCACGTCCGCGGCCTCGGTCACGTCGAAGCGGAACATCAGCACCCCGTTGGCGCCACGCGCGCGTGCCTGTTCGACGAGCCGTTCCATGGCCTGGTTGCGGGTCTGCACCAGGGTCTTCGTCAGCCCCTTGAGCTCCCCGCCGATCATGGACTTCAGGCCCGCGCCGATCTGGCTGCCCAGGTGCCGTGAGCGCACGGTCAGCCCGAAGACCTCGCCGAGGACCTCCTGCACCCGGAACCCGGGTACGTCGTTGGTGGTGACGACCAGTACGTCCGGCTCGGGCTCCTGGCCGCCGCCGAATTCATCGATGCCCATGTTCACAGCTTTGACCGAGGAGGCGCACAGTGCATCCTGGGGGCAGCCCTGGGAACCTCGTCCCGTGGCGCAGCGTTGATAGCTTGGGGCGGTCTCATCGCCGCACCGACCGCCTTCACCCCCTCAGGAGCCCGGAACCGTGACGACTCTTGCCCTCGGACCGAGCTGGCTGGACCCCAACCACCTGCTGGACACGTTCGGCATCTGGGGTCTGCTGCTCATCGTCTTCGCGGAGTCCGGCCTGCTCATCGGGTTCTTCCTGCCCGGTGACTCGCTGCTGTTCACCGCCGGCCTGCTGATCACCTCCGACCAGCTGGACTTCCCGCTGTGGGGCGCGGTCGCTCTGATCTGCCTCGCCGCGGTCCTGGGCGACCAGGCGGGTTACATGTTCGGCAAGAAGGTGGGCCCGTCCCTCTTCAGCCGTCCGGACTCCCGCCTCTTCAAGCAGGAGAACGTCGCCAAGGCCCACGAGTTCTTCGAGAAGCACGGCCCGAAGTCCCTGATCCTGGCCCGCTTCGTGCCCATCGTGCGGACGTTCACGCCGATCATCGCCGGCGTCAGCGGCATGAAGTACCGCTCGTTCCTGGTCTTCAACGTCATCGGCGGCGTCCTGTGGGGCGCGGGCGTGACGCTGCTCGGCTCCTGGCTGGGCGACGTCGGCTTCGTCAAGAAGAACATCGAGGCGATCCTGATCCTGATCGTCTTCGTCTCGGTGATCCCGATCGTCATCGAGTTCCTGCGGGCCCGCTCCCAGGCGAAGAAGAACCCCCCGCAGGCGCAGCCCCCGGCGGCCCACCAGCAGCAGTACCCGGTCATGGACGACGCGACCACCCAGCTCCGCCGCATCGACCAGCAGGAGCCGTACGGCCAGTACGGCAACCAGGCCCGGCCGCCGCAGAACGACTACTACGGCCAGCAGCAGTACCCGGAGCAGCAGTACCCGCAGCACCAGTCCCCGCAGCACCAGTCCCCGTACAACCAGAACCAGGGCTACTAGAAGCCCCGCGTCCGCTTGGCCGCCCGGCGTTTCTCCGGGGATCCGATCCTCAGGAACAACCGCGACACCTCGTTCCCCAGGTTCACCCCGATCGCGATGGCCATCGCCAGCGCAGCGGCCTTGGTCAGCGAGACCAGCCCCGCGTCGACCTCGTTCTGCGCGATGGCCAGCAGCCCGAAGTAGGTCGCCGACCCCGGGAGCAGCGGCCCGATCGCCGCGGTCGTGTAGGGCAGCGCGGAGGCGAACCGGTAGCGCGACAGCAGCTGCCCGAACAGCCCGACGACGCCCGCCGCGACGGCCGTGGAGGCCACCGGTGAGATCCCGCCGGCCGAGTGCATGGCGCCGTAGACCGACCAGGCGACACCCCCGTTGAGCGTCACGGCCGGCACGGTGGACCGTTCCTGCTGGAGCAGCACCGCGAAGGTCAGCGACAGCAGCATCGACGCGCCGATCTGCCACAGCGGCTCATCGCTGCTGCCCAGGGCAGCGTCGGGGTTGAGATGAGCACCCATCTGGACGCCGACGTAGAGCATCACCAGGACGCCCACCACGATGCCCACGAAGAGGTACATGACCTCCAGCAGACGGGCGGCGGCAGTGATGTAGAAGCCGGTCAGACCGTCCTGGACGCCCGCCACCAGCGCCCGGCCGGGCAGCAGTGCGAACAGCCCACCGGTGATGACCGCGGACGCCTTCACGTCGACGTGCCCCAGCGTCAGCGCGATGCCGATCGCGGCCGGCGGCATCGCGGCCACGATGAACTGGTAGAACTCCGGCAGCCCGCGCCCCGCGCACAGCCACGCCAGTCGGTCGCCGAGCATCGCCCCGAGCACGGCCGCCACGAACACGACCGCGTCACCGCCGACGAGGACCGAGGCCGCGCCGGCGAGCAGCCCGCTCGCCGAGGTCAGCACCCAGGTCGGATAGGGGTGCCGGTTGCGGCGGATCTCCGCGAGCCGCCGGTAGGCCTCCTCCAGGGAGATGTGGGCGTCCGGGTCGCTGAGGTCGTCCACGAGCCGGAAGACGGCCGCCAGCCGGGTGTAGTCGGTGGCCCGCCGCCGGACCGTCCGGGAGGCCGTCACCGGGTCCTCCACCAGTGACGGCTGGTAGGAGATCGACAGCAGGGTGAAGGTGACGTTCGGTTCGCAGCGGTCCAGTCCGTAGGACCGGCAGACCGCGAACATCGCGGCCTCCACGTCCTCCGCGCCCTCCCCGCCCGCGAGGAGCAGTTCGCCGATGCGCAGGGTGAGGTCGAGCACGCGCGGGACGGCCGGGCCGCCCTCCTCGGCCTTCGGACCCGGCTCCGGCGCGGGCCGCTCGGCCACCGGCATCCGCAGCATCGTGCGCATCCGGTCCTGCCAGGGCACGTCCTTGGTCAGACTGACCACGGGTATCCCGCCGGCCGGGGTGAACGTGGCCGGGGCCGTGCGGGCGTTGTACGTGCTCGGCAGACTGAACGCCGACCCCTCGGTCTCCGCGACGGGCGTCACGTCCAGCCCCTTCGGGACGGCGAACTCCGAAGTGGTCTCCGGCTCAGCGCCCGCTCTCGGGACCGCCAGTCCCTGCGGGATCGCGAACTCCGAGGTGATCTCGGGGTCGTAGGGACCCCTGGCCTCGTCCGACTGCGGCTTGCGGGCCTCCGCCTCCGTCACTGAGAAACGCTCCCTGAACGACACCTTCCGTAGGCCTCAGTATGCGCACAGGCACACACGGACATGCGAAGGGGCCGCACGCACACGCGTGCGGCCCCTTCGGCGGCCGGAACTCAGTGGCCGCCCTGGTCCTTGAAGCGCTTGTACGACCGCTCGATCTCGGCCTCGGCGTCGGTGCGGCCCACCCAGTCGGCGCCCTCGACGGACTTGCCGGGCTCGAGGTCCTTGTAGACCTCGAAGAAGTGCTGGATCTCCAGACGGTCGAACTCCGACACGTGGTGGATGTCGCGCAGGTGCTCCACGCGCGGGTCGGTCGACGGGACGCACAGCAGCTTGTCGTCGCCGCCGGCCTCGTCCGTCATCCGGAACATGCCGATCGCGCGGCAGCGGATCAGGCAGCCGGGGAAGGTCGGCTCGTCCAGGATGACCAGCGCGTCCAGCGGGTCGCCGTCCTCGCCGAGGGTGTTCTCGACGAAGCCGTAGTCGGTCGGGTAGGCGGTCGAGGTGAAGAGTCGACGGTCCAGGCGGATACGACCGGTCTCGTGGTCCACCTCGTACTTGTTCCGCGAACCCTTCGGAATCTCGATCGTGACGTCGAACTCCACCGGTGGCTCCTCCATGATCAACACATAGTTCTGGTGGTTAAGTGTCCCTCACGCTGCTGTGTGATCGCGAAAGGGGCTGGTGGTCGTGCCGGAGCTGAGGTCTTGGCGAGCCGTGAGACCGCATGTGGTGCGGGTCACGGACGCCGTACGACCGCGTCTGGCACGGGCCGCACAGATCGTACGGCCCTCCCTCGCGCGCGTGACGGCGGCCGCCCGGCCGCAGGTCGCACGGCTGACTCAGGCGGCCGGGCCGCGACTCGCACGGATCACGAAGGCCGGTCCGAACGCCAGGTCCTGGCAGTACACCGCGGGCGCGGCGACCGCCGGACTCGCGCTGGCCGCCGGCGTGGTGACCGCCGCCGGCCCCTGGGACTCCAGCGGTCAGCGTACGGCCGAGCGGGACCGGGTCGCCGCCCTGGAACGTACGGGTGGCGCAGATCACGGCCGTAAGGACGATTCGTCCCCTACGTCCGGCACGGACACGGCGGCCGGAGCGCCCCGCCCCGCCCCCAGCGCCCCGTCCGTCCTCACCGGCCTCGGCGGCGCCGCGAACACCGTGAAGTCCGCCCCGGACGCCCTGCCGACCGGCACGGGCGTCGCGGCCGTCCTGGACCGGCTGCTGGCCGATCCGGCCCTGGGCGCCCGGCACACCGCCGCGGTCGTCGACGTGGCCTCGGGCAAGCGCCTGTACGGCACAGGAGCCGACCGGGCACTGACCCCGGCCTCCACCACGAAGATCGCCACCGCGGTCGCCGCGCTCTCCGCCATGGGTGCCGACCACCGCCTCACCACCCGCGCCGCCCTCGAGGCGGACACCGGGGAGCTCGTCCTCGTCGGCGGCGGCGACCCCACCCTCACCGCGCGCAAGGACGCCGGCGACTGGGCGAGCCTGCATGCCCTCGCCGACTCCGCGGCCAGGGAACTCAAGAAGCGCGGCCTCACCCGGGTGACCCTCTCCTACGACACCACCCTCTTCGCCGGCGCCGAAGTTCACCCCATCGGGGTCAACACCAACCTCGCCCCCGTCACCGCCCTCAGCGCCGACGAGGGCCGCACCGACGACTCCACCAGCGGCCCCGCCACCCGGGTGAGCGACCCGGCGGCCGACGCCGGCCGCAAGTTCGCCGAGTTCCTCGAGGCCGACGGCATCAGGACGACCGCCCCCGGGCCCTCGAAGGCGACCACGCGCGCGCAGACCCTCGCCTCCGTCTCCTCGCCGCCGCTGGCCACCCTGGTCGAACGCATGCTCACCAACAGCGACAACGACATCGCCGAGGCCCTCGCCCGCCAGACGGCCGTCGCCACCGGCGGACACGCCGACTTCGCCGGCGGCGGCAAGGCCGTCCAGGCCCAGTTGCAGAAGCTCGGACTGCCCCTGAAGGGCGCCGCCTTCAAGGACGGCAGCGGCCTCGACCGCGAGGACCGGCTCACCGCGGACCTTCTGACCGCCCTCCTCGTCGAGGCCGGCGACCAGGACCACCCCGAGCTGCGCCCGGTCCTCACCGGACTGCCCGTGGCCGGCTTCACCGGCACTCTCAGCGCCCGCTACGCCGACGGCGCGGCGGGCGTCGTACGCGCCAAGACCGGCACCCTGACCGGCGTGAACGCCCTCGCCGGGACGGTCGTCGACCAGGACGGCCGGCTGCTGGCCTTCGCCGTGCTGGCCTCCGGCACCAGCGACCCGACGGCGGCCCAGACCGCGCTGGACAAGGCGGCCACCGCCCTGGCCGGGTGCGGTTGCCGATGAGGGACGCCCCTCGGGGACGACCCGGGCTCCGGCCCCGGACCCGACCCGGAGTCCGACCCCGACGTCTCCCTGATCGCCCCCGCGCGGCCTGCCCCAACCGGCAACGACCACGTACGGTTGACACATGACGAGCATCGGTGGTGCTGCATCTACTGGGATGGTCGACTGGAATCTCGCGGTGGCGACCGCGACCCGGCTCGTGCGGCCGGGGCCTGAGGTGAGCCGCGACGAGGCCAGGACCGTCGTCGCCGAACTGCGCCGGCACGCCAAGGCCTCGGAGGAACACGTCCGAGGCTTCACCCTGATGGGCACCGAGGACATCCACGAGACCCCGATCCTCGTCGTCGACCGCCCCGGCTGGGTCCGGGCCAACGTCGCCGGGTTCCGGGAGATCCTCAAGCCCCTCCTCGACAAGATGCAGGAGCGCCGGGGCAACAGCCCCGGCGGCGCGGTCCTCGGCGCCGTCGGCGGCAAGGTCACCGGCGTCGAACTCGGCATGCTCCTGTCGTTCCTCGCCTCGCGCGTCCTCGGCCAGTACGAGACCTTCGCCCCCGCCACCCGGGAACTCCCGGCCGGCGGCAAGAACGGCGGCCGGCTGCTGCTCGTCGCCCCCAACATCGTCCACGTCGAACGCGAACTCGACGTCGACCCCCACGACTTCCGCCTCTGGGTCTGCCTCCACGAGGAGACGCACCGCACCCAGTTCTCCGCCGTGCCCTGGCTGCGCGACCACCTCGAGGGAGAGATCCAGTCGTTCCTCGGGGAGACCGACGTCGACCCCATGACCTTCCTTGAGCGCATCAGGGAAGCCGCCCAGTCCCTCGCAGGCGGCCGCCCGGAGGGCGAGGAGGACGACGGCGGGCGCTCCCTCGTCGAACTCGTCCAGACCCCGGCCCAGCGCGAGATCCTCGCCCGCCTCACCGCCGTGATGTCCCTCCTGGAGGGCCACGCCGACTTCGTCATGGACGGAGTCGGCCCCGACGTCGTACCGACGGTCTCCGAGATCCGCGAGAAGTTCCAGCAGCGTCGCGCCAAGGGCGCCTCCCGGCTGGACATCGCTCTGCGCAAGCTGCTCGGACTGGACGCCAAGCTGCGACAGTACAAGGACGGCGAGCGGTTCGTCCGGGCCGTCGTCGATCAGGTCGGCATGGACGGCTTCAACCGCGTCTGGACCTCCCCGAACACACTTCCGACCAAGGCCGAGATCGCCAAACCGACGGACTGGGTCGCGCGCGTGCACCGCAAGGCCGAGTCGTGAACCGGTGAGGAGGTCGTACACCGGATCCGGCCGACGGCAGGCGATCGCCCACGCAATCACCCGTCCGAGGGACCGTGTGCCCGCGACAGGCGTGCGATGCTCGGGGAACGGCCCGGTTCTGTCACCATCTACACACTCTGAGTGACCGACCTCGGGTTCACCCCCGAAAACTTCATTGAAGGGAACCGGACATGGGTCCCCATCCTGCGGTCGCGGCGATACGCCTGGCGATCCGCCGCGTCCTCCACGACATCCTCAACGACCACCGGACCGCGGAGCCGGGGTCGCCCGAGCGCCGGCCCGCGCCGCTCGTCCTCGTCGCATGCTCCGGCGGCGCCGACTCCATGGCGCTCGCCTCCGCCCTCGCCTTCGAGGCACCCCGGCTGGGCGTACGGGCCGGCGGCGTGACCGTCGACCACGGCCTCCAGCCCGGGTCCGACCTGCGTGCCCAGGAAGTCGTCCTGCGCCTGCGCGAACTCGGCCTCGACCCGGTCGAGTGCACCGCCGTGACCGTAGGCCGCGAAGGAGGCCCCGAGGCCGCCGCCCGGGACGCCCGGTACGCCGCTCTCGACGCGGCCGCCGAACACCATGGCGCCGCCGCCGTCCTCCTCGGCCACACCCGCGACGACCAGGCCGAAACCGTACTGCTCGGCCTCGCCCGGGGCTCCGGCATCCGCTCCCTGTCCGGAATGGCCGCGGTCTCGGGGGCCGACGGCCGTTACCGCCGCCCCTTCCTCGAGCTCGACCGGCAGACCGCCCGCAGGGCCTGCATGGTCCAGTCCCTCCCCGTCTGGGACGACCCGCACAACGCCGACCCGGCCTACACCCGTTCCCGGCTGCGCCACGAGGGCCTGCCCGCGCTGGAGAAGGCTCTCGGCAAGGGCGTCGTCGAAGCCCTCGCCCGGACGGCCCAGCTCTCCCGCGACGACGCCGACGCCCTCGACACCTGGGCCCGCCGCGCCGAGGCCTCCGTACGGGACGCGGCAGGCCTCCTGGAGTGCGCCAAGCTCTACGCCCTGCCGCCCGCCGTGCGCCGCCGCATCCTGCGCCGCGCGGCCATCGAGGCGGGCGCCCCGGCAGGTTCCCTCTTCGCCCGGCACATCGAGGAGGTCGACCGGCTGATCACCGGCTGGCGCGGCCAGGGAGCCATCAATCTCCCCGGCAAAGTCGTCGCCCAGCGGCAGGGTGGCAGACTGGTGATTCGGCAAGGCTGACGCGCGACCCTCCGCAGGGAGGGTCCCGGCGGCCGCTGGGACGACCGAAAGTGATGCGGGTGGACGCGAAAGACATGGGTGCCGACCTCAAGCAGGTGCTCATCACCAAGGAAGAGATCGACGCGAAGCTGGCGGAGCTGGCGGCGAAGATCGACGCGGAGTACGCGGGCAAGGACCTGCTGCTCGTCGGCGTCCTCAAGGGCGCGGTGATGGTCATGGCCGACCTCGCCCGGGCGCTGTCCACCCCCGTCACCATGGACTGGATGGCCGTGTCGTCGTACGGCGCGGGCACCCAGTCCTCCGGTGTGGTGCGGATCCTCAAGGACCTCGACACCGACATCAAGGGCAAGCACGTCCTGATCGTCGAGGACATCATCGACTCCGGCCTGACCCTGTCCTGGCTGCTGTCCAACCTCGGCTCCCGCGAGCCGGAGTCGCTGAAGGTGTGCACGCTGCTGCGCAAGCCGGACGCCGCGAAGGTCGCCATCGACGTCGAATGGGTCGGCTTCGACATCCCCAACGAGTTCGTGGTCGGCTACGGCCTCGACTTCGCCGAGAAGTACCGCAACCTCCCGTTCGTCGGTACGCTCGCGCCCCACGTCTACGGCGGCTGAACCCGAGAGGCCCAAGCCTCGTAGGACGATGTGGGAACCCCTGCGGCCCTCGCGCCGTTGGAGCATGCAGACGGGCTTGCCAGCCGGACCGTGCGGCTTCGCGCAACAAAGCTGGGGTACCGTCAGAAGAACTGTCTTATCAAACTCACTATGGCAGGAGGGACGGGGCGACACCGCTCCGTATGGATGGACGTGAAGCGATACTTCCGTGGGCCGGTCATGTGGATCGTGCTGGCCGTCCTTGCCGTGGTCGTGTTGATGCAGGTCGTCGGCTCGTCCGGCGGCTACAAGACGGTGGACACCGGCCAGGTCGTGGCAGCGATCAACGACAACAAGGTCGAGTCGGCCAAGCTCACCACCGGTGACGAGCAGACCATCAAGGTCACGCTCAAGAACGGCGTAAAGGTCAAGGGCAGCTCGAAGATCCAGGCGAGCTACATCGGCGACCAGGGCGTGACCATCGCCAACACCCTGCAGACCAAGTACCAGGACAAGCAGATCCCGGACGGCTACACGGTCTCTCCGACGAAGCAGAACGCCTTCGTCGGGATCCTGCTGTCCCTGCTCCCCTTCGTCCTCATCGTGGTCGTCTTCCTGTTCCTGATGAACCAGATGCAGGGCGGCGGCTCCCGCGTCATGAACTTCGGGAAGTCCAAGGCGAAGCTCATCACCAAGGACACCCCGAAGACGACGTTCGCCGACGTCGCCGGTTCGGACGAGGCCGTCGAGGAACTCCACGAGATCAAGGAGTTCCTGCAGGAGCCGGCCAAGTTCCAGGCCGTCGGCGCCAAGATCCCCAAGGGCGTGCTGCTGTACGGCCCGCCCGGCACCGGCAAGACGCTCCTCGCGCGCGCCGTCGCCGGCGAGGCGGGCGTCCCCTTCTACTCGATCTCCGGTTCCGACTTCGTCGAGATGTTCGTCGGTGTCGGTGCCTCGCGAGTCCGTGACCTCTTCGAGCAGGCCAAGGCGAACGCCCCGGCGATCGTCTTCGTCGACGAGATCGACGCGGTCGGCCGCCACCGCGGCGCCGGCCTCGGCGGTGGTCACGACGAGCGCGAGCAGACCCTGAACCAGCTGCTCGTCGAGATGGACGGCTTCGACGTCAAGGGCGGTGTGATCCTCATCGCCGCGACGAACCGGCCCGACATCCTCGACCCGGCGCTGCTGCGCCCCGGCCGCTTCGACCGCCAGATCGCGGTCGACCGCCCGGACATGCAGGGCCGTCTGGAGATCCTCAAGGTCCACCAGAAGGGCAAGCCGGTCGCGCCGGACGTGGACCTGTCCGCCGTCGCCCGCCGCACCCCCGGCTTCACGGGTGCCGATCTCTCCAACGTGCTGAACGAGGCCGCGCTGCTGACGGCCCGCTCGGACAAGAAGCTGATCGACAACCACATGCTGGACGAGGCGATCGACCGCGTGGTCGCGGGCCCGCAGAAGCGGACCCGGATCATGTCGGACAAGGAGAAGAAGATCACCGCGTACCACGAGGGCGGACACGCCCTGGTCGCGGCGGCCTCCCCGAACTCCGACCCGGTCCACAAGATCACGATCCTCTCCCGAGGTCGTGCCCTGGGCTACACGATGGTCCTCCCGGACGAGGACAAGTACTCCACCACGCGCAACGAGATGCTGGACCAGCTGGCCTACATGCTGGGCGGCCGCGCGGCGGAGGAGCTCGTCTTCCACGACCCGACCACGGGTGCGGCGAACGACATCGAGAAGGCCACGGCCACCGCTCGCGCGATGGTCACCCAGTACGGCATGACCGAGCGTCTGGGCGCGATCAAGTTCGGCGGCGACAACACCGAGCCGTTCCTCGGACGTGAGATGGCTCACCAGCGCGACTACTCGGAAGAGGTCGCCGCGCTGGTGGACGAGGAAGTCAAGAAGCTCATCGAGAACGCGCACAACGAAGCCTGGGAAATCCTGGTGGAGAACCGCGACGTCCTCGACAACCTGGTCCTGCAGCTGCTGGAGAAGGAGACGCTGGGCAAGGAGCAGATCGCCGAGATCTTCGCCCCCATCGTCAGGCGTCCCCCGCGGCCGGCCTGGACCGGCTCCTCCCGCCGTACGCCGTCCACCCGTCCGCCGGTGCTCTCCCCCAAGGAGCTCGCACTGACGAACGGCGCCAACGGCGCGACCCCGGCGATCTCCACCGCGAAGTCCACCGCGGCGGAGACCTCCCCGGTGGCCGAGCCCGCCCCGGAGGACCGCCCCGAGAGCTGACCGGCTCACAGGGCCGTGACCAGGCCCGGAATGAATGCCGCGCCCCCCAGGTTCTAGCCTGGGGGGCGCGGCATTGCGTATGACCGAATTCGTATGCTCTTGTCAGGACACCGAGGAACGAGGCAGCACATGACCGACCCCGTGACGCTGGACGGCGAGGGCATCATCGGCGAGTTCGACGAGAAGCGGGCCGAGAACGCCGTACGCGAACTGCTGATCGCGGTCGGTGAGGACCCGGACCGTGAGGGCCTGAAGGAAACACCGGCACGGGTGGCGCGGGCGTACCGGGAGCTCCTGGCGGGACATACGCAGCAGCCCGAGGACGTCCTGACGACGACGTTCGATCTCGGCCACGACGAGATGGTCCTCGTGAAGGACATCGAGATCGTGTCGCTGTGCGAGCACCACATGCTGCCGTTCCACGGTGTTGCGCATGTCGGATACATCCCGGCGGAGAGCGGCAAGATCACGGGACTGTCGAAGCTCGCCCGGCTGGTCGAGGTGTTCGCCCGCCGGCTCCAGGTGCAGGAACGGCTCACCACGCAGGTCGCCGACTCCCTCATGCGGATTCTCGAGGCGCGCGGTGTGATCGTCGTCATCGAGGCCGAGCACATGTGCATGTCGGTGCGCGGGATTCGGAAGCCGGGCGCCAAGACGACGACCTCGGCGGTGCGCGGTCAGCTGCGGGACGCCACGACCCGGGCCGAGGCGATGAGCCTGATACTGGCGCGCTGAGGCTTCGGCGGCTCAGGCCGTGGACGCCGCGCCGTTGTGGTGGTCGTCGTCGTCCTCCGGGAGTTTGCAGATGTGCTCCAGGAACAGAGCGGCCGCTATGACGCCGATGCCCGCGAGGACCGAGAAGCCGGCGTAGATGGCCTGGTCGCGGCGGGCCGGGATGTCCAGGGACTCCAGGAGGAAGACGCCGGTGCCGCCGTACATGCCGGAGACGAGGGCGGCCACCAGGGCGCTGGCCTGGCCGAAGACGACCGCGCGGGCCGCCATGAGGGGGTCGACCCCCTTGGCCTCGGGACGGCGGTCGCGCTGGGCCTTGAGACGGGCGCGCAGCGAGAGCGCCGTGGACAGCAGGACCACGGCGATCAGGGCGAGGACGATGGGCGCGGCCAGCGGGACGCTGGGCAGGGTCCCGATCGAGTTCCACAGGCGGGCGCCCGCCCAGGACAGGACTCCGGCCACGATGAACACGCCTGCCAGCACCCTGATGCGCAGCTCTCTCACGGTGTCCCTTCAGCTCCCCCGGGTTCCGCGGGTCCTCCCGCGGGCAGTGGTCGTCTTGACCTTAACGACTACTCGGGCAGGTGGAGTTCCAGGTCCTTGCGCGGGATGACGCCCTCGCGGGTGACCACGTCGAGGAGGTCGGCGACCGCGCCGCGGCCGGGCAGCTGGGCCTCCGGTTCCACGTCGTGCCAGGGAGCCAGCACGAAGGCGCGTTCATGGGCGCGGGGGTGGGGGAGGGTCAGATGCGGGTCGTCGTCGACGACGTCGGCGTACGCCACGATGTCGACGTCCAGGGTGCGGGCGCCCCAGCGCTCGTCCCGGACGCGGTGGAAGGCCTCCTCGACCGCGTGCGCCCGCTCCAGGAGCGAGGACGGGGGCAGGGTGGTCTTGAGCAGGACGACCGCGTTGAAGTAGGCGGGCTGGCTGCCGGGCTCCACGCCCCAGGGCTCCGTCTCGTACACAGGGGAGACGGCCTTGATGCGGACGCCCGGGGTGTCCTCGAGAGCGTCGATGGCGCCCTGGAGGGTCTCCAGGCGGTTGCCGAGGTTCGCCCCGAGGGAGATCACCGCTCGTTTCGGGTTGTGCAGGGTCGTGTCGGCGGCGTCCACCTGCTGCACGACGGAGGCAGGTACCGGCTGAACGGTCGGGTCGCTGTGACCCTCGGTGAAGGACGCGGTCATACTCGGCTCCGGGTGATGGTGACGGTCACGTCGTCGAAGGGGACGGTGATCGGCGCGTTCGGTTTGTGGACGCGGACCTCGACCTCCTCTACCCCCTCGTGCTTCAGACAGGCCTGGGCGATGCGTTCGGCGAGCGTCTCGATGAGGTTGACCGGTTCGCCCTCGACGACGGCCACGACCTCCTCCGCCACGATGCCGTAGTGCACGGTCTTCGCCAGGTCGTCGGCGGCGGCGGCCGGGCGGGTGTCCAGGCCCAGGACGAGGTCCACGACGAAGGTCTGGCCCTTCTCGCGTTCCTCCGGGAACACCCCGTGGTACCCACGGGCCTTGAGGCCGCGCAGCGCGACACGATCCACGCGAATCACTCCTGCCATCGTCGGTTGCGGCCGGTCCGTAGCGGGTGCCGGCGTCCCCCCGGCCTCGAACGAATCTACCCGCGGGCACCGACAGGCCCGGGCCCCGGGCACGCCGGGCCCGGATCGGAGCCGGGTTTTCACCGGGCGTTTCCCCCGGGTAACCCGGTCGCTCACGGGCTGGTAGCCGCCCCTACCCGCGGGTTCGTGATTCCAACCACTTCTTGGGGCCCGGCGGCGCCGACGGCGCCTCAGGAGGGTGTCTCGTCGTCCTCGTCCGTCTCGTCCTCCTCGTTCTCCGCCAGCACCGGCGAGGCGTGGTGCGACCACAGTTTCCAGCCGTCCGGGGTGCGGCGGAACACGTTCGTCGCGACCACCAGCTGGCCCACGAGCGGGCCGAGCTCCTCGCCGGCCCGGGGCGCGGGGCCCCCGCTGAGGATGTTCTCCGTGCAGGTCACCAGGGCGGTGTCGCCGGTGACCGAGACATGGACATCGGTCAGGATGAACTGGATGTAGTCGGTGTTCGCCATGATCAGCGCATAGGAGCGGAGGACCTCGCCGCGGCCGGTGAGCACCGGCCAGCCGGGGTGCACGCAGGAGATCACGCCGGTGTCCGCCGGGTCGTGGTACTCCTCCTCGACGCCCAGGTCGGCGGGGGTGAGCCAGAGCGAGGAGACACCTTCGAAGTCGCCCTGCTCCAGTGCCTCGTAGAAAGCGGTGTTGGCCGCCTCGACCTGCTCCACGTCGGTGTGGGGGGCGCTCACCGGGCTCCTTCTGCGGCTCGGGTGTCCTGCGGGGCGCTCTGCTCGGGGTTCGTGCCGGTGCTTGTCTCAATTTTCGTACGCGCCCCTTCCACGGCGCGTGCGACGCGTACGGCGTCGGCCGTCGCGTGGACCTCGTGTACGCGCACCGCCCACGCTCCGGCGTGCGCTGCGAGCGCGGAGACGGCGGCCGTGGCCGCGTCGCGCTCTCGTGCGGGCGGGGGCGCGCCCTGCGGCCCGGCCAGGACGCGGCCCAGGAACCGCTTGCGGGACGCGGCGACGAGCAGCGGGTGCCCGAGCGCGTGCAGCCGGTCGAGGTGGGCGAGGAGGGTGAGGTCGTGGTCGGCCTCCTTCGAGAAGCCGAGCCCCGGGTCGACGACGACGCGGTCGGGGGAGACACCGCCCGCGAGTACGGCGTCCACGCGCGCCCGGAGTTCGTCGACGACCTCGGCGACCACGTCCTCGTACACGCCCTTGACGTTGCCGCCCTCCAGGAAGCCGCGCCAGTGCATGACGACGAAGGGGGCGTCGGCGTCCGCGACGGCGGGGATCATCGCCGGGTCGGCGAGGCCGCCGCTGACGTCGTTGACCAGGGCGGCGCCGGCGGCGAGGGCCTGGGTGGCGACCCGGGCGCGCATGGTGTCGACGGAGACGACGACACCCTCGGAGGCGAGGCCGCGGACCACGGGGACGACACGGCGGAGTTCCTCGGCCTCGTCGACGCGGGTGGCGCCGGGTCGGGTGGACTCGCCGCCGACGTCGACGAGGTCGGCGCCCTCGGCGACCAGCTGGAGGCCGTGCTTGACGGCGGCCGTCGTGTCGAACCAGCGGCCGCCGTCGGAGAAGGAGTCCGGTGTCACGTTGACGACCCCCATGACCGCGCAGCGGTCCCATTCCGGAAGCCCGGCGACGCACCCGCGTCCGCTCTGCTTGCTCATACGTTCAGCGTAGGCCGTGGCGGGTGGCGCGGCGCCGGGCGGCCCGGGCGGAAGCCCCAGGGCTGGGGGGGTGGGGCTTCCGCCCGGGCCGGTCTCGGAGTGCCCGGACTCCACACTGTCAGGGCACTAGGCGGCCTGTACGTCTCTTTCGGCCAGGGAGTGGGCACACGCGCGTGCCGGCTTGGTGCGGCGGCGCAGGAAGCGTGGCAGGGGGAGGGCGAGGTTGACGAAGCCCTCGGCCTGCATGGCGGCGAAGCCGATGCGGGGCAGGTCGCCGGAGGCCCGGTAGACGACGAAGCGGGGCTCCCATCGCGGCTGGAACTTGGCGTTGAACTTGTAGAGGGACTCGATCTGGAACCAGCGGGACAGGAAGACCAGCAGCCCGCGCCAGGCGCGCAGCACCGGACCGGCGCCGATCTTCTCGCCGCGGGCCAGCGCGGAGCGGAACATCGCGAAGTTCAGCGACACGCGCGCGACGCCGAATTTCGGGGCCGCCTGGAGCGCCGCGACGATGAGGAGTTCGTTCATGCCCGGGTCGGCCGAGCGGTCGCGGCGCATGAGGTCCAGGGAGGCGCCGTCGGTGCCCCAGGGCACGAAGTGCAGGATCGCCTTCAGGTCGCCGTACGCCCCGGGCGTCTCGTCGGCCTTGTGGGCGGTGGCGATCAGGCAGTCGCCGTCGGCGGCGTCGCCGATGCGGCCCAGGGCCATGGAGAAGCCGCGTTCGGTGTCGGTGCCGCGCCAGTCCTCCGCGGCGCGGCGGATGCGCTCGAGCTCGGCCTCGCCGAGGTCACGGACACGACGTACCCGGGTCTCGTAACCCGCGCGCTCGATGCGCTTGACCATCTGCCGCACGTTGCGCATCGCGCGGCCGGCGAGGGAGAAATCCGCGACGTCCACCACCGCCTCGTCGCCCAGTTCGAGGGCGTCGAGGCCGGTCTCGCGGGTCCAGACCTCGCCGCCGGTCTCCGAGCAGCCCATGACGGCGGGCGTCCAGGAGTGGGCCTTGGCCTCGTCCATGAAGCGTTCGATGGCGCCGGGCCAGGCCTCGACGTCGCCGATCGGGTCGCCGCTGGCGAGCATCACACCGGAGACGACGCGGTAGGTGACGGCGGCCTTGCCGCTGGGGGAGAAGACCACGGCCTTGTCGCGGCGCAGCGCGAACTGGCCGAGGGAGTCGCGCCTTCCGTGCTTCTCCAGGAGGGCGCGCAGCCGGGCCTCGTCCTCCTCGGTGAGCTGCGCCGCCGGGTGCTCGGGCCGGAAGGCGAGGTAGATGGTCGTGACGGCGGTGATCCAGCCGAGGGCGCCGAGGGAGAAGGCGACGGTCCAGGAGGTGCTGCCCTGGTAGTCGACCGGGCCCTCGAAACCGAAGAGGCCGTACAGGACGTGCGTAAGGCGGTCGGCCAGGCTCGGGTCGCCGATCATGCGCCGCGGATGGACGCTGACGATGACCAGTCCGAGACCGAGGGAACCGGCGCCCATGAGGACGAAGTTGGCGAGCGCGCGCCAGCGGCTGCGCGGGTCGGGCAGGGCCGCGAACTGGTCGCGGTGGACCACCAGCGGCACCAGCAGGGCGAGCGAGATCAGCGCGCCGACGAGCGAGTGCCGGTACACGAACTGCGAGACGGCGCCCGCCGGGAGCAGCACCACCGCGGCCCGCCACGCGCGCCGCTTGGAGCGCTTGAGGCCGTGGGCGAGCAGCAGCAGGAGGACGCCGGCGCTGAGCGAGAGCGCCGCGGCGAACGGCCCGAACGCGCCCGGCAGCACCTCGGCGAGCGTGTGCATACGGCTGTTGCGGAACCGCGGGAACACGCCCGCGGCGACGTCCAGCAGGCCCACGAGCGCGCAGGCTCTGCCGACGAGGGCAGGTACGGACTCGGGGCGCGGACCTCGCACTATCTGGCGCACCCGGCTTGATCGGTTCGGAACCCCGCCCGACATTTCCCCATCTTCCCTGACAGACATCGCATCCCGTTGTTCCGCGAGAGACCTTGGACCCGGTGCCGATTCGGGCATCCGGCGACATTGCGCCCTCTAGGACGGTGTCTCGGGGGGACAGGTTCACTCGTCTCTTCAAAGCCGCTGAAAAGGCCAGGGAAAGTCCGGGACAAGCCCCCGCGAAGGAGTCGGGGGGAGCGGGCGGGTGCCCGGACGGAGAGCAGGCAGGAAGCCACCGCATGGGTCTTACGAGCAATACAGTGCTGCTGTTGTCGGTTCTTTTCGCCTTAGTGCTGTTCGTCGGCACGGTGTGGTCGTGGCCACGGCTGTCCCGGCGGACCTGGCTTGCCGTCGGCGGGCGCGTCGGCCTGCTGCTGTCCACCCAGTTGGCCCTGTTCGTGTCGGTGGGTCTCCTGGCCAACCAGGCCTTCGGCTTCTACGCCAGCTGGGCGGACCTGTTCGGCAAGGAGACCGACGTGGGCGTGGTGGTCGACCACACGGCGGCGAACGGCGCTTCAGGAGCGCAGCTCCAGGTCGTCGACACGCGGCACGTCGACAAGGGCGGTGTCGGGCGGCCGCGGTTCGGCGGGCAGATCCAGAAGGTGGTCCTGAGCGGGCGTACGACACACATCGCCACGCCGGCGTACGTGTATCTGCCGCCGGAGTACTTCGCGCCGGAGTACCGCACGCGTACGTTTCCCGCGGCCGTCGTCCTGACGGGTTACCCCGGTACGGCGGAGGCGCTCGTGGACAAACTGCACTATCCGCGTACCGCGCGGCAGCTCGCCAAGGACGGGCGGATGCAGCCGATGATCCTGGTGATGCTGCGGCCGACGGTGGCGCCGCCCCGGGACACCGAGTGCGTGGACATCCCGGGCGGGCCGCAGACCGAGTCGTTCTTCGCGAAGGACCTGCCGGAGGCCGTCACCGCCCACTACCGGGTGGGCCGGAAGCCCGGCAACTGGGGTGTCATCGGGGACTCCACGGGCGGATACTGCGCGCTCAAGCTCGCGATGCACCACCCGGACGTGTTCGCGGCGGGTGCGGGCCTGTCGGCGTACTACAAGGCGCCGACCGACCCGACGACCGGCGACCTCTTCCACGGGAACAGGACCCTGCGTGACGAGGCCGATCTGCGCTGGTTTATGAAGAATCGTTCCGCCCCGGACACGTCCCTGCTCGTCACCAGCAGCAAAGTCGGCGAGTCCAACTACAAGGCCACGCTGAGGTTGATAGACCAGGTGAAGGCGACGAACAGGACCCGGATCTCGTCGATCATCCTCGAAAGCGGCGGGCACAACTTCAACACCTGGCGACGGGAGATCCCGCCGACGCTGGAGTGGATCAGCGGGCGGCTCGGCGACCACTGACCGGTGATCTTGATCCGGCCGACGGTACCGTGTCCCGAAGTGCTGTGAAGACTTCGGTATGGCTGTGTTTTTACGGGGCGGGGCGCCAACATTCGCCTACGCGCGGTAAGTTTCTGGCCATGCCACGTGGACGTCACCGCCATTCCCCGCCTCTGCACAGGCTGCTGCCTCCCTCGGTGATCGCAGGCGTCTCTCTCACCTGCGCCTTCGGCCCCTGGGTGTTCTCGGATCCCGGCGTGCTCCGTATCGTCGCCGCGATCGCGGCGGCCACCGCGGTCGTCGGGGCAGCCGTCCTGCGTCGTTGGGACCTGCAGGCCGGTAAACAGGTCGCCGACCTCACGCGCGCGCGGGCGAGCGACGAGTGGCGCTTCGAGGAGCGCGTCGCCGAACTGGAGACCGACCTCGAGGAATCGCGTGAGCTGCGCGTCAAGCTGGAGCAGCGGCTGCGGGCCAAGCGCACCGAACTGGCCGGCCTGCGCAACGAGCACGCCGCGCTGCTGCGCCGCT
Organism: Streptomyces sp. NPDC002588; assembly: GCF_040295925.1. NCBI lineage: Bacteria > Bacillati > Actinomycetota > Actinomycetes > Kitasatosporales > Streptomycetaceae > Streptomyces > Streptomyces sp. NPDC002588. Next base: position 21,398 of record NZ_JBEOWF010000056.1, read on the forward strand.
ACGCCACCGCGGAGACCGAGCGGGCGAGCGCCCTGGAGGGCCGCCGTCTGCTCGAGATGGAGACCACCTCGGACGTGCCGGCACTGCCGCCCGCGCGTGTGTCGTCCGAGGTCGAGCGGGACCAGCAGGACGAGCGGGACGACAAGGACAGGGCGCAGGAGACCGAGGCCGCCGCCGCATCCGCGGTGGACGACGCGGACGACACGCCCGGCGTTCCGAAAGCCTTCTCCGCGGAGGGCTCGAAGCTGTTCGTGCGGGCGCGGGTGGCACTCGCCAAGCTGGACCCCGAGATGGTCGCGGCCGCCGGCAGCGACGCCGCCGAGGCCGCCGAGCCCGTGGCGGAGGCGGCGAAGGTCGGTGCCGGTGAGGCGGAGGACGAGGCCGAGGGGAAGCCCGAGGCGGTCGACGAGCACGCGCGCGCGGCCGCCGCTCACCCGGCTGACGAGGAGACAGAGGCCCCGGCGGAAGACGTCACCCCGGAGACCGCCGTCCCGGCGGCCGGTGCCGTTTCCGGGGCCGCCGCCCCCGCCCCGCGTCCCGCCGCCCCCGTGGTGCGGCCCTCCGGCCACTTCACCGTGCCGACCGCCGTGGCGGTCGTACCCGCCGCCGCGCCGGTACGGCGTCCCACGGCCGAGGGCGGTTTCGACTTCTTCGGTACGAAGAGCGCGGCCCTGGACTCCCTGGACGCCGTGCATAACGAGGACCTCGCGGACGTCGTCGGCCAGGAGGCGCTCGCTCTGCACAAGGCCGAGGCCGAGGCGGAGTTCAAGCCGGCGGGCGAGGAGTCGCGCGGTGTGGGCCAGGTGATCGACCTGACCGCGCACGACGAGACCGAGGTGATCGACCTCCAGGGCCTGCGCACCAAGGTGTCCTGAACTTCCGGCTTCCGGTCCGAGGGCCGTGTCCTCCGCCTCCTGGGTGGCGGGACACGGCCCTCGGTGTCGTCCGGGGTCCTAGGCCATCCAGCGGTCGGGGTGCGCGTCCCGGCGGCCGGTGCGGGAGCGCTCGGCCTGGGACCGGAGCAGCTCGGCGGCCTCCTGTGCGCCCCGCAGACGGGCCGTGACGGTCTTGTCGGCGCCGGTGTCCACATGGACGTCGGCGAGCCGCCAGAGCCGCTGCCAGGGTCCCTGGGTGAGCCGTACGCTCTGGACCTTGGCGTGCGGGACGAGCGTCAGGGTGCGGCGCAGCAGTCCGTGCCGGGTGGCGAACACTGTGTCGGTGACCGCGATGCCGTAGCCGCGCCACCACAGCGGCACGCACCGCCCCGCCCGGCGCGGCGGCCGGGACAGGGCGGCCGCCGCCGGCACGGTCACCCCGGGCAGCACGCGCCCGACGACGGCCTCCGCGACCGCGCGCGGGGCGACCGGCACGAGCACGGAGTTGGCCGAGCCGGCCACGTCGAGTTCGACGCGCACCCGGTCGCGGCGCCGCCACAGCGGCGGCTGCACGATCCGCACCGTCTGCACCCGCCCCGGCGGCACCGTCTCGTGGGTGCGGTCCAGCAGCCCGCGGTCGATACGCAGTCCGTCCGGCGACTCGGCGACCGTCCAGTCGTACTCGCCGACGAACCGTCCCGCGCTGCGCGCACCCGCCGCGCCGAGCAGCGGCAGACCGGTGGCGAGGACCGTCACCACGCTGTGGGTGACCAGCCACAGGACGGGCGGTAAGACGAGCGCGGCGGCGAGCGCGCCCCAGGCCGCGCCGGTCAGCACCAGTGCGATCGCGAGGTCGCGCGCGTGTACGCGCAGCAGCTCGCGGGCCGGCGCCTCACCCACCTCGTGCGCCGTCTCGGGGGCGAAACCCGCCGCCCGCGCGAGCAGTTCGGCCCGCAGCGCGCGTGCCTCGTCGTCGCCCAGGAAGGCCAGTTCGTCCTTCTTGTCGGCGCCGACGACGTCGAGCCGCAGTTTCGCGACGCCCGCGATCCGCGCGAGCAGCGGCTGTGTGACGTCGACCGCCTGGAGGCGATCGAGCCGGATGTGCGCCGTGCGCCGGAACAGCAGCCCGGTGCGGATGCGCAACTCGCTGTCGGTCACCGCGAAGTGGGTGAACCACCAGGACAGGAAGCCGTAGGCGGAGGCCACCGGGACGAGGACGGCGAGCGCGATCAGCAGGGTCGTCGTGGTCAGCCGGGTGAGCTGTTCCTGCGCCTGGTGCGGGTCGTGCACCGCCCAGCCGACGAGCACCGCGACCGGCGCCCACGCCCGCCGGAACGGAGTGACGGGGTGCAGCCGCCGCTCGGCGACGGCACGCGGCGGCCGCGCCTTCCGTACGTCGTCGACATCTGGCGCCGTCACAGCCCCGCCGATCGGGCCTCGCCGAGTGCGGTGAGCCGGTCGCGCAGCCGCTCCGCCTCCGCCGGGTCAAGGCCCGGGATGGTCGCGTCGGTCGCGGCCGCGGCGGTGTGCAGCTGGACGCTGGCCAGGCCGAAGTGCCGTTCGACGGGCCCGGAGGTCACCTCCACCAGCTGCATCCGCCCGTACGGCACGACGGTCTCCTCGCGCCACAGCACACCCCGGCTGATCAGCAGGTCGTCGGCGCGTTCGGCGTACCGCCAGGAGCGCCAGTTGCGGGCGAGGAGCACCCGGCCCCAGGCGATCCCGATCAGCGGGAGCAGCGCGAAAGCGGCCCACACCGGGGCGGCGAGCAGACCGAGCAGCAGTCCGAGGCCGAGGGCCGTGAGCCCCAGCCAGAACGTCAGCAGCAGTCGCCGCATCCGCAGCAGCCCCGGTGGCAATCCGGTCCACACCGGTCCGGTCCCGGTCGTCGGCGCGGTCGTAGGCGTGCCCCCGGGGCTCCCCGTTTCCATACGCCCAGCGTACGTAGGGGAGACTGGGACCATGACTCCCCCTACGGAGACCACGGTCGGGATCGGCGGTGCCGCGGAGAGCACCGACATGGTGCTCAACATCGGTCCCCAGCACCCTTCCACGCACGGCGTGCTGCGGCTGCGGCTGGTGCTGGACGGCGAGCGCATCCAGCACGCGGAGCCGGTGATCGGCTACATGCACCGGGGCGCGGAGAAGCTGTTCGAGGCGCGCGACTACCGCCAGATCGTCATGCTGGCCAACCGCCACGACTGGCTGTCGGCGTTCTCGAACGAGCTGGGTGTGGTCATGGCCGTGGAGCGGATGCTCGGCATGGAGGTTCCCGAACGCGCGGTGTGGACGCGCACGCTCCTCGCCGAGCTGAACCGGGTGCTCAACCACCTGATGTTCCTCGGGTCCTACCCCCTGGAGCTGGGCGGCATCACACCGGTCTTCTACGCGTTCCGCGAGCGCGAGGTGGTGCAGAACGTCATGGAGGAGGTCTCCGGCGGGCGCATGCACTACATGTTCAACCGGGTCGGCGGCCTCAAGGAGGACCTGCCGGCGGGCTGGGCCGCACGCGCGCGCGGCGCGGTGTCCGCGGTGCGCTCGCGCATGGACGTCTTCGACGACCTGGTCCTCGGCAACGAGATCTTCCGGGGGCGCACCCGCGGGGTGGGCACGCTCGCGCCGGAGCACGTCCACGCGTACGGCGTGAGCGGGCCCATCGCGCGCGCCTCGGGTGTCGACTTCGACCTGCGCCGCGACGAGCCCTACCTGGCGTACGGCGAGCTCCAGGACACCCTGCAGGTGGTGACCCGCGGCGAGGGCGACTGTCTCGCCCGCTTCGAGTGCCTCCTCGCCCAGACGCACAACGCGCTCGCCCTCGCCGACGCCTGCCTGGACCGTCTCGCCGAGCTGCCGCCCGGTCCGGTCAACCAGCGGCTGCCCAAGGTCCTCAAGGCACCCGAGGGGCACACGTACGCGTGGACCGAGAACCCTCTCGGCATCAACGGCTACTACCTCGTCAGCAAGGGCGAGAAGACGCCGTACCGGCTGAAGCTGCGCTCGGCCTCCTACAACAACATCCAGGTCCTCACCGAACTGCTGCCGGGCACGCTGGTCGCGGACATGGTGGCGATCCTGGGGTCGATGTTCTTCGTGGTCGGGGACATCGACAAGTAGGACACCGGGGCCAGGGCACCGGCGAGCAGGACACCGGGGGAGGGCACCGACAAGCGGCTCACGCGTGTCCCCGGGCGAGCGGGTTCGGAATTCCAACCGACTGGACCAGCCACCCGAAGCCGCCCAGCCCGCCCGGCGCGGTGAGCTCGGCGGCCTCCCCGGCGCTCGCGAGGGCGCGCACGTAGGCGACCGGTTCCGTGGAGGCGAGCGTGAGCGGGGGGCGCGAGCCCGTGACGCCGAGGGAGTGCAGGGCGGCGCGCTGGGTCAGCAGCGACGCCCGTGCGGGCGCCCCGGCCGCCGCGCACGCGTCCACCGCCACATGCGCCGTGATGTCGCACGACCCGTCCGGCACGGGTGCCGTCTCGCGTCCGTCGCGGAAGCCGGTGAGGGTGCCGAACGGGGGGCGGGCGTCCGCCGTGTGCGCGTAGTCCACCGCCACCGCGAGCCCGCGCGCGACGGACGAGACCGCGGACGCCCACGCCGTGTCCCGGGGCAGCCCGATCTCCGCCCGCAGGCCCTCCTCGGCCGGCAGCGGCCACCAACGCGCCAGCCAGTCCGCCTCCGCGCCGGTCACCGGCTCCCCGAGCCGCTCGTCTCCGTCGGCGGAGACCAGCACCAGGCGCGCCACGCCCGCGGAGTCGACCTCGGCGACGTCCAGGGGCACGTTGTCGAGCCACTCGTTGGCGAACAGCAGCCCGGTGATCCCGCAGGGGGGCTCGGGCAGCCACTCGACGCGGTGGGCGAGGCCCTCGGGGCGGCCGGCGAGTTCGACGGCGTACGCGCGCGTGCGGGCGGCCACGTCGGCGGGGAGCGCGGCCAGCACGCCGGTGACCAGCTCGCCCCGCCCGGCGGCCATGTCGACGAAGTCGAGTGCGGCGGGCCGGCCCAGCGCCTCGTCCACCCGGCACAGCAGCCGGGCGACGGCCCCGGCGAACAACGGCGACGCGTGCACGGAGGTACGGAAGTGCCCGGCGGGCCCCTCGGGGCGCCGGTAGAAGCCGCCCTTCCCGGCGGTGCCGTACAGCGCCACCTCGGTCGCGGCGCGCCAGCCGCGCCAGGTGCCGGAGTCCGTCATCTCGTGCCTCACCCGGCCAGACTAGGCGTACAGGTGATCACGGCCTCCACCTTGCGGAGTATGCGCGCCGGCTCGGATCGGCCCTCCGGTTGACCCCCGCACGCTTTCCGCTTCCCTACGCTGGGTTACGTGCAGCGCCTCTACGACTTCCTCCGCAGACACCCGACCGGGGTCGACGGCTTCTGGGCCATCGTCCTGTTCGGGATCTCCGCGGCGGCCGGGACCGTCAACCAGGAGCAGCGGGGAGGCACCGACTCGGCGGCTGTGCTCGTTCCCGTCGCCCTGCTGCTGTGTCTGGTGATCGCGCTGCGCAGGCGCATGCCCGAGAAGATGCTGCTGCTGGCCGGCGCGCTCGGCCTGGCACAGCTGGTGCTGGACGTCGCGGTCATACCGGCCGACTTCGCGCTGCTGGTGATCGTCTACACGGTCGCCGCGACCGCCGCCCGCTGGGCCTCCACCCTCGCGCTGTTCACCGGACTGAGCGCGGCGACCCTGGCGCAGGTGCGCTGGCCGCAGCACGACGCGAGCGTGCCGGGCCAGGTCGCGGTCGTCGTGTTCCAGACCGTGCCGTTCGCGCTCGCCTGGGTGATGGGCGACTCGATACGCACCCGGCGCGCCTACTTCGCGCAGCTGGAGGAGCGAGCGGCGCGCCTGGAGAAGGAGCGCGAGGCGCAGTCCAAGGTCGCGGTGGCCGCCGAGCGCGCCCGGATCGCGCGCGAGCTGCACGACGTCGTCGCGCACAACGTGTCGGTGATGGTGGTGCAGGCCGACGGCGCCGCGTACGTCCTGGACGCCGCCCCCGACCAGGCGAAGAAGGCTCTGGAGACGATCTCCTCCACAGGACGCCAGGCCCTCGCCGAGATGCGCCGCCTGCTGGGTGTGCTGCGCACCGGTGAGCACCAGGAGGGCGGTGAATACGTGCCGCAGCCGGACGTGGAGCAGATCGAGGACCTCGTCCAGCAGTGCCGCGGCTCGGGCCTGCCGGTCGACTTCAAGATCGAGGGCACACCGCGGCCGCTGCCGAGCGGGGTCGAGCTCACCGCGTACCGCATCGTCCAGGAGGCGCTGACGAACACGCGCAAGCACGGCGGGCCGAAGGCGGGGGCGAGCGTGCGCCTGGTCTACTTCGACGACGGCCTCGGCCTGCTCGTGGAGGACGACGGCAAGGGAGCCCCGCACGAGCTGTACGAGGAGGGCGGCGCCGACGGCCAGGGCCACGGCCTGATCGGTATGCGCGAGCGGGTGGGTATGGTCGGCGGCACCCTGGACGCGGGCCCGCGCCCGGGCGGAGGATTCCGCATCAGCGCCCTGCTCCCGCTCAAACCAGCGCATTGACGTTTTCGCGCGCCTCTCGTTGACACCTGTCACGCCCCCGAGATCCTTCACGCCCCGCACAGAGAACCGACCCACGGAAGAGGACCCGATGACGATCCGCGTGATGCTCGTCGACGACCAGGTGCTGCTGCGCACCGGCTTCCGGATGGTGCTCGCCGCCCAGCCGGACATGGACGTCGTCGCCGAGGCGGGCGACGGCGTCGAGGCCCTGCAGGTGGTGCGCTCCACGGACGTCGACGTCGTCCTGATGGACGTCCGTATGCCGAAGCTGGACGGCGTGGAGGCCACCCGCCGCATCTGTGCGGAGCCCGATCCGCCGAAGGTGCTGATCCTGACGACCTTCGACCTGGACGAGTACGCGTTCTCCGGGCTGAAGGCGGGCGCCTCCGGCTTCATGCTGAAGGACGTGCCGCCCGGCGAGCTGCTCGCCGCGATCCGCTCGGTGCACAGCGGCGACGCGGTGGTCGCACCCTCCACCACCCGCCGCCTCCTCGACCGGTTCGCGCCGATGCTGCCCACCACCGGCCCGAAGCCCGAGTACAAGGAGCTGGAGCGGCTCACCGACCGCGAGCGCGAGGTGATGGTGCTGGTCGCCCAGGGGCTGTCCAACGGCGAGATCGCGGCCCGGCTGGTGCTGTCCGAGGCGACCGTGAAGACCCATGTGGGCCGCATCCTGACCAAGCTGGGGCTGCGGGACCGGGTACAGGTGGTCGTCCTGGCGTACGAGACGGGACTGGTGCGGGCCGGCGGCCACGGCTGAAGTGCCCCCGGGTCAGCGCAGCAGGCCCTCCAGGAAGTCGCTGCCGAGGCGCGCGACCACCGTCACATCCAGCTGGTGCAGGACGTAGCGGCCGCGGCGGCGGGTGGTGATCAGGCCCGCCTTCTTCAGGACGCCGAGGTGGCGGGATATCTCGGGCGCGGTCATGCCGTGCGCCTGGGCCAGCTCCGTGGTGGTGTAGGCGCTGCGGGCCAGCAGGCGGCAGATCTGCATCCGGACGGGGTGGGAGAGGGCGGTCATCCGCAGCGTCAGCTGCTCGACCGAGGGCGGTGCGGCCAGCTCGGGGGAGCCGACCGGATAGTGCAGGACCGGCTGCCAGCCGTACCGGAACAGCACGCTCAGGTGCGGCCAGCCAAGGCTCGTCGGGAGGAGCAGCAGCCCGCCGTCGGCCGTGGCGGTGCGGCCCGCGAGCAGCTTGTCCACCGTGATCCGCGCACGGCTCTCGTCGAGCGTCACGGCGGCGGACACCGAGGCCAGGGCCTCGCGCAGACCCTTGTGGCGCAACAGGTCCGTCTTCTGGCGGGCGTCGGCGGCGAGGGGGTGGCGCACCCGGGCCCAGACGTCGGCGAAGAACGCCTCGTCGCAGTCCTCCAGGAACTGTCTGAGCCAGCCACGCACCCGGGGCGGGTCGGTGAGCAACCGTTCCGTGAACCGCGCCTGCCGCGGCCCGCGTGCCGCGGCCAGCTCCAGGGCGCGGCGGCGCAGCGCAGGGTCGCGGAGGACGTCGAGGACCGGCAGGTCGTATTCCGGCGCGCAGGTGAACTCGAGGGCGCAATCCACGAACTGTTCGTCCGTCAGCTTGTCGAGGAGGTCCAGGTCCTCGGCGAGGGTGGCGCCGGGCAGCGCGTCGCGGCCGGGAAGGCCGGCATACGGCAGGAAGAGGTCGGAGAACGACGTCCGCCACAGGAAGTCGGCCTCGCACATCCGGTCCGCCAGATGCGAGTCGAGGCGGGCGGTGACGCCGGTGACCCAGCCCTGGAGGCCGGGGTGGTGCCCCGGCTCGGACAGCGCGTGCAGCGCCATGCAGAGCTCGGCCAGGGGTGAGGTCACGACGGCGACCCGCTCCGGCCGCAGCCCCGAGATGTCGATGTGCACGCTCATGCCCTCATGGTGCACCCCGCCACTGACAACGCCGCCGGACGGGCGCGGCTCAGTGCGCCGCGTCGAGCTTCGCCCGTTGCTCCGTGCTCAGTTCGAGGTCGACCGCGGCCAGGCTGTCGTTCAGCTGCTCGACCGAGGACGCGCCGACCAGCGGCAGGACCGGGAGCTCGGCGCCGATCAGCCACGACAGGACGACCTGGTTGACGCTCGCGCCGGTCTCCTCGGCCACCTCGCGCACCGCCCGGAGCCGGGCGGGCGTGCCCGCGTGCTCGAAGCCCGGGCCGAGCGGCTTGTCCTCGCGCACGTACGCCCCGCTCAGCAGCGGGGTGTAGGCGACCTGGGCGAGGGACGGATTGGCCCGGACATAGCTGAGCAGATCCGCGCCGAGCAGACCCGGGTTGCCGTCGGGGGAGCGCAGGCTGGGGATGTCGGTGCGCTGGCGGAGGTAGCTGTGGTGATGCTGGAGGACCTCGTATCCGGGCAGTCCGGCGGCCCTGGCGAGGTTGCGGGCGGCCTCGATCCGCCAGGCCCAGTGGTTGCTGGCGCCGAGCAGTCCCGCGACACCGTCGGCGACGACCTCGGCGAAGCCGCCCACCGTCTCCTCCAGGGGTGTCCTCTCGTCCTGGATGTGCGCGTAGAGGAGATGGATGCGCTCGATGCCGAGGCGCTCCCTGCTGCGCTCGGCGGATTCCCGGATCGTCTTGGCCGAGAGCCCCTCCACGTCGAGGCTGAAACCCGACGTCGGCGCGTTCGGACGGGCGCCGAGTTTCGTGGCGACGGTGATCTCGTCGCCGACGCCCCGGCTGCGGATCCAGCGGCCGAGCAGCTCCTCGCTCTCCCCGCCCTGGGTCCCGCCGACCCAGAACGCATAGTTGTTCGACGTGTCGACGAAGGTTCCGCCCGCCTCGGCGAAACGGTCCAGAACGGCGAACGAGGTCGCCTCGTCGGTCACGGTCCCGAAGAGCATGCAGCCGAGGCTCAGCACACTCACCTCGCGACGGGTGGCCGAATCGCTGCCGATGACGCGGTATTTCAAGGGTTTCCTGTTCCGCCTCCCGGCACGTCCGGGCGTCGTGCCGCCCGTCAACGTAGCCGAGGAAGCTCCCGCGCGGGCCGCTCCGAAGGCCAATCGCGTTAACATGACGAGAAATCGTCCGGTACCCCGCGCGGACTGGAACGGGAAGGCCGCCCTCGAGTGAGTGCATTTCAACAACCAGACCCCAGGGACCGCCCCGCGCGGCTCACCGTCGGCGTCGTCGGCGCCGGCCGCGTGGGACCCGCCCTGGCCGCGTCCCTCCAGCTCGCCGGACACCGTCCGGTGGCAGTCTCCGGTGTCTCCGACGCCTCCCGGCGGCGCGCCGCGCTGATGCTGCCCGACGTGCCGCTGATGCCGCCCGCCGAGGTCCTCGGGCGCGCCGACCTGGTGCTGCTGACCGTCCCCGACGACACCCTGCCCGGTCTGGTGCAGGGCCTCGCCGAGACCGGCGCGGTCCGGCCCGGCCAGCTCCTCGTGCACACCTCGGGGCGGTACGGCGCGAAGGTCCTCGACCCCGCCACGCGCGCGGGCGCGCTGCCGCTGGCCCTGCACCCGGCGATGACGTTCACCGGCACGCCCGTGGACGTCCAGCGCCTCGCCGGCTGCTCCTTCGGCGTCACCGCGCCCGACGAACTGCGGCTGGCCGCGGAGGCCCTCGTCATCGAGATGGGCGGCGAACCGGAGTGGGTCGCCGAGGACAGCCGCCCGCTCTACCACGCGGCCCTCGCGCTGGGCGCCAACCACCTGGTCACCCTGGTCGCCCAGTCCATGGAACTGCTGCGCGCGGCGGGCGTCGAGGCGCCCGACCGGATGCTGGGCCCGCTGCTCGGCGCGGCCCTCGACAACGCCCTGCGCTCCGGGGACGCAGCCCTCACCGGCCCCGTCGCGCGCGGGGACGCCGGTACGGTCGCCGCGCACGTCGCGGAGCTGCGCCGGCACGCCCCGCAGACCGTCGCCGGGTACCTGGCGATGGCCCGGGCGACCGCCGACCGCGCGCTCGCCCACGGACTGCTCAAGCCGGAACTCGCCGAGGACCTCCTCGGAGTGCTCGCGGGCCGAGCCGAAGGCACCCCCGGCACCCACGGCACCGAAGGAGATGCCGGATGACCACCCTGCTGCGCACCGCCGCCCAACTGCACGCACGCGCGCGTGCCGGCCGCCGGGCCGTCGTGATGACGATGGGCGCCCTGCACGAGGGCCACGCCACCGTCGTCCGCACCGCCCGGGAGATCGCCGGGCCGGACGGCGAGGTCGTCGTCACGGTCTTCGTCAACCCGCTGCAGTTCGGCGAGGGCGAGGACCTCGACCGCTATCCGCGCACCCTGGACGCCGACCTCAAGGTCGCCGCGGAGGCGGGCGCGGACGTCGTGTTCGCGCCGTCCGTGGACGAGGTCTACCCCGGCGGCGAACCCCAGGTCCGGGTCAGCGCCGGCCCCATGGGGGCGCGCCTGGAGGGCGCCTCGCGTCCCGGCCACTTCGACGGCGTGCTCACCGTCGTCGCCAAGCTGCTGCACCTCACCCGCCCCGACGTCGCCCTCTACGGCCAGAAGGACGCCCAGCAACTCGCGCTGATCCGCCGCATGGTCCGGGACCTGAACTTCGGCATCGAGATCGTCGGCGTCCCGACCGTCCGTGAGGCCGACGGCCTCGCCCTGTCCAGCCGCAACCGCTACCTCTCCCCGCAGGAGCGCCGCACCGCGCTCTCGCTCTCGGCGGCCCTGTTCGCCGGCCGCGACCGGCACGCCGCCCAGGAGGCGCTGCGGGCACGCGCGCGTGAGGTGCCCGCCACCCACGCCCGTGCCGAGGCGCTCAGCGCGCTGGGCGAGTCCCGCGCGGCAGCCGACACGCACGCCGTCGCCAAGGCCACCCCGGGCAGCCCGGCCGCCATCCGCGCCGCCGCCCGCCTGGTCCTCGACGAGGCCGCCCGGCTCGACCCGCCGCTGGAGCTGGACTACCTCGCGCTCGTCGACCCGTCGGACTTCACGGAGATCACCGACATCGAGGACGGCCACACCGGCGAGGCCGTCCTCGCCGTCGCCGCCCGGGTCGGGACGACCCGGCTGATCGACAACCTCCCCCTCACCTTCGGAGCCGCCTCGTGACCAGCACAGGCATACGACTGCACGCGCCCGCCCCCGGGTGGTCGATCTCAGCGGACGTGGTGGTCGTCGGCTCCGGCGTCGCCGGTCTGACCGCGGCCCTGCGCTGCGAGGCCGCGGGGCTGAACACCGTCGTCGTCACGAAGGCCCGCCTGGACGACGGCTCCACCCGCTGGGCGCAGGGCGGCATCGCCGCGGCCCTCGGCGACGGTGACACCCCCGAACAGCACCTGGACGACACCCTGGTGGCGGGCGCCGGTCTGTGCGACGAGGACGCCGTACGGCTCCTGGTCACCGAGGGCCCTGGCGCCGTACGGCGCCTCATCGAGACCGGCGCCCACTTCGACGAGTCCTCCGAAGGCCGCCTGGAGCTCACCCGCGAGGGTGGTCACCACCGGCGCCGCATCGCCCACGCGGGCGGCGACGCGACCGGCGCGGAGATCTCCCGGGCGCTCGTCGAGGCGGTACGCGCGCGTGGGGTGCGGTCGATCGAGAACGCGCTCGTCCTGGACCTGCTGACGGACGCCGAGGGCCGCACCGCCGGTGTCACCCTGCACGTCATGGGCGAAGGCCAGCACGACGGCGTGGGCGCCGTGCACGCCCCCGCGGTCGTCCTCGCGACCGGCGGCATGGGCCAGGTGTTCTCCGCTACCACCAACCCGTCCGTGTCGACGGGCGACGGCGTGGCGCTCGCGCTCAGGGCGGGCGCGGAGGTGAGCGACCTCGAGTTCGTGCAGTTCCACCCGACCGTGCTCTTCCTCGGCGCCGACGCGGAGGGCCAGCAGCCGCTGGTCTCCGAGGCGGTGCGCGGCGAGGGCGCCCACCTGGTCGACGCGGACGGCGTGCGCTTCATGGTCGGACAGCACGAACTGGCCGAGCTGGCGCCCCGGGACATCGTCGCCAAGGGCATCATGCGCCGCATGCAGGAGCAGGACGCCGAGCACATGTTCCTCGACGCCCGGCACTTCGGCGCCGAGATGTGGGAGCACCGTTTCCCGACGATCCTGGCCGCCTGCCGCGCCCACGGCATCGACCCCGTCCACGAGCCCATCCCGATAGCCCCGGCGGCCCACTACGCCTCCGGCGGCGTCCGCACCGACTCCCGGGGCCGTACGACCGTCCCGGGCCTGTACGCGTGCGGGGAGGCGGCCTGCACCGGTGTGCACGGCGCCAATCGGCTCGCGTCCAACTCCCTCCTGGAGGGTCTGGTCTACGCCGAGCGGATCGCCGCCGACATCGCCGCGAGCCACGCGGACGACAGCCTCCCCGCGCGCATGCCCGCCCCCGTCGAGCAGCCGTCCAGGCCGGCGCACCCGCTGCTCGCACCCGAGGCCCGGTTCGCCATCCAGCGGATCATGACGGAGGGCGCGGGCGTGCTGCGCTCCGACCAGTCCCTCGCCAAGGCCGCCGACCAGCTGCAGCGGCTGCACACCGAGGCCCGCGACGCGCTCGACGAGAACGGCAAGACCGCCGAGCCCGGCGTCGACACCTGGGAGGCCACCAACCTCCTGTGCGTGGCCCGCGTCCTGGTCGCCGCGGCCCGCCTGCGGGAGGAGACCCGCGGCTGCCACTGGCGCGAGGACCACGCCGACCGCGACGACACGGACTGGCGCCGCCACATCGTCGTACGGCTGAATCCGGACCGGACACTCGCCGTACACACCACCGATACCGCAGACTTCCCCCCGACCCGGCAGCACCAGCAGGAGCAGTGACAGACGTGAGCACCCCCGACCTTCCCCTCGCCCCGAGCGGCGGCTGCGGCGATGGCTGTGCCTGTGGCGCCGACGCCGGCCTCGAGGGCGAGGGCTACGCCGAATACGCGGAGTGCGGGCTCGATCCCGCGCTCGCCCAGCTCCTGGCCGACGCCGGGCTCGACCCCGTCGAGGTCGAGGACATCGCCAACGTGGCCATCCAGGAGGACCTGGACCACGGCGTGGACGTGACGACGGTCGCGACCATCCCCGAGGAGGCGGTGGCGACCGCCGACTTCACCGCGCGTGAGGGGGGCGTCGTCGCGGGCCTCAGAGTCGCCGAGGCGGTCGTCTCGGTCGTCTGCACCGACGAGTTCGAGGTCGAGCGGCACGTGGAGGACGGCGACCGCGTGGAAGCCGGCCAGAAGCTGCTGTCGGTCACCACGCGCACGCGTGACCTGCTGACCGCGGAGCGCAGCGCCCTGAACCTCCTGTGCCGACTGTCCGGGATCGCGACCGCCACGCGCGCGTGGGCGGACATCCTGGACGGCACGAAGGCACGCGTGCGGGACACCCGCAAGACGACGCCGGGTCTGCGCTCCCTGGAGAAGTTCGCGGTCCGCTGCGGCGGCGGCGTCAACCACCGTATGTCCCTGTCGGACGCGGCCCTGGTCAAGGACAACCACGTGGTCGCGGCGGGCGGCGTCGCCCAGGCCTTCACGGCCGTGCGCGAGGCCTTCCCCGACGTGCCGATCGAGGTCGAGGTCGACACCCTGCACCAGCTGCGCGAGGTCGTGGACGCGGGCGCCGACCTGATCCTGCTGGACAACTTCACGCCCGGGGAGTGCGAGGAGGCCGTCGCGATCGTCGGCGGGCGCGCCCTGCTGGAGGCCTCGGGCCGGCTCACGCTGGACAACGCCAAGGTGTACGCCGACACCGGCGTCGACTTCCTGGCCGTGGGGGCCCTCACCCACTCCTCGCCGATCCTGGACATCGGTCTGGATCTGCGAGCGGCGGAGTAGGGGCGGGTACCGGCCATGCTGCTGACGATCGACGTAGGGAACACGCACACCGTGCTCGGCCTGTTCGACGGTGAGGACATCGTCGAGCACTGGCGGATCTCCACGGACGCCCGCCGCACGGCCGACGAACTGGCGGTCCTCCTCAAGGGCCTGATGGGCATGCACCCGCTGCTCGGGGTGGAACTGGGCGACGGCATCGACGGCATCGCGATCTGCGCGACGGTCCCGTCCGTCCTGCACGAACTGCGCGAGGTGACCCGCCGCTACTACGGCGACGTGCCCGCCGTCCTCGTCGAACCCGGCGTCAAGACCGGCGTGCCGATCCTCTTCGACAACCCCAAGGAGGTCGGCGCGGACCGCATCATCAACGCGGTCGCCGCGAACGAGCTCTACGGCGGCCCGGCGATCGTCGTCGACTTCGGCACCGCGACGACGTTCGACGCGGTCAGCGCGCGCGGTGAGTACGTCGGCGGGGTCATCGCCCCCGGCATCGAGATCTCGGTCGAGGCCCTCGGGGTCAAGGCCGCCCAGCTCCGCAAGATCGAGGTGGCCCGGCCCCGCAGCGTGATCGGCAAGAACACGGTGGAGGCGATGCAGTCCGGCATCGTCTACGGTTTCGCCGGCCAGGTCGACGGCGTCGTCGGCCGGATGGCGCGCGAACTGGCGGAGGATCCCGACGACGTCACGGTGATCGCGACGGGCGGACTGGCGCCCATGGTCCTCGGCGAGTCCTCGGTGATCGACGAGCACGAGCCCTGGCTGACCCTGATCGGACTGCGGCTGGTGTACGAGCGGAACGTGTCGCGCATGTGACCTGGGAGGGGGCCGACGAGGCGGATTCGGACGCGCCACACCTGCCCCCTATGTCGAATTTGTCTGATTAGCGCGTATCGTCGGCACATGCCCACGCCATACGGATCCCGCGGCGGCCTGGCGTTCGGCGCGGAGGAGCTGCGCGTGCTCCGCCGCGCCCTCGCCCTCGCCCTCCACCCCGGCCAAGCCAGCCCCGAGGACGTCCAGGACTGCCATCGGCTGGCCGAGTCCCTCGACGAGGCGCTGGGCGAGGCCGCCCGGCTGCGGGCCTTCCTGGTGGCCGACCTCGGCCGCTACCGAGCCGCCCTCCCCGGCACCGCCGTCGGCTACCTCGCGCTCCTGGAGGAGGTCCTGGCCGCCGGCCACCGCGCCGGCCCCGACGACCTCGCCGCCCTGAGGGCGCTGTGCGGCAACCCCGCGGCCGCCGCCCTCCTGGACCGCTGCCGGTCACTCGCCGAACGCGAGGTAAGGGCCCGCCCGGCCCGCCGTGCACCCCGCCAGGCCACTGCGGTCACCCCGGTCGTCCCGGCGTCCCGTACGCGCCTCCTGGCCCTTCCCGGGGGGCGTCGCGGCGAGGCCCACGACCACCTTCCCGCCGTCGGCGAGGACCCGGCCGGGAATCCGCGCCCGGACCGGCGGGAGGAACCGCCCGCGAAGCCGGCCGAGAAGCCCGCCGCGCCGGCCCCGGGGCCCGTCCCGGCCAAGCCCGCCGAGCCCGAGCCCGCCCGCCGCCCCATCCCCACCCCGGGCGAGGTCTTCCCGCGCCGCAAGCCCGCCCCGCCGCCCGCGGACCAGCGGCTGGCGGCCGGCTGAGACGCATCCCCCGCGCGCCGGGCCGACCCCGCCCGGATGCCCGGTTCCTCCGTGGCTACCCTGGATCCATGGACTATGTCTCCGCGCTCGTGCCCCCCGTCGTCATGGCCGTGTTCTTCATCGGTGTGATCAGGGTGATCGTGAAGACCCAGGGCGGCGCCAACAAGGCCAAGGAGGACGCGGCCGTCGACGCCGCCCTCGCGCGCGGAGAAGGCGCCCGTCCGGCCTCCAGGGGCACCGACGCCTGACCCCGGCACCCTCCGGCACCCCGCGTCCCGGACGCACGGCTCCCACCGGAGTCGTGCGTCCCTTTTGTTCGTGTCTGTTGACATAGATGACCGTCCGGCACGCGATCGACCGGATCTCCCACTATTGTCTGAGCTGTGCCTCGCCCATTGGGAGAACTCGAAGACGCGGTCATGACGCGGGTGTGGAAGTGGAACCGCCCGGTGACCGTTCGAGAAGTCCTGGAAGACCTTCAGCGGGAACGGTCCATCGCCTACACCACGGTGATGACCGTTTTGGACAATCTCCATCAGAAGGGCTGGGTGCGCCGCGAGGCCGAAGGGCGGGCCTATCGATATGAGGCGGTCTCCACCCGGGCCGCCTACGCGGCCGCCCTCATGAACGACGCCTGGGCACAGAGCGACAACCCGGCAGCCGCTCTCGTCGCCTTCTTCGGGATGATGAGCGACGAACAACGACAGGCACTGCGTGACGCGGTACGGATCGTCCAGGGTCCGGAAACTTCCGAACCCGCGACTGCCGCCACCGGCGGGGAGAACCCCGGCTCGGCAACGGAGGGCGGCGGGCGATAGCGTCCGCTCATGTCAGAGAGCTCCTCCGCCGAGAACCCCGAAGTCCCCGCTAAAGCCATCACCGTCCGGCGGGCCCGGACCAGCGATGTCCCCGCCGTACGCCGACTCCTCGACGCCTACGTCAGAGGCGGCATCCTGCTCGACAAAGCCACGGTCACGCTTTACGAGGACATCCAGGAGTTCTGGGTCGCCGAACGCGACGACAACGCCGAGGTGGTCGGGTGCGGTGCCCTCCACGTCATGTGGGAAGACCTGGCGGAAGTGCGCACTCTCGCGGTGAAGCCCGGCCTGAAGGGCGCGGGCGTGGGTCACCACTTGTTGGAGAAGTTGCTGCACACCGCGCGCTGGCTCGGCGTTCGCCGGGTTTTCTGCCTGACCTTCGAAGTGGACTTCTTCGCCAAGCACGGCTTCGTGGAGATCGGTGAGACGCCGGTCGACACCGATGTGTACGCGGAGCTGATGCGTTCCTATGACGAGGGCGTAGCGGAGTTCCTCGGACTCGAACGAGTGAAACCGAACACCTTGGGCAACAGCCGGATGCTTCTGCATCTGTGATCGTCGGTGGGCATTCCGTGTCCGTTGCCCACTCTGTTGCCCACAGTTGACCACGACCCGCCTTGCCCGGGTGCCCTATGTCCGAAACGCGCACGTTTCCGGGTGAGCGGCGGGCCGTCGGTCTCTCCCAGGGGTTTGTGTTTTTCCAGCAAAAGCGGTTTGCTTTCCGACGTACTGCAGTACTGCATATAACAGGACGCGGCTAAACGGCGGACGCCGCGGACCCCCGTCCCTCACGTTATCGATGAAAGGAAATCCGGTGGCACAGAAGGTTCAGGTCCTTCTTGTCGACGACCTCGACGGCGGCGAGGCGGACGAGACCGTGACGTTCGCGCTGGACGGCAAGACGTACGAGATCGATCTCACGACTGCCAATGCGGACAAGCTGCGTGGTCTTCTCGAGCCCTATCTGAAGGGTGGCCGCCGTACCGGAGGCCGTGCTTCGGGTGGACGTGGAAAGGCGCGCGCCGCTTCCGGCGGCAGCCAGGACACCGCGCTGATCCGTGCCTGGGCCAAGGAGAACGGCCACGAGGTCAATGACCGCGGCCGTGTTCCCGCAGCCATTCGCGAGGCTTACGAGGCGGCCAACGGCTGAGCGCATCCGCGCCGCAGCCGGAGCCGGTGGACCTGCGTCGCCAGGGTGTCCACCAGCCGCACCAGATCGGGGGCGCGTCCCGCACCCCCCAGCGCCGACATCGTCGGCAGCGAGGCCTCTGCCTCGCACCCCGCCTCGGGGGGCCGCAACCAGACCGCGGCCCCCTGGACCGGCCCGGCACGGCGCGGGCCCGGAGGCAGGGGGGCCTCCATGAGCCCGCCCGTGCCGATCGCCCGCAGATCGAGTGGCAGTGCGCCCCACTCCAGCCACTGAAGGATCCCCGGCAGTTCCTCCGCGCTGCCCGCGGCCACCAGCAGCCGCATGCGCGCGCCCCGCACGGCCACCGGGGACTTCGGTGCCAGGCGCCCGAGCGCCGCGTGACCCGCCTCGGCGGGGACGTCCAGGACGTCGAAGCGCTCGCCCACCGAAAGTCGTACCGGCGCCCCGGGCACCGTCGCCCACCCCAGTTCGTTCTCGTACCAGTCGCGGACCGCGTCGGCCGGCTCGGCGGGGCCGGCGGAGCGGGCCGTGTCCAGCGGCCGACGGGGGAGGGGGACAGCGGTGACCGGGGGGACTGAGCCAACCATGCCAAGCGCAACCGTCCGAAAGTCCCGCGAGTTACGCTGGGTGTCCCTGTGGATGCCCAGAGTGCCTGAAAACCGGGCGCGCGGGGGTCTCGGGAGGCGCAAGGTTGTTCGCCCATAGCGGAGGGAACCGGTGCGCAGGGCATGGAGTGTCAGTCCCAGCGGGTAAGACATGCCTAGTGGGAGGGGGCGACACGCAGGAAAGGCCGTCTCACGTTCGCCATCGGCGTAGTGGCGGTGTGGGTAACTGCCTGGCCTGCGGGAACATCGTCTCGCACCATCGGGTTGGAGCAGATGTCGGCGTTCGGGGTCAGGAGGCCATCGACGGTGTCGGCAGTTGGAATGAGCGGTCCCCGCTTGCGGGACTAAGCTGCGGAAGGACAGGGAGGGGAAGTTCCCCCCACTGCCTGACCGCTCTGAGGAGCGATTAACGATGTTCGAGAGGTTCACCGACCGCGCGCGGCGGGTTGTCGTCCTGGCTCAGGAAGAAGCCCGGATGCTCAACCACAACTACATCGGCACCGAGCACATCCTCCTGGGCCTGATCCACGAGGGTGAGGGTGTCGCCGCCAAGGCCCTTGAGAGCCTCGGGATTTCGCTCGAGGCGGTCCGCCAGCAGGTGGAGGAGATCATCGGGCAGGGGCAGCAGGCCCCGTCCGGGCACATCCCCTTCACCCCCCGTGCCAAGAAGGTCCTGGAGCTGTCGCTCCGCGAGGCCCTTCAGCTGGGCCACAACTACATCGGCACGGAGCACATCCTGCTCGGCCTGATCCGTGAGGGCGAGGGCGTCGCCGCCCAGGTCCTGGTCAAGCTGGGCGCAGATCTCAACCGGGTGCGGCAGCAGGTCATCCAGCTGCTCTCCGGTTACCAGGGCAAGGAGACCGCCACCGCCGGCGGGCCTGCCGAGGGCACCCCCTCGACGTCCCTGGTCCTCGACCAGTTCGGCCGGAACCTCACCCAGGCCGCTCGTGAGTCCAAGCTCGACCCGGTCATCGGGCGCGAGAAGGAGATCGAGCGGGTCATGCAGGTGCTGTCCCGCCGTACCAAGAACAACCCGGTCCTGATCGGTGAGCCCGGCGTCGGCAAGACCGCCGTCGTCGAGGGCCTCGCCCAGGCCATCGTCAAGGGCGAGGTGCCCGAGACCCTCAAGGACAAGCACCTCTACACCCTCGACCTCGGCGCGCTGGTCGCCGGCTCCCGCTACCGCGGTGACTTCGAGGAGCGCCTGAAGAAGGTGCTCAAGGAGATCCGCACCCGCGGCGACATCATCCTGTTCATCGACGAGCTGCACACGTTGGTCGGAGCGGGTGCCGCCGAGGGCGCCATCGACGCGGCCTCCATCCTGAAGCCGATGCTGGCCCGTGGTGAGCTGCAGACCATCGGCGCCACCACGCTGGACGAGTACCGCAAGCACCTGGAGAAGGACGCCGCCCTCGAGCGCCGCTTCCAGCCCATCCAGGTCGCCGAGCCGTCCCTGCCGCACACGATCGAGATCCTCAAGGGTCTCCGTGACCGGTACGAGGCCCACCACCGCGTCTCCATCACCGACGAGGCGCTGGTCCAGGCCGCCACCCTGGCCGACCGGTACATCTCGGACCGCTTCCTGCCGGACAAGGCGATCGACCTGATCGACGAGGCCGGCTCCCGGATGCGCATCCGCCGGATGACCGCTCCGCCGGACCTGCGCGAGTTCGACGAGAAGATCGCCGGCGTCCGCCGCGACAAGGAGTCCGCGATCGACTCGCAGGACTTCGAGAAGGCCGCCTCCCTCCGCGACAAGGAGAAGCAGCTCCTGGCCGCCAAGGCCAAGCGGGAGAAGGAATGGAAGGCCGGCGACATGGACGTCGTCGCCGAGGTCGACGGCGAGCTGATCGCCGAGGTCCTCGCCACGGCCACCGGCATCCCGGTCTTCAAGCTGACCGAGGAGGAGTCCTCCCGTCTGCTGCGCATGGAGGACGAGCTCCACAAGCGGGTCATCGGCCAGGTCGACGCCGTCAAGGCGCTGTCGAAGGCGATCCGTCGTACGCGTGCGGGCCTCAAGGACCCGAAGCGTCCGGGTGGCTCGTTCATCTTCGCCGGCCCGTCCGGTGTCGGTAAGACCGAGCTGTCCAAGGCGCTCGCCGAGTTCCTCTTCGGCGACGAGGACGCGCTGATCTCCCTCGACATGTCGGAGTTCAGCGAGAAGCACACGGTGTCGCGTCTCTTCGGTTCCCCGCCCGGATACGTGGGTTACGAAGAGGGCGGCCAGCTGACCGAGAAGGTCCGCCGCAAGCCGTTCTCCGTCGTCCTCTTCGACGAGGTCGAGAAGGCCCACCCGGACATCTTCAACTCGCTGCTGCAGATCCTGGAGGACGGTCGTCTGACCGACTCCCAGGGCCGGGTCGTGGACTTCAAGAACACGGTCATCATCATGACGACCAACCTCGGCACCCGGGACATCTCCAAGGGCTTCAACCTGGGCTTCGCGGCGTCGGGCGACTCGAAGACCAACTACGAGCGCATGAAGAACAAGGTGTCGGACGAGCTCAAGCAGCACTTCCGCCCCGAGTTCCTCAACCGCGTCGACGACGTGGTCGTCTTCCCGCAGCTCACGCAGGAGGACATCCTGCGGATCGTCGACCTGATGATCGGCAAGGTGGACGAGCGCCTGAAGGACCGGGACATGGGCATCGAGCTCTCCCAGTCCGCCAAGGAGCTGCTGTCCAAGAAGGGCTACGACCCGGTGCTGGGCGCGCGTCCGCTGCGTCGCACGATCCAGCGCGAGATCGAGGACACGCTCTCGGAGAAGATCCTCTTCGGCGAGCTGCGCCCCGGTCACATCGTGGTCGTGGACACCGAGGGCGAGGGTGAGACCAAGACCTTCACCTTCCGTGGCGAGGAGAAGTCGGCGCTGCCCGACGTCCCGCCGATCGAGCAGGCGGCCGGCGGTGCCGGGCCGAACCTGAGCAAGGACGCGTAGGCCTCAGGGCGACGTCGTCGGAAGAGGGGCCGGTGCTTCCCAGCACCGGCCCCTCTCGCATGCCCTGAGGGCCGCCTCGACCGCCTACGAGAGCTGACCGTCGTAGTCCGGCAGCTTGTACGTCTTCTCGGCGTGGCCGCCCGACAGGTCGGTGGCGCTGTTGCCGATGTTGGCGATGATCGTGTAGCCCTTGTTCTCGATGTCGACGCGCTGGGCGGTCTTGTAGGCGGCGACGTCCTTGAAGAGGTCGAGCAGGCCGCGCACGTAGAGGCCGGAGACCTGGTAGCCGACGTACTTGAGGTTGTAGTCGGTCACCCCGGAGATGATGCCCGGGCGGGCGGTGACGAAGAACAGCGAGACGCCGTGTTCCTGGGCGTACTTGGCGACCTCGAGGACCGGCTTGTTGGCCGGCTGCGGGTAGCTGAAGCCGAAGTCGGTCTCCAGGGTGGTGTTGTCGATGTCGAAGACGATCGCCTGCTTCTCGCCCGTCCTGGCGGCGGCGATGCGCTGCTTCAGATAGGGCAGGGCGTCGTTCATCACGGTCTGGCAGTCCGTCTGCCAGGTGGCGTAGTCGACGTCCTCCGCGGCGGCGGTGGAGACGGTGGAGGTGCTGGTGGCCGTAGCGGCCTGGGCGCCGGCCGGGACGGCCATCGCCGTGACGGCGGCCGTGGCCGCGGCCGTCATGGCTATGCGGCGCTTCCAGGTGCCTCTGGTCATGTGTGGGGTCCTCTCGCGTCCTTGCGCTGCCGGTGTCGTGGGCATGCTGATCGGTGGGGATGGCCTGAGGGGAACCAGCGGGTTACTGGACGGTAGTGGCCGATGAGAGCCTGCTCACAGACCTGTGCACGCGTTCGTGACCGGGGTCACAAGTGGCTCGCGAGACAGGGGAGTAGTCCCCGTCACATTCCGAAGTCCCTTGGAGCGGGCGGCCGGTGACAAGCCGCACAGGTCATTTGCGCCGTACTAGGGCGGATAGTAACGGAGAAAGCGTCACAAAAGGTATGAACCTGCTGGGCGGCCGAAGTCGATAGGGGCCTCTGGCGCGGGCCTTGTCCGATTGGCGGCGAAAAGGCCTTGTGTCAAGAAGTGAGGACTTTTGGGGTGAGGTACTAGCTTCTGTCGTACATCACACGTTTGGGCGTTCGGCGACCCGCGGGTTACCAAGGGATGGCCATCCGGCGGGTGTTCATGCGCCGGGTGGTTTCCCTGTTCCCGTCCCCATGAGGTCTTCGATGTTCCCGCGCGTCACGTTCCGTTCCTCCCGTACGTCCCTGCTCCGCACCCGCGTGGCCGTCGGGGCCGCCGTTCTGGGCGCCTCGGTCGTGCTGGGGGCCGGAGTGGCGTCCGCCGCCGCACCCGCGGCCGCGCCGGTCGCCGCGGCCAAGAAGGCCGTCTCCGCCACGGCCTGGGTCAAGCCGGTCGCGCACTACACGAAGTCCGCGACCTTCCACCAGGCGGGCGCCAGGTGGCAGTCCACCCACAGCGGTCAGGACTTCGCCGTACCGAGCGGCACCAAGGTGATGGCCGCGCACGGCGGCATGGTCGTCAAGGCCGGCGGCAACGGCGCCGGCGACGGTCCCGCGTACGGCAACGCCATCGTCATCAAGCACGGCAACGACACGTACTCCCAGTACGCCCATCTCTCGCGCATCGACGTGAAGGTCGGCCAGATCGTCAAGACCGGCCAGCGCATAGCCCTGTCCGGCAACACCGGCAACTCCACCGGACCCCACCTGCACTTCGAGATCCGTACGACCGCCAACTACGGCTCGGCGATCGACCCGGTGAAGTTCCTGCGCGGCAAGGGCCTGATCGTCTGACGGCGGCCCGCCCCGGCGTTCAGGCGCCCTGGTGTGCCTGGGTGACCAGATCGACGGCGACCTCGAGGACGGCTGCACGCTTGTCCTCGGGGTCGCCGTCGACGTCGCCCAGGAAATGCATGCCGGCGTGCAGCGTGAACATGGCGCTCACACAGCGGACCTGGTCGATCAAGGGGGCGTCAGGGTCGATGAAGATGTCGCGCAGACCGGTCATCCGGTCCTTGAACGAGTCGCCGATCCGCAGCTCCCGTACCGTCGCCTGGTTCTCCTGCATGAAGCGGAAGAGCGGGGCCGCGCCGGCCAGGGCCTCGCTGTAGCGCCGCAGCATCTCGTGCTTCGTCTCCAGGGTGTGCGGCTGGCCGCTGCCCCACTCGATGAGTTCCTCGATGGGCTTCGTCAGATCCGTGAAGATGCTGACGATGATCTCTTCCTTCGTCTTGAAGTGGTAGTACAGGGCCGCCTTGGTGACCTCCAGGCGCTCCGCGATCTCGCGGAGGGAGGTCTTCTCGTAGCCCTGCTCGGCGAAGAGTTCGAGCGCCACGTCCTGGATGCGCTGGCGGGTGTTGCCGCGGCGCTGATGTTTCGTGCCGTCCATGGTGACGTCCATCCTCGTACTCCTAGCGCTCCCAGGGGAACTTACTTGCCGCCCGGCAGGTTTGCCAGGAACTTACTTGACGACCGGCTAGTGACAGGTCTACTTTCCCCAGTGTAGTGAACTAGCCGGGCGGCAAGTAAGTGGGCGGCCCGTAGCAGTACCCAGGGGAGTGGAAACGATGGCGGACACACAGACGGTCGAGACGGAACCGGAGAAACAGCCCAGGAGTGTGCGGGTCGTCCTGCTCGCCCTGATGATCACGATGATGCTCGCGATGCTCGACAACATGATCGTGGGCACCGCGATGCCGACGATCGTCGGCGAGCTCGGGGGCCTGGAACACCTGTCGTGGGTCGTGACCGCGTACACCCTCGCGACCGCCGCCGCCACACCGATCTGGGGCAAGCTCGGCGACATGTTCGGGCGCAAGAGCGTCTTCATGACCTCGATCGTGATCTTCCTGATCGGGTCCGCGCTCAGCGGCATGGCCCAGAACATGGGCGAACTGATCGGCTTCCGCGCCGTGCAGGGCCTCGGCGCCGGCGGTCTGATGGTCGGCGTCATGGCGATCATCGGCGACCTGATCCCGCCGCGGGAGCGCGGCAAGTACCAGGGCATGATGGCCGGCGTCATGGCGCTGGCGATGATCGGCGGCCCGCTCGTCGGCGGCACCATCACCGACAACTGGGGCTGGCGCTGGTCCTTCTACATCAACCTGCCGCTCGGCGTGGTCGCGCTGACCGCGATCAGCGTCGTCCTGCACCTGCCGAAGAAGCGCGCCAAGGCCGGCATCGACTACCTCGGCGTCGTGCTGCTCACCGTGGGCATCACCTCCATCGTCCTCGTCACGACCTGGGGCGGCTCGGAGTACTCCTGGACGTCCGCGCGGATCATGGAGCTGATCGGGATCGGCGTGGCCGCGCTCATCGGGTTCGTCTTCTGGCAGACCAAGGCCGCCGAGCCGATCGTGCCGCTGCACATCTTCCGTAGCCGCAACTTCACCCTGATGTCCCTCATCGGCTTCATCACCGGCTTCGTGATGTTCGGCGCGACCCTCTTCCTGCCGCTCTACCAGCAGTCGGTGCAGGGTGCCTCCGCGACCAACTCCGGGCTGCTGCTCCTGCCGATGCTCGGCGCGATGCTGGTGACCTCGATGGTCGCGGGCCGGGTGACCACGAACACCGGCAAGTACAAGGTCTTCCCCGTGGTCGGCAGCGTCCTGATGGTCATCGGGCTGTACCTGCTGTCGACGATGGACACCGGTACCTCGCGGTTCACCTCCGGTGTGTTCATGGCCGTCGTCGGTCTCGGCATGGGCTGCCTGATGCAGATCACCATGCTGGTCGCGCAGAACAGCGTGCAGATGAAGGACATGGGCGTCGCCTCCTCCTCCACCACCCTGTTCCGCACCCTCGGCTCCTCCTTCGGCGTCGCGATCATGGGCGCGCTGTTCAACAACCGGGTCCAGGACGTCATGGCCGAGCGGGCCGGCGCGCTGGGTTCGAAGGTCACCGAGCAGTCCGCGCAGCTGGACGCGGCCAGCCTGGCCAAGCTGCCGGTGGCGGCCCGTGAGGCCTACCAGCACGCGGTGTCGGCCGGTACCCACTCGGCGTTCCTGCTGGGCGCGGTCGTAGCGGTGGCCGCGCTGGCGGCCGCCGTGTTCGTCAAGGAGGTCCCGCTGAAGGGCGCGGGGCCGCAGAAGGCCGAGGACGCGGGCGACGGTGCGGCAGCGGTGCCGTCGCCGATGGTCGAGGTCTGATCCGACAGCGAGGGGCCTCCGGCGGTCACGCCGGGGGCCCCTTCCGCGTGCCCGGCGCCATCTCTTGAGGGCTGCCGTGCCCGGACGGGCCGGAGCCGCCCTGGCCCGAGCCGATGTCAGCACCCCGTGTCACCCTCCCTCCATGGACAAGTTGCGGCAGTTGCGGCTGGCCAAGGACGCCATGGACCGTGACTGGGCCGATCCCGGGCTCGATCTGGACGCCGTGGCCGCGCACGCCGGGTATTCGCGGTACCACTTCGTCCGCGTCTTCAAGGAGGCGTACGGCGAGACACCCGGCCAGTACCTCACCCATCGCCGGATCGAGCGCGCCGAGGAGATGCTCCGGAGCGCCGACCTGAGCGTGACCGAGATCTGCCACCTGGTCGGGTTCAGCAGCCTCGGCACCTTCTCCACCCGCTTCAAGGCCCGCACCGGCCTCAGCCCCAGCGAGTACCGGGCCGAGCACGTCGGACGTGGTGCGTCGCTGATCCCGGGCTGTTACGCGATGCTCTGGACCGGCGGTTTCCCCCGCGCACCCAGGAGCGCAACTCCGAAGAAGCGCCCCGGCCCCGACCCCGCCTACGGTGACGCACAGGACACCTCCGACCCCTCGGACGACGGGAGAGCAGAGCCATGATCAAGGGCCTGGGCATCACCACCGTGTGGACCTTCGACCAGCAGCGCACCAAGGCCTTCTTCACCGAGAAGCTCGGCTTCGAGGTGCGCCACGACATCTCGATGGGGGACATGACCTGGATCACCGTCGGCGCCAAGGACCAGCCCGACGTGGAGCTGGCCCTCATGAGCCTCGACGGCCCCGGCCTCGACCCCGAGTCCTCCGAGGCGCTGAAGAAGCTGGTCGCCAAGGGAGCCCTGGGCGCGGGAGCGTTCCGCACGGACGACTGCCGGGCCGACCACGAGACCTTCAGGGCGCGGGGCGTGGAGTTCCTCCAGGAGCCCAAGGAACGGCCCTACGGCATCGAGGCGATCTTCCGCGACGACAACGGCAACTGGTACTCGCTGACCCAGCGCAGCGAGGAGCTGGACTTCTCGAAGGACTTCGGCTGACCGCAGCCTCCGCGCGGCCGGGCTACGGCATCATCGGGTAGCTGCCCGTGTTCGTCGGCGCGTGCTCCGGCAGCCACAGGACGGCGACCGCGCCCTCGGCGGGTATGTGCTCGGGCACCCCCGCCGGCCGTACGTTGCGGAAGGTGAGCCGGGCGCCGAGGACCCGGGCCTGGCCCGCCGCGATGGTCAGTCCCAGCCCGTGCCCGTGGCCGGCGCGGTCGGCGCTGCCGGTGCGGAACCGGCTCGGGCCCTCTGCCAGCAGGTTTTCGGGGAAACCGGGGCCGTGGTCGCGGACCCGGATGACGCGGCCCTCCACGGTCACCTGGATCGGCGGCTTGCCGTGCCGGGCCGCGTTGGCGAGAAGGTTGAACAGGACCCGCTCCAGGCGCCGGGGGTCGGTGGTGACCATCGACTCGTGCACCACCCGCACCTCGACGTCCGGGTCCTTGGCCGCCACCCGCCGGGAGACGAACTCACCCAGCAGGATGTCCTGCAGCTCGGCCCGCTCCGAGGCGCCGTCGAGCCGGGCCACCTCGAGCACGTCCTCGACGAGGGTGCGCATGGCCTTCGCCCGGTCCAGGACCAGCTCGGTCGGCCGGCCGGGCGGCAGCAGCTCGGCGGCCGTCAGCAGTCCGGTGACCGGGGTGCGCAGCTCGTGCGCGATGTCGGCGGTGACCCGCCGCTCGGCCTCCAGCCGCTGCCGCAGGGCGTCCGCCATGGCGTCCACGGCGCTCGCCAGATCGTCGGTCTCGTCCCGCACGACGCCGCCGATCGCGTCCCGCACCCGGACGTCCGACTCGCCCTTGGCGACCTCGCCCGCCGCGGCCGCCGCCTTGCGCAGCCGGCGCGAGAGCTGCCCGCCGATCAGCACCCCGAGAGCGCTGCCGCCGAGGACGACCGCGATGGAGCCGATCACCAGGGCCTGGTCGAGGTCCTTGAGGATGTCCGTGCTGCGGTCCGTGAAACCGGTGTGCAGCGACAGCACATGTCCGTCCTTGACCGGTACGGCCGCCCAGATGTCCGGCACGCCCCCCGGCCGGTCCGCCACGAACGTCACCCGGCGCCCGTCGGCGACCTTCCCCCGCAGCGCCGAAGGCAGCCGGGGGTCGTCGATCTTGATGTTGGGGAAGTTGGGCCGCCCGGACAGCTCGTAGTTGCGCTGGGCGATCTGGACACGCTCGTCCGCCAGGTCGCGCGCGTTGTCCAGCATCGAGACCCGGGCGGCGTTGTGCACGACGAGGCTGAGCGCGATCGCCACCAGCGCGCCGACCAACGCGATGGCCGCGCTCAGCTTCCACCGCAGCCCCGTACGGATGCCCACGCCCTCCGCGCGGGCGGCGACCAGGTGCCGGACCATCCCCCGCATACCTCCCCCGCTCAGGCCTTCAACTTGTAGCCGAAGCCGCGGACCGTCTCGATGCGGTCCTGGCCGATCTTCGTGCGCAGCCGCTGCACATGGACGTCCACGACCCGGGTGTCTCCGCCCCAGCCGTAGTCCCACACACGCTCCAGCAGCTTGTCACGGGAGAGCACCGTGCCCGGGGCGGAGGAGAACTCCAGCAGCAGGCGCATCTCGGTCGGCGTGAGGGCCACCGGTTGTCCGGCCCGGCGGACCTCCATGCCCTCGGTGTCGACCTCGAGGTCGCCGAAGGCGAGCACACCGCCGACGGGAGCGGCCTCCTCGGTGCGGTCGCCCCCGCCCGCGTGCCCGAAGCGGCGCAGCACGGCGCGGATCCGGGCGACCAGGACGGCGCCGTCGAACGGCTTGGTCACGTAGTCGTCGGCGCCGGCCTCCAGGCCCAGGACGACGTCTATGGAGTCGGCGCGCGCCGACAGCATGATCACCGGCACGGTGGACTCGTCGCGGATGCGCCGGCACAGACTCACGCCGTCCAGGCCGGGCACCATGACGTCCAGCAGCGCGATGTCGGGGCGGTCGGCCCGGAACGCGTCCAGGCCGGACAGCCCGTCGGGCATCGCGGTGACCACGAAGCCGTCCCGCTCAAGGGCGAGCTGGGTGGCCTCGCGGATGACGTCGTCGTCCTCGACGAACAGGACGTGGGTCTGGTCTGCCATCCCGGTGTGCTCTCAGTCCTCGTGGTGGGTGTCGCTCGTAACGTCTGCCAGGGTGCCTCTTGAGGGGACGTGCGAAGTGCCCGCCGCGTTCACCTCCGCTGCATCCACTTCACTCATCGGTGCGAGCGGCCCGTTCGGTTCACGGTCCGGGAGATTTTCTTCCGGCCGGGCCCGACCCCCGCGCACGACGTCCCCTTCCGCGCAGGTCAGGTGCTCTCCGGCACCGGGGTCGGCTCCTCGTCCACGCTGTTGCTGTACTCGTTGTGGATGCTGAACTCCTTGACGAAACGGTCCGCCGTGGTCCAGCGGTATGTGATCACGTTCTCGCCGGAGGGGTTCGAGACGGGGTCGCCCTTCGCGTACACCTGCTTGGTCACCACCAGGTCGCCCCGGTCTATCTCCGCGTAGACCGGCGGCTCCTCGGCCTTGAACACGTTCTCGTACCGGTCGTCCTTCTCCCGGTACACGTACGACCCGACGCCCACCGCGTCGCCGCAGGTCAGCACGTTCACCACGATGTCCGTGACGGGGCCGCCGGTCAGGTCGCCGTAGGAGACGTCGATCGGGTACTCGTCGCCGACGCAGGGCTTCAGCTCGCGCTTGACCTCCGGGGAGACCTCGGGGTCGTCCTTGACGAGCTGCACCGCGTCCATCCGCGAGTGGCCGGCGGTGGTGGGTATGGCCGAGGGCGACGCCGTCGGCCGGCCGGCCACCTCGTGCGCCGGTCCCTCGTCACGGGCGCCGGTGCCGCCGGTGCCGCACGCGGAGACGAAAAGGCCGAGGGCGACGAGCACGGACACCGCCGTGATCGCCGCCTGGATTGTGCCCCGGACCAGATCGGGCCCCGCCTGGGCCGGGCCGGGCCCAGTGCGTTGGGTACCGCCGCTCTCGGTCAGGCCGCCGCGCAACGCTCCCGCTCCTCACGCTCCAGCGCGCGTGCGTCCAGATCGCGGGTTTCCAGCTCCTCGCGGAGCCGGGCGAGCGCCCGGTGCAGCGTGCTCTTGACCGTACCCGTCGACATGCCGAGGGCGGCGGCCGTCTCCTCCGTGGACATCTGCTCCCAGTGTCGCAGCACCACGACACTGCGCTGCTTCGGAGCGAGCACCTTCATGGCGTCCATCAGCAGGGCGCGGTCGGCGTGCTGCTCGGTGGAGTCGTCCACACAGGCGTCCGGGAGCTGCTCGGTGGGGACTTCCTCCAGCTTGCGGGCCCGCCACCACTCGGTCCGGGTGTTGATCATGACCCGGCGCAGATAGGCGTCCGCGAGCCGCTTGTCCGCGATGCCCTCCCAGCGGCCGTAGGTCCGCGCCAGCGCCGTCTGCAGCAGGTCCTGCGCGTCGACCGGGTCCGGGACCAGCCGGCGGGCGCTGCGCAGCAGCGCGTCCTGCCGGGTGCGGACGTACTCCTCGAACTCGAGCACCTCGCCCTGCGCCATGGTCAACCCCTCCGTTTTCCCCGTGCCGGCTCGCGGTCGTCCGCCGGTTTTCCGCCTGTGGTCTGTCGCTGTCGCGCCCTCGGTGGGCACGCAAACGAAGCTACGGAGGTGTTGTCACGGGGCTGTCCGAAGCAGCCTGCGGCTAGCGCTCGGCTGTCCGTCGGTTGTGTAACGGAAATAGGTTCTGGGTAAGGGCGCGGGGTGAATCAGTGGTCTATGGGCGTATTTATCCGGCCCACGGCTGTGACGAAGAGCGGCTGTCGGCCGTGATGAACCCTGCTGTCGGCTGTGACAAGGCCCGTCGTCTGTGAACTGGCGGTGCGTCAGGTCAGCGGCAGCCGGTACAGCCCGCCCGGCAGCGGCTCCACCAGTCCGTCCGCCACGAGACCGTCCAGCGCCCGCGCCCGCTGCACCGGCTCGTGCCACACCCGGTCCAGGGCGGCCTGCGCCACGGGCGCGTGCGCGTCCCGTAGGAGGGCGAGCAGTTTTCCTCGCACCTGCCGGTCGGTACCGGCGTACGTCTGACCGCGGCGCGGCGGGCCGTCGTGCTCCGGCTTGCCCGCGAGGCGCCACGCGCACCGCGCGGCGATCGGGCAGCGCACGCACGTCTCGTTCCTCGCCGTGCACACGAGAGCGCCGAGTTCCATGGACGCGGCGGCCCAGCGGGCGGCCGTCTCCTCGTCCTCGGGCAGCAGGGCGCGCGCCAGCTTGCGTTCGGCGGCCGTGGTCGCGTTCGGCGGGTACTGCACACCCGTCACGGCACGCGCGAAGACCCGGCGGACGTTGGTGTCCAGCACGGCGTGACGCTGGCCGTACGCGAAGGAGGCGACGGCCGCCGCCGTGTACTCCCCGATGCCGGGCAGCGCGAGCAACTGCGCGTGGTCCGACGGTACGTCCCCGCCGTGCCGTTCCGTTATGGCCACCGCCGCGCCGTGCAGCCGCAGGGCGCGCCGCGGGTAGCCGAGCCGCCCCCATGCGCGTACGGCCTCACCGGGGGCCTCCCCGGCCAGGTCGGCGGGGCGCGGCCAGCGGGCGAGCCACTGCTCGTAGACCGGCAGCACGCGGCTGACCGGGGTCTGCTGGAGCATGAACTCGCTGACCATCACGCCCCACGCACCGGCCTCGGGGTGCCGCCAGGGCAGGTCGCGGGCGTGGTCCTCGAACCAGTCGATGACAGGGGCGTGCAGGTCCGCTCCGGGCGCCTTCCCCGGGGCCGGCCGCTCGTCGGAGGGCGGGCCGGGGACGGCGTCGGCGGGGCTGCTGTGCGGGGGCTTCGTGGGCGCAGTCATGGCACTTCCGATCCTGCCATGCGCGACGGCGCACGCGTGCGTACCGCCACTCGCGCCGGGCCCTCCCCAAAGAGCCGCCACGCACGCGTGCCCCAGCCATGGCCAGAGGTGCAAGGCACGCCCATGTGAACGGTCGCGGACGCGGGTGGGAGTGAAGTCGGGCGCGGGGGCGCGGAGTCCGGAATGATGATCCGGAAAAGTTGTACTCCGGGCGGCGGGTGGGGCCAGCGAACGCGGCGATCTCTCGTACAGTTTGCGCCGTGGGATCTCTGCGCAATCCGATAGGGCCGCTTCCCTCCTCCATCTACTGGCGCCGGAGGGTTGTACTGCTGTCCGTGATCGCCCTGTTGGCGCTGCTCATCACGTGGATCGTCACCTCGGGCGGGGGAGGCGGCGACAACGGAGCCAAGGGGTCCGACGGCAAGAATCCCGCGTCCTCGATCACTCCGGGGCCGTCCGGGTCCGGGCCCGCCATCAGCCAGGCTCCGGGCGGGCGCGACGAGTCGAGCGCGGGCGCCACCAGCGGCTCGGGTTCCGCCGGCTCGGGCAGCGGGACGGGCGGCGACGAGGGCTCGAACTCCGACGGGTCGGGTTCCGGGTCGGGCTCCGGCTCCGAAGACGGGACCGGCGGCACGGTCGGCGGGGCGGACGGCAGCGGCTCGAGCACGACCCTGCCGGCCGGCACCACCCTGCCCAACTGCACCGCCAGCGTGGTCACGTTGAGCCTCGGCAGCGTCCGCAACTCCTACTCGCCGGACGAGACGCCCACCTTCCGGCTGACCGCGAAGAACTCCTCCGCCAACGACTGCAAGGTCGACCTCGGCCCGAAGAACGCGGTGCTGACGATAACTCAGGCGGGCAGCGACGACGACTACTGGTCGTCGGCGGACTGCCCCAAGGCGTCCGGGAGCCTGCTGTACCGGGTGCCTGGCGGGGAGAGCTTCACGTACACCGTGAAGTGGGACCGCAAGCCGAGTGCGCCGCAGTGTGCGACGCCTCCGGCGGGGGCGGCCGGTGCGGGCACGTATCTGGTGGAAGCGAAGGCTCCGGGGTTCGCGAAGGCACAGACGTCGTTCGTACTGGCGGCTGACTGAGGAAAGGCGTCACGGCCGGCCGGGACTTTCGAAACACGCCCTAGACGTAGCGCTCCAGGATCGACGACTCCGCCAGCCTCGACAGGCCCTCGCGGACGCTGCGGGCCCGTGCCTCGCCGACGCCGTCCACCGTCTGGAGGTCGTCGACGCTGGCCGCGAGGAGCTTCTGGAGGCCGCCGAAGTGCTCCACCAGGCGGTCGATGATGGCGCCGGGCAGCCGCGGGACCTTGGCCAGCAGGCGGAAACCGCGCGGAGAGACCGCGGAGTCGAGCGCCTCGGGGGAGCCGGTGTAACCCAGCGCGCGGGCCACCGTGGACAGTTCGAGCAGCTCGGCGTGGGTGAGGGCGTCCAGCTCGTACAGCGCCTCGTCGACCGTGCGGGAGCGCTTGGCGGTCGGCTCGGGGACGTAGTCCCGGACCACGAGCTCACGCTCCGGCTCCACGCCCGCGATCAACTCGTCGAGCTGGAGGGCCAGCAGACGGCCGTCCGTGCCCAGTTCGACCACATATTCGGCGATTTCGGTGGCGATGCGGCGCACCATCTCCAGGCGCTGAGCCACCGCGGAGACGTCCCGGACCGTCACCAGGTCCTCGATCTCCAGCGCCGACAACGTTCCCGCGACCTCGTCCAGACGGAGCTTGTAGCGCTCCAGAGTGGCGAGGGCCTGGTTCGCGCGGGACAGGATCGCCGCGGAGTCCTCCAGGACGCGGCGCTGGCCGTCGACGTACAGGGCGATCAGCCGCATCGACTGCGAGACCGACACGACCGGGAAGCCGACCTGCTTGGAGACCCGGTCCGCCGTGCGGTGCCGGGTGCCCGTCTCCTCCGTGGGGATCGTGGGGTCCGGGACCAGCTGGACGCCCGCCCGCAGGATCTTCGACAGGTCGGACGAGACCACGATCCCGCCGTCGAGCTTGCACAGCTCGCGCAGGCGGGTCGCGGTGAACTCCACGTCCAGGACGAACCCGCCCGTGGACATCGTCTCGACGGTCTTGTCGGAGCCGAGCACGATGAGCCCGCCGGTGTTGCCGCGGAGGACCCGCTCGAGGCCGTCACGCAGGGCCGTGCCCGGTGCCACCGCGCTCAGCGCGGCGCGCATCAGGCGCTCGGTACGGGAACTCCCACCGGACTTTCCGGGAGCTGCCGCCCGGTCGTTGGCTGCCACTGCACTCCTCCGGTCGCAGGTCTGGGCGCTCCCGTTTCGCGCACTCGGTTCGTACGGACGGGCGAGACCAGGGCAAAGTCTACCGGCGCTCCTCCGTCTCCCGTGGGGCCTCTCGGCGACGGGACCGCGGCAGGACCCGCAGGGCGTCCCCCATGTCCGCCACTTCGAGCACCTTCATCCCGGTGGGGATCTTGCCGGGATCGCCCGGCACGAGCGCGTGCGTGAAGCCCAGGCGGTGGGCCTCGGCGAGCCTGCGCTGCACGCCCGTGACCCGTCTGACCTCGCCCGCGAGGCCCACCTCGCCGATCGCGACCAGGTTTTTCGGCAGGGGGGTGTCGCTCGCGGCGGAGGCGAGGGCGAGCGCGATCGCCAGGTCCGCGGCGGGCTCCGAGAGCTTCACACCGCCGACCGTCGCCGAGTAGATGTCCCGCTTGCCGAGCGCGCTGATGCGGCCGCGCTGCTCCAGGACCGCGAGCATCATCGAGACGCGGGAGGTCTCCAGGCCGGAGGTGGTGCGGCGGGGTGAGGGGATCTGCGAGTCGACGGTGAGGGCCTGCACCTCGGCGACGAGGGGGCGGCGCCCCTCCAGGGTGACCGTCAGACAGGTCCCGGGGACCGGTTCGTCACGTCTGGTCAGGAAAAGTCCGCTCGGATCGGCGAGGCCGACGATGCCCTCGTCGTGCAGCTCGAAGCAGCCGACCTCGTCGGTGGCGCCGTAGCGGTTCTTCACGCCGCGCACCAGCCGCAGGCGGGCGTGCCGGTCGCCCTCGAAGCTCAGGACGACGTCCACCAGGTGCTCCAGGAGGCGGGGGCCGGCGATCGCGCCGTCCTTGGTGACATGGCCCACCAGCAGCGTGGACATGCCGCGTTCCTTGGAGACGCGGATCAGGGCGCCCGCGACCTCGCGGACCTGGGCCATGCCGCCCGGCGCGCCGTCGATCTCCGGGGAGGCGACCGTCTGCACCGAGTCGAGGATCAGCAGCGACGGCTTCACCGCGTCCAAGTGGCCCAGGACGGCGGCCAGATCGGTCTCGGCCGCGAGATAGAGGTGGTCCTCGATGGCGCCGATCCGGTCGGCCCGCAGCCTGACCTGGCTCGCCGACTCCTCGCCCGTCACATACAGCGTGCGGTGTTCGTCACTCGCCGACTTGGCCGCGACGTCCAGCAGCAGGGTCGACTTGCCCACACCGGGCTCGCCCGCCAGCAGCACCACCGCGCCGGGCACCAGACCCCCACCGAGCACCCGGTCCAGCTCGGGCACGCCGGTGGAGCGGGCCGTGGCCTGCCGGCCGTCGACCTGGCCGATGGGCACGGCGGAGGTCGTGACGCGGCCCGGTGACGTCGTACGGACCGCGGGCGCGCCGTACTCCTCGACCGTCCCCCAGGCCTGGCACTCGGGGCAGCGGCCGAGCCACTTGGCCGTCTGCCAGCCGCATTCCGTGCAGCGGTAGGACGGGCGGTCCTTGGTGGTCTTCGTGCGGGCAGCCATGGGGGAAACCGTAGCCGCCTCCACTGACAGCCGGGCGTGCCTGTGGACGACCGGAGCTGCCGGTGCGGCCGGCGCGATGGGACACCTGTGGAGAAAACATGGATAATCCGGACACCTCCTTCGATCCGGCCACCTTCCGCCACGAACGGGCCACGGAACCTCCGGTTCCTGTCCCCTTATGAGGGATCGTTTCACCCGTACGGATTAAAAGGACTCAAGGGACAAGAGGAGCTCGTTCCGGGCCGCCTACGGTCGCACGGGTGATGAGCAGCAGCCCGGAAACCTCGACCCGCACGACCGGCGCACACCGGGCGCACCGGGAGGCGCGTGACCGCGCCGCGGGGCGCACACTGGCGCAGCGACCGCCCGCGCGCTACGAGCCGTACCTGGACGGACTGTTCACCTACTGCCTGTCCGTGCTGTGCGACCACGACGCGGCCACCGCCGCCCTGGGTGACGTCCTCGCGCTCGCCGAGCGGCGCGGCCAGCGCGTCCCGGACGCCGCCGACCGCAGGGCCTGGCTGTACGCCCTGGCCCGCTGGGCCTGTCTGCGCAAACTGGCCGAGGCCAGGCAGAAACGGCAGGGCGGTCACGCGGCAGGACGCTCCGGAGCCCACCGCCCCACCGGCCCACGACCCACGGCCGCTGCCGGCCCCTCCGGCTCCTCTGACCCCTCCGGCCCCACCGACCTCTCCAGCCCCACCAGCCCCACCAGCCCTTCCAGCCCATCCAGTCCCGGCAACTTCTCCGGTCCCGACGTCCTCCATGAGCAGCGGCGGCGCGAACTGGCCCTGCTCGCCTGGCCGGAGGCGGCCGGCACCACCCCCGAGCAGCGCGAGGCCCTCGAACTCGCCGTACGTCACCACCTGGCCGCCCACGAGGTCGCCGCCGTCCTCGGCATGGACCACACCGCCGCGCGCGAACTGCTCGCCTCCGCCGCCTGCGAGGTCGAACGCACCCGCGCGGCCCTCGCCGTCGTGGAGACCGGCGGCTGCCCCGGCGTGGCCCGTCTCACCGGCGATCACCACCTGGTCCTCAGCGCCGCGCTGCGCCGCGAACTCGTCCGGCACGTCGACGACTGCCCCCGCTGCCGCCGGGCCGCCGAGCGCGCCGTCCCCGGCCGTTGGCCCGGCGCCGGGGTCACCCCCGCCGAGCTGCCCGTCCTGTCCGCCCCGCGCGCGGAACTGCACGTCGCCATGTCCCGGCTCCCACGCGCGCGGGGTGCCGCCGTGCCCCGCTTCGACCGGCGCGGCTTCCCGGTGGACCCCAAGGACCGCGCCGCACGCCGTGAGCGGCTCCGCGCGCGTGCCGTCACGACCACCGTCGTCGCCACCGTCGTCGCGGCGCCCGTGCTCGCCCTCTGGGCGGCCTACCGGGGCGCGCCCACCGCCGAGGGCGCCGACGGCCGCTCGGTCGGCGCCAGCGAGGTGCACGACTCCGGGAGCTTCGGCAGCGAGGCCGCGGACGGCTACGAGAACACGGGGAACGCCGGCACCCGGCCCGGCACAGGCTTCGGCAAGGAAACCGGACCGGACGTGTCCGTGGAGGTCGTCAGCGTCTCGGGCCTCGGCGCGAAGAGCGCCGGCCGACTGGCCGTGACCGCCGGCACCAGCGGTGACACCACCCTCATCACGCTCACCGCCTCCAGGGACGCCGACGAACCGGTCCGCTGGTCGGCCTCCACCTCGGCCGCCTGGCTCTTTCTGAGCCGCTCCACGGGCGTTCTGCGGCCCGGGGAGTCGCTGACGGTGAAAGTGCACGTCGACCACCTGCGGGAGCCGTCCGGGAACTGGCACGCGCGCGTGGCGATCGCTCCGGCGGGCACCGTCGTCACCATCGACGGCTACGGCACCGCGGCGGGCCCTGCGGACCCCGCCGGTCCGGGTGCCGGTCCCGGCACGGGTCCTGGTGGCGGTCCCGGTACCGGCCCCGGCGGTCCGACACCGACGCCGTCCGAACCGGACCCCACCCCCACCGACCCGGCGGCCCCGGGGCCCGCCCCGACCGACCCCCCGACGTCGGCCGATCCGCAGCCCACGCCCGGCGACTCCCCGTCCGCCCCGGCGGGGTCCACGCCACCGTCCGGCGAAGCGAGCCCGCCCGCCACGTAGGCCGGCCGGCCCGTCTCTCAGGCGCTCGGGCCGACCGGGTCCGCCGGATGCGGTGCCAGCAGCGGGAGCTGCGAGGCGAGGCGCTCCTCGCACAGTTCGACGAGACGGTCGTAGCCCGCCTTGCCCATCAGCTCGGTCAGCTCCGCCCGGTAGGACACGTACACCGGGTCGCCGGCGCCGTGCGCCGAGGTCGCCGACGTGCACCACCAGTGCAGGTCGTGGCCGCCCGGACCCCAGCCGCGGCGGTCGTACTCGCCGATCGACACCTGCAGCACGCGGGTGTCGTCGGGCCGGTCGATCCAGTCGTAGGTCCGCCGTACCGGAAGCTGCCAGCAGACGTCCGGCTTGGTCTCCAGCGGCTCACGGCCCTCCTTCAGGGCCAGGATGTGCAGCGAGCAGCCCGCGCCGCCGGCGAAGCCGGGACGGTTCTGGAAGATGCAGGAGCCCTGGAAGGGACGGGTCTGGCGGTCGCCGTCCTCGTCCTCCGAGACCCAGCCGCGCTCCGTGCCCTCGTCGTGGTGCTGCCAGATGTCGGGAGTGAGGCGTGCCACATGCTCGGCGACCCGCCGCTCGTCGTCCTCGTCGGAGAAGTGGGCGCCCAGCGTGCAGCACCCGTCGTCCGCGCGGCCCGCCTGGATGCCCTGGCAGCCGCTGCCGAAGATGCAGTTCCAGCGCGAGGTGAGCCATGTCAGGTCGCACCGGAAGACCTGCTCGTCGTCCGCGGGATCAGGGAACTCCACCCACGCGCGCGTGAAGTCGAGGCCCTTCTCGTCCGCCGTCGAAGCCGCCGCGGAGGCCGCAGCCCGAGCGGCTTCCAGGGCCTTCTTCGACTTCTTGGACGTCTCCTGCGGCTTCGCCTGCGAAGGACCGCCGGTGGATTTGTCGGTCTTCGCCTTTTTCGTCTTTGGCACCCGACCAGGGTAAGTCGCGTGAGGCCCCTTCGGGGACGGCCCACGGCCTCACTGGCAGTAGCGTTCCCTCCATGAGACTCGGTGTCCTCGACGTGGGATCGAACACGGTGCATCTCCTGGTGGTGGATGCACACCCAGGCGCGCGCCCGCTGCCCGCGCATTCGCACAAGGCAGAACTGCGCCTGGCGCAACTCCTCGACGACGACGGGGCGATCGGTCCCGAGGGAGTCGACAGGCTGGTCACGGTCGTCCGGGAGGCGCTCCAGGCGGCCGAGGACAAGGGCGTCGTGGACCTCCTGCCGTTCGCGACCTCCGCCGTGCGCGAGGCCACCAACGCCGACGACGTCCTCGCGCGCGTGCAGGCCGAGACCGGCGTCGAGCTCCAGGTCCTCACCGGCGCCGAGGAGGCCCGGCTCACCTTCCTCGCGGCCCGCCGCTGGTTCGGCTGGTCGGCGGGCAAGCTGCTGGTCCTGGACATCGGCGGCGGCTCCCTGGAGATCGCGTACGGCATCGACGAGGAGCCCGACGCGGCGGCCTCCCTGCCGCTGGGCGCCGGCCGTCTCACCGCGGGCTGGCTGCCCGGAGACCCGCCCGACGCCGAGGACATAAGGTCCCTGCGCCGGCATGTCCGCGCGCAGATCGCCCACACGGTCGGCGAGTTCAGCCGCTTCGGTGCCCCCGACCACGTCGTCGCCACCTCCAAGACCTTCAAGCAGCTCGCCCGGATCGCCGGAGCCGCCCGATCCACCGAGGGCCTCTACGTCCAGCGCGAACTGAAGCGCGAGTCCCTGGAGGCCTGGGTCCCGCGCCTGGCCGGCATGACCGCCGTCCAGCGCGGCGAGCTCCCCGGGGTCTCCGAAGGCCGCGCCAACCAGCTCGTCGCGGGCGCCCTGGTGGCCGAGGGCGCGATGGACCTGTTCGGCGTGGACAAGGTGGAGATCTGCCCGTGGGCGCTCCGCGAGGGCGTGATCCTCCGGCGACTCGATCACATGGGGTCTTCGTAGGCTCGAAGAGCGGCTTCGAAGGGCGGCTTCGAAGAGCGGCTTCGAAGAGCGCGCGGGAAGACAGCGCTTGAAAGGCGTCCGTGGCGAACACCACAACGGCGATCGGGTGCCCGGCATTCAGGCGACCGCACCCCGTAACCTGTCCCCCATGGCAGAGCCAGTCGTACGGATCCCGGATGCGAAGATCGCCCTGTCGACTGCGTCCGTGTACCCGGAGTCGACGGCGACGGCCTTCGAGATCGCCGCACGCCTTGGGTACGACGGCGTCGAGATCATGGTGTGGAACGACCCGGTCAGTCAGGACATGGAGGCACTGCGCCGGCTCAGTGACTACCACGGCGTCCCGATCCTCGCCGTGCACGCGCCCTGTCTGCTCATCACGCAGCGGGTCTGGTCGACCGACCCCTGGGTGAAGCTGCAGCGGGCCCGCGCGGCGGCCGAGAAACTCGGCGCGACCACCGTCGTCGTCCACCCGCCCTTCCGCTGGCAGCGGCAGTACGCGCGGGACTTCGTCCAGGGGATCTGGCGGATGGCGAACGAGACGGACGTCCGGTTCGCCGTCGAGAACATGTACCCCTGGCGCTACCGCGACCGCGAGATGCTCGCCTACGCCCCGGACTGGGACGTGACGAAGGACGACTACCGCCACTTCACGATCGACCTCAGCCACGCCTCCACCGCGCGCGCGGACGCGCTGCAGATGGTCGACCGCATGGGGGACCGGCTCGGCCACGTCCACCTCGCCGACGGAAACGGTTCGGCCAAGGACGAGCACCTGGTTCCCGGCCGCGGCGGCCAGCCCTGCGCCGAGCTGCTGG
Organism: Streptomyces sp. NPDC002588; assembly: GCF_040295925.1. Taxonomy (NCBI): domain Bacteria; kingdom Bacillati; phylum Actinomycetota; class Actinomycetes; order Kitasatosporales; family Streptomycetaceae; genus Streptomyces; species Streptomyces sp. NPDC002588. Next base: position 61,298 of record NZ_JBEOWF010000056.1, read on the forward strand.
AGCGGCTCGCGGTGAACGGCTTCGACGGCCATGTCGTCATCGAGGTCAACACCCGGCGCGCGATGTCCGGCGCCGAGCGCGAGGCGGACCTGGCGGAGGCGCTGGCCTTCGCCCGCCTCCACCTGGCGTCGGCGGTGAAGGTGCCCCGCCGGTGACCGACAGCGATGGCACCCCCCGGCACGCGGGCCGCCCCTCCCGGCCGGAGCGGGCCGACTCCGCCGCCCCGCCGCCCACGGGATCCGCCGGGCCCGCCACCACCCCGTCCCGCCGCCGCGGCCGCCCCCCTCGCGCCGAGTCCGCCGACACCCGCGACCGGATCCTGGGCGCCGCGCGGGAGGAGTTCTCCGAGCGGGGCTACGAAAAGACGTCCGTGCGCGGCATCGCCAAGGCCGCCGGGGTGGACTCCGCGCTCGTCCACCACTACTTCGGCACCAAGGAGCAGGTCTTCGAGGCGGCCGTCGAGGTGGCCTTCGCGCCCGCGCTGAACGCCTCGGACGCCGTCGCCGAGGGCCCGCTGGACGGCGCGGGGGAGCAGCTCGCCCGGTTCGTCTTCGGCATCTGGGAGAACCCCGCCACCCGCACGCCGCTCCTCGCGATCCTGCGCTCGGCCGTGAACAACGACACCGCGGCCGCCGTCTTCCGCCGCCTGGTCGCCTCCCAGCTGCTGCGCCGCCTCGCCGCCCGGCTCGACCTGCCGGCCGACGAGGCCGAACTGCGCGCCGAACTGGCGGCCGCGCAGCTGGTCGGATGCGCGATGCTGCGGTACGTGATCAAGGTGGAGCCGCTGGCGTCGGTGGATGTCGAGCAGATCATCGCGCGCGTGGCACCGGTCGTACAGGGACACCTGACGGCTCCCTGACCCTTCCCGCCCGTCCCTGACCCTTCCCGACCCTTCCCGACCCTTCCCGGCTCTTCCTGGGCACCGAGATGTACGTCCCGCATTTCGGACACCTCGTCCCGCCCCCTGGATGACCGGCGTACGCTCAATAGCAGCCCTGTCCGTCTGATAGCAGCCCAAGCAGTCCCAAGGAGCGAGCGACGATGCCCGAGCTGAGGTCCCGCACAGTCACCCACGGCCGCAACATGGCGGGCGCCCGCGCCCTTATGCGCGCCTCCGGTGTACCCGGTGCGGACATCGGCCGGAAGCCGATCATCGCGGTGGCCAACAGCTTCACCGAGTTCGTGCCCGGCCACACGCACCTGGCGCCGGTCGGCCGGATCGTCAGCGAGGCGATCACCGAGGCCGGCGGCATCCCGCGCGAGTTCAACACGATCGCCGTCGACGACGGCATCGCGATGGGCCACGGCGGCATGCTCTACAGCCTGCCCTCCCGCGACCTGATCGCGGACTCGGTCGAGTACATGGTCGAGGCGCACTGCGCCGACGCCCTGGTCTGCATCTCCAACTGCGACAAGATCACCCCGGGCATGCTCATGGCGGCCCTGCGGCTGAACATCCCGACGGTCTTCGTCTCCGGCGGCCCGATGGAGTCCGGCCGCGCGACGCTCGTCGACGGCACGGTCCGCACGCTCGACCTGGTCGACGCGATCTCCGACGCCGTGAACGACAAGATCTCGGACGAGGACATCCTCCGCATCGAGGAGAACGCCTGTCCGACCTGCGGCTCCTGTTCCGGCATGTTCACCGCCAACTCGATGAACTGCCTGACCGAGGCCATCGGCCTCTCCCTCCCCGGCAACGGCTCGGTCCTGGCCACCCACACGGCCCGCAAACAGCTGTACGTCGACGCCGCGCGCACAGTCATGGACCTCACCCGCCGCTACTACGAGCAGGACGACGACACGGTCCTGCCGCTCAACATCGCCACCTTCGCGGCCTTCGAGAACGCCATGGCCCTCGACATCGCGATGGGCGGCTCGACCAACACGATCCTGCACCTGCTGGCCGCCGCCCAGGAGGCGGGCGTCCCCTTCGGCCTGGAGCAGATCGACGCCGTCTCGCGCCGCGTTCCCTGCCTGGCGAAGGTGGCGCCCAACGTCGCCAAGAACCGCACGTACTACATGGAGGACGTGCACCGCGCCGGCGGCATCCCCGCCCTCCTCGGCGAACTGCACCGCGCGGGCCTGCTCAACGAGGACGTGCACGCCGTGCACAGCCCGTCCCTCGCGGACTGGCTGAAGACCTGGGACGTGCGCGGCGGCTCGCCGTCCGCCGAGGCCGTGGAGCTGTGGCACGCGGCGCCCGGCTGCGTCCGCTCCGCCGAGGCGTTCTCCCAGTCCGAGCGCTGGGAGGCGCTGGACGACGACTCCGAGGGTGGCTGCATCCGCTCCGCCGAGCACGCCTACTCCAAGGACGGCGGCCTCGCGGTCCTGCGCGGCAACCTCGCCGTCGACGGCTGCGTCGTCAAGACGGCCGGCGTCGACGAGTCGATCTGGACCTTCGAGGGCCCGGCGGTCGTCTGCGAGTCGCAGGAGGAGGCCGTCGAGAAGATCCTCAACAAGCAGGTCACCCACGGCGACGTCGTCGTCATCCGCTACGAGGGCCCCAAGGGCGGCCCCGGCATGCAGGAGATGCTCTACCCGACGTCCTTCCTCAAGGGCCGCGGGCTCGGCAAGACCTGCGCGCTGATCACCGACGGCCGCTTCTCCGGCGGCACGTCCGGCCTGTCCATCGGCCACGCCTCCCCGGAGGCGGCGTCCGGCGGCACGATCGCCCTCGTCCGTGACGGCGACCGCATCCGCATCGACATCCCGGGTCGCTCGATCGAGTTGCTCGTCGACGACGCGGAACTCGAGCGCCGTGCACAGTCGTTGGACGGGGTGTACGCCCCGTCGAACCGCGAGCGCAAGGTCTCCGCCGCCCTGCGCGCCTACGCCGCGATGGCGACGAGCGCGGACAAGGGCGCGGTGCGGGACGTCTCGAAACTGGGCTGATCCCCACCCCGCCGGGCTCATCCACACCCTGTGCACAAAGGGGGCCGCCTCCTCAGGGGCGGCCCCTTCGCCCACTACCAGCCCGCGGGATCCCGCCCGTCGACGGCGAAGACGGTCCCGTCGGGGGCTCCGGTGTAGACGTGGCCGCCGACGAGGACGGGCGCGGGCAGTTCACTCGTCACCCGATCAGAGTGCGCCCCGAGGCGGGCCCGCGTCTGGCCGAGCAGCCGTCCGTCGCGCGCGTCCACGGCCAGGAGCCGTCCGTCCACCCCGGCGACGTACACATGCCGGTCGTCGGCGACGGGCGAAGAGCCACGGAACATCCCGGTCTCCAGGACCCACAGCCGCTTGCGCGCCGACGTGTCGACGGCCTCCAACGACCCCCCTGTGGACAGCAGATACACGACGTCCCCGCGCACACCGGCGGCCGGAGTCGCGCGCTGAACGGGCAGCTTCACCCGGTGCACCGACCCGGACCCGGGGTCGTAGCGGACCACCGCGTCGACGTCCGAGGACTTCTGGTCGACCGAGAGAAAGAAGAGGGAGCCCCGGTTGCTGCCGACGGGCGTCAGCGTGCCCTTCAGCCGCGCGTCCCAGCTCACCGTGCCGGTGTCCGGGTCCACGGCGGTGACTTTGGTGGTCCCGTCGTCGTCGGTGCGGATCGCGTACGCCACCGGATCCCCGGCGAACGAGGAGAAGATCGGCGTGCCCTGCCCCGGCACGGAACGGCGCCACTTGGTCTCGCCCGTCGCGCCGTCCACTCCCGTGACCTTGCCGTCGGCGGAAGTGAGCAGGAGGACGCCGCCTGCGGACTGCATCGCGACGTGCGCGGGCATGTCCCGCTGCCAGCGTGCCTTGCCCGAAGCGGGGTCGAGGGCCTCCAGCTTCGGGTCCTGGCCTGTCAGCGGCTGGACGAGCTCCCCCGCGAGCACCGGCGGCTCGCTGCGGAGCGACTCGGCGACGGAGTGCTTCCACCGCAGGGTGCCGTCGGCCGGGTCGAGGGCGTAGACCACGCCGGACTGGGCGCAGAGCAACTCGTCGGCCCCGTACGAGCACTGCGGCACGGTCTCCTGGTCGGACACCGACGGCGTGTCCCACGCGTCGAACCCGGCCGGCGTGGTCCGTGGGCTCGAACTGCTCGGCGCGGGCCCGTCGCCCGGCAACTGCACCGAGGCGAACACCCCGGCGGCGACGATCCCCAGCGTCCCCGCCACCATGGCCACCCGTCTGCGCGTCCTCCGTCCGGCTCGCCGACCGGGCTTCCCGACCGGCTCGGCCCCATCGGCAGGGCCGGCCGGAAGCGCCGCGCCGGCGGGGGCAACGGGGGAACCGGAATCCTGCCGGTCCTCGCCGTCCGGTCGCTGCTCCGGTATGAACACCTGCGTGTCGTACGACGCCGACACCGACCGCAGTTCCCGCATCAGCTCGTCCGGCGTCGGCCGGTCCTCGGGCTCCTTGGCGAGACACCGCCGCACCAGCGGAGCGAGAGTCGCCGGTACGCCCGTCAGGTCCGGCTCGTCGTGCACGACCTGGTAGGCCACGACGTACGGACTGTCGGAGTCGAACGGCCCGCGTCCCGTCGCCGCGTGCACCATCACCGACCCCAGCGCGAAGACGTCCGCGGCCGGCCCCACCTCCCGCGGCCGCCGGAACTGCTCCGGTGCCATGAACGGCGGCGTCCCGATCAGCTTGCCCGTCTCGGTGCGCAACTCGCTGTCTTTCGGCCGCGAGATACCGAAGTCGATGACCTTCGGCCCGTCCTCGGCGAGCAGCACGTTGCTCGGTTTGAGATCCCGGTGCACCACCCCGACCCGGTGGATGTCACGCAGCGCCTCCGCGAGCCCGGCCATCAGCCGCCGCAACTCCCCGGAGTTCATGGGCCCGTTCCCCTTCACCTGATCCGCGAGGGTCGAACCCGGGATGAACAGCGTGGCCATCCACGGCCGTTCGGCCTCGGGATCGGCGTCCACCACCGGCGCGGTGAAGGCACCGCTCACCCGCCGCGCGGCCGCCACCTCCTGCCGGAACCGGCCCCTGAACTCGGGATCCCACGCGAACCGGGCGTGCACGACCTTCACCGCGACCTTCATCCCGGAGGTGCTGCGGGCCATGTGCACCACGCCCATCCCGCCGGAGCCCAGACGCTCCTCCAGGAGGTAGTGACCGGCGTACTCCGGAAGTTCCGCTTCCGCGCCCGCTCCGGTGTTGCGCTGTGGCGTCATGGACCACCCCCGTGCTGTTGCTCCGCGCGCGCGACGCACGGAGCCTAGTCGATGACTCGTACGAGACAGAGGCGGCTTGCTAGCCTCCACGTACGAATCACGCACATGTGTTTCATGGCGTGTTTTAGGGGAATGAACGGGACCCCATGGCACTCATGGGGCTCAACGGGGGAGGACTTTCATGTCTGTCGACCATGTGGAACCAGCCGAGAGCAGCGGCGGGGCGGAGACCGTCACGACCGCCGCGGCCGCGTCCGTGACGTACTACCCGATCGCGCCGGGCGTCCGCCTGAACGTCCGCAGCGGCCCCGGCACCGCCTACAGCGTCGTACGCGTCCTGCCCGAGGGCTCCAAGGTCGCGATCTACTGCCAGACGCCGGGCACCACGGTCTCCGGCCCGTACGGCACGTCGAACATCTGGGACAACATCGGCAGCGGCGAGTACGTGTCGGACGCGTACGTGCACACGGGCAGCGACGGCTACGTCGCCTCGCGCTGCGCCTGACCGCACCGTCGAGAGGGGAAAACGGGCGTCGACGGGGACATCGCACCCCGCGGCGCCCGACCCGGCCCACCCACCCGGGACCCCGCCCCCGCCCGCAGTCATAATCGTCCCGTGAGCGACGAAAACGGCACCGCGGACACCCCGGCGGGCTCCCGGGACACCGACGCCCGGGACGCCCGGCACGCGCAGGGCACCCCCGGCGACCCGCCCGGCCCCCGGCCCGAGCCTCTGCGCTTCTTCGGCACCACCTGGGTGGACCACGACCGCGGCTACACCGCCCGCCGGGCCGGCGTGGCCGTCGGCGCGCTCGCCGCCACCACCGTCTCCTGCCTGGTCCTGCGGTTCGCCTACCAGGGCCTGGCCATCGCCGACATCGGCGGCTTCGTGACCCTCCTGGTCGTGGTCATGTTCGCGATCTGCAGCGCGCTCGCCTTCCGGCACACCTGGGACGGCTTCGGCAAGCGGCCCGACCCCGACCGCCAGGCCTCCCTCCGCGGACTGCTGGCCATCGGTTTCGTCGGCTCCCTCGTCGCCTACTTCTTCCGCGCTCTCACCGAGGCGCCCGGCGAGAAGCTGCACCGCGAGGAGTACGAGGCGGCGCTGAAGCAGCACGAGAAGCGCACCTCCCGCCGCACCGGCAACCCTTCCAAGAAGCGCCGCCGCGGCTGAACGTCCGCGCCCGTCGTCCCTCGCCGAAAACCCTGTTCTCCCCTCCGCCCGCTCCCGTCACCATGGCCTCATGACCGCCTCCTCGCACCCCACCAGGTCCCGGGCCCATTCCTTCAACGCTGCCGCGGCCCAGTACGCCGCCAACCGTCCTTCCTATCCGCCCGCCCTCCTGGACACCGTCGAGACGCTCGCCGGCCGCCCCCTCGGCGGTGCCCGGGTCGCCGACGTCGGCGCGGGTACCGGCATCGCCACGGCCCTGCTGCACGCCCGAGGTGCCCGCGTCGTCGCCGTCGAGCCCGGGGCCGGCATGGCGGCGCAGCTGCGCCGGGCCCTCCCGGAGGTCCCGCTCGTCCGAGGCGACGGCAACCACCTCCCCCTCGCCACCGCCTCCCTCGACCTGATCACCTACGCCCAGTCCTGGCACTGGACCGACCAGGCCCGCTCGGTCCCGGAGGCCCTGCGCGTCCTGCGGCCGGGCGGTGCGCTGGCGCTGTGGTGGAACACGAGCGCCGTGGAGGTGCCGTGGATCGAGGCCCAGGCCCGCCGCATGGAGCGCCACTTCGGCGTCGACGGCGTCGTCCCGACCAACGGCGACGGCACCCGCACCGCCCTCGCCGACCCCACCGGCAGCCTCGACTTCACCCACCGCCGCATCCGCTGGAGCCGCCGCGTCCCCGTCGACCTCCACCTGGCCAACATCGGCAGCCACTCGATGTTCCTGGTCCACGGCGAGGAGAACGCGGCCGCCTTCCTCGCCGAGGAACGCCGCCACCTCCTCGCCGCCTTCCCGGACGGCACGGTCGAGGAGACCTACGACGTCGAACTGCTGGTGGCCACCTCCCCCTGAAGCCCACCCGCGCGCTCCCGCTCCCGCTGCGCCCGCCGCTCCCGCGCCGCGGCCCACCCCTCCAGGGCCGCCGCGCAGGCGTGGTCCACATGCCGCAGTCCGCCCAGTTCCAGCCGGACCTCCCGGTCGGCCGGCAGCCCGTCCAGCGCGTCCAGCAGCTTCGGCAGCCGCAGGAACGTCGCATGACCGGCCACCCGCACCACGACTCCGGCGTCCCCCCGGTCCTCCGTCTCCACATGCACATGGCTGATCTCCCACGCCGTCTTCGCGACGGCGAGCGCCAGCCCGATCAGCACCCCCTGGAACAGATTCGCCACGAGGATCGCAACCGACGTCACACCGAGCACCAGAGACTCCGCCCGGTGCGCGCGCCACAGCCTCCGCAGCTCCCGCACCGGCACGAGCCTGCAGCCGGCGTACACCAGCAGCCCCGCCAGCGCGGCGGCCGGGACGACCTCCAGCACCCCGGGCACGATCGCCGTGAACAGCAGCAGCCACACTCCGTGCAGCACCATCGACGCCTTGGTCCGCGCCCCAGCCCGCACTCCCTCAGAGGCGCCACCGGCCGCGCTCCGCACGATCACCGCCGTCATCGGCAGCGCGCCCAGCACCCCGCACACGGCGTTGCCCGCGCCCTGCGCCATCAACTCCCTGTCGTAGTCCGTCCTCCTTCCGCCATGCGGCCGGTCCGCCGCGGCCGCGCCGGACAGCGACTCCGCGGACGCGATCAGCGCGAACGCCACGACGGTCCCGATCGCCCCCACTTCCGTCAGCCGCCCGAGATCCGCGGCCTGCGGCACCCGCACGGCATCCCAGAGCCAGCGCACCTGGATCCGCTGTACGTCCAGGTCGAACAGCCAGGTCACGCCCGCCGCCAGCGCCACGGCCGGCAACGGCGCCGGAACCAGGCGAGAACCGCGCCGCCACCGGCCCCACAGCACCAACACGACCAGGGTGGCACCCCCCACCGACAACGCCACCGGATCCGCCTTTCCGGGCAGCGACACCAGCCCGGCGAGCTTCGCGAGTCCGCCGGCCGGCGCGGCCGTGTCCCCGAGGGCGTACAGCTGCCCGGCGACCAGGACCAGCCCGATCCCGGCGACCATCCCCTGCACGACGGCCACGGGCACCGCCCGGAACCACCGCCCGAGCCCGAGCGCGCCCAGCACGGTCAGGCCCGCCGCCGGCCCGCTGATCCGCGGCCTGCTGCCGGGCAACAGGCCGACGACCAGCCCGCCGACGATTCCGGTGACCAGCCCCGACTCGGCGGGCACACCGGAGGCAAGGGCCACGCCCACGTACAGGGGCAGCGCGACGAGGAAGACGGCGAGGGAAGCGAACAGATCGGCCTTGCGGACACCACGGACACCACGGCACAACACGGAGCACCTCCGGTAGGGGACGGGAGATGCGTGGGCGCGCCGCGCCGGGGGAGGGCGCGGCGACGAAGGACATGAATTCCATTGTCGGTCAAGGCGTCCGGCCCGAAGGAGGCTTCTTGTGTGCACCCCGTGAACGCGGAGGCGAAGGAACCGGACCCTCCGCCTCCCATTCCACCGACGCGCGCCTGCGCCGCTCCCACGCGCCTGTGCCGCCCCGTGTGCCCCGCGCAGGCACGCCACTTGACGACCGGGACCCCCAGGACGATTATTCATCGCATGATGAATTACTCGTCCGGGCCGCCAGAGACCCCGGCCGTCACCGCCGAGAACCTCACCGTCGTCCGCGGCCCCCGCACCGTCCTCCACTCCCTCGGCTTCACCGTCCCGCGCGGCCAGATCACCGGCCTCCTCGGCCCCTCCGGATGCGGCAAGTCCACCCTGATGCGCACGATCGTCGGCACCCAGGCCAAGGTCACCGGCACCCTGGACGTCCTCGGCCGTCCCGCGGGCGACCCCACCCTGCGCACCCGCATCGGCTACGTCACCCAGGCCCCCTCCGTCTACGACGACCTGACGGTCCGCCAGAACCTCGACTACTTCGCCGCCATCCTCGACCCCGGCCGCGCCGCCGCCGGCCGCCGCCACGAACACGTCACCCGGGCCATCGCCGACGTCGACCTCATCACCCACGCCGACGCACTCGCCGGCAACCTGTCCGGCGGCCAGCGCAGCCGCGTCTCCCTCGCGGTCGCCCTCCTCGGCACCCCGGAACTCCTCGTCCTCGACGAGCCGACCGTCGGCCTCGACCCCGTCCTGCGCCGCGACCTGTGGAACCTCTTCCACCACATCGCCACCACCCGGGACGCCACCCTCCTCATCTCCTCCCACGTCATGGACGAGGCCGAGCGCTGCCACCGCCTGCTGCTCATGCGCGGCGGCGAGATCCTCGCCGACGGCACCCCCGAGGCCCTGCGCACCCGCACCGGCGCGGACACCGTCGAAGCGGCCTTCCTCACCCTGGTGGACGCGGCAAGCGAAAAGGAGACAACCCGATGACCACGACCACGGCACAGCCCCCGGCCCCCGCCACCCCCCTCAACCTCTCCCGCACCACCGCAACCGCCGCCCGCGTCCTGCGCCAGCTCCGCCACGACCCCCGGACGATCGCACTGCTCCTCCTCATCCCCTGCCTGATGCTGTTCCTGCTGCGCTACGTCTTCGACGGCGACCCGCGCACCTTCGACAGCATCGGCGCCTCCCTCCTCGGGATCTTCCCCCTCATCACCATGTTCCTGGTGACCTCCATCGCCACCCTGCGCGAACGCACCTCCGGCACCCTCGAACGACTCCTCGCCATGCCCCTCGGCAAGGGCGACCTCATCGCCGGCTACGCCCTCGCCTTCGGCATCCTCGCGATCATCCAGTCGGCCCTGGCCACCGCACTGGCGGTCTGGTTCCTGGACCTGGACGTCACCGGCTCACCCTGGCTGCTGCTCCTGGTCGCCCTCCTGGACGCCCTCCTCGGCACCGCCCTCGGCCTCTTCGTCTCGGCCTTCGCCGCCACCGAGTTCCAGGCCGTCCAGTTCATGCCGGCCGTGATCTTCCCCCAGCTCCTCCTCTGCGGCCTCTTCGCCCCCAGGAACACCATGCACCCCGCCCTGGAGGCCGTCTCCGACGTCCTGCCCATGTCCTACGCCGTCGACGGCATGAACGAGGTCCTCAGGCACACCGACATGACCGCCACCTTCGTGCGGGACGCGCTGATCGTCGGCGGCTGCGCCCTGCTGGTCCTCGGACTGGGCGCGGCGACACTGCGACGCCGGACGACCTGACCGACCCGACGTCCGCCCACCGGACACCCACCCCCACGGCTCCGCACGGGTGCGAGGATGAACCCGGACGACGAACCCCCCGGAGGGCCCCGCACCATGACCCAGAAAGTCGCAGTCCTCGGCACCGGCAAAATCGGCGAAGCCCTGCTCAGCGGAATGATCCGAGGCGGCTGGCCCCCGGCCGACCTCCTCGTCACCGCCCGCCGCCCCGAACGCGCCGAAGAACTCCGCACCCGCTACGGAGTCGTCCCGGTCGCCAACGCCGAGGCCGCCAAGACCGCCGACACCCTCATCCTCACGGTCAAACCGCAGGACATGGGCGCCCTCCTCGACGAACTCGCCGGGCAGGTCCCCGCCGACCGCCTGGTCATCAGCGGAGCCGCCGGCATCCCCACCTCCTTCTTCGAGGAGCGCCTCGCCCCCGGCACCCCGGTCGTCCGCGTCATGACGAACACGCCCGCCCTGGTCGACGAGGCCATGTCCGTCATCTCCGCCGGCACCCACGCCACCGCCGACCATCTCGCCCACGCCGAGGAGATCTTCGGCGCCGTCGGCAAGACCCTGCGCGTCCCCGAGTCCCAGCAGGACGCCTGTACCGCACTCTCCGGCTCCGGCCCGGCCTACTTCTTCTACCTGGTCGAAGCCATGACCGACGCCGGCATCCTGCTCGGTCTGCCCCGCGACAAGGCCCACGACCTCATCGTGCAGTCCGCGATCGGAGCCGCGACGATGCTCCGCGACAGCGGCGAACACCCCGTCAAGCTCCGCGAGAACGTCACGTCCCCCGCCGGCACCACCATCAACGCCATCCGCGAACTCGAGAACCACGGCGTACGAGCCGCCCTCATCGCCGCCCTGGAGGCCGCCCGCGACCGCAGCCGCGAGCTGGCCTCCGGCAAGAAGGACTGACCACCGGCACGGGAGCAGCGAGGGGCGGTCAGGCGCCGGCCGCCCCCACGATCTCCTTCGTGGTCACCGCCCGGGCGAACCCGCCCCCGTGCAGCGACACGGCCGACGCCTGCGCGAGCTCCTCGGCACTGCGCCGCCAGCCGAACGGCCCCTCCAGATCGAACGTGTACGTCGCGTCGTACGCGAACAACACGTCGTACCCGAGGTTCCCGCCCATCCGCGCCGTCGTCTCCGCGCACATGTTCGTCTGGATCCCGGCCACCACGATCTGTGAGATCCCCTGAGCCGTCAGCCAGGCCCCCAGATCCGGCGTTCCGAGGAAGGCCGAGTTCACGGTCTTCGTGACGAACAACTCGGCCCCGGCCCCCTTCCCCCTCCTCCTCTCGACGTACTCCTTGAAGTCGTTCCCCACATACCCCGGCCGCAGCGGCGACCGCGGTCCCGACGAGTCGTGCCGCACGAACACGACCGGCCGCCCCGTCGCCTGCCACACGTCGATGAGCGAGGCGATGTTGTCATCCGCACCGGGGTTGTTCCTGAAACCCCAGTAGCCGGGCTCGTCGAAGCCCTTCTGCACGTCCACGACCACCAGCGCTGCGTTCTCTGCGATGTCCATGCCCTCGATCCTGCCGCCGGGACCACCCACGCCCCAGAGGTACAAAAGTCAGCGATCGATGGTTTACTGCCAGACGTGGACCCTGCGTACCGCGTCGCCCTCGTCGCCTTCCCCGGCATCCGCGCCTTCGACGTCTCCGTCATCACCGAGGTCTGGGGCACCGACCGCACCGACCGCGGCGCACCCCACTTCGACCTGCGCCGAGTCGCCTGCGACACCGACACCCCCATCCCCATGCGCGGCGGCTTCGACCTCCACCCCGACCGCACCCTCGCCTGGCTGGACCGAGCCGACCTCGTCCTCGTCCCCGGCCTCGACGACCACCTCACCCCCGCCCCCGCCCCCACCCCCGTCCTCGACGCGCTCCGCCGCGCCCACACCCGCGGCACCACCCTCGCCGCCCTCTGCGGCGGAGCCTTCACCCTCGCGCAGGCCGGCCTCCTCGACGGCCGCCGAGCCATCACCCACTGGAACCTCGTCCACCTCCTGCGCACCCACCACCCCCACGTCACCGTCGTCCCGGACGCCCTCTTCATCGAGGACGACAACATCTGGACCGCCGCGGGCACGGCGGCCGGCATCGACCTCTGCCTCCACCTGGTCCGCCGCTCCCACGGCGCCGAAGCAGCCGCCACCATCGCCCGCTCCATGGTCACGGCCCCCTTCCGCACCGGCACCCAGGCACAGTTCATCGAGCACCCCACCGCGCCCGCCGACCGCGACGCCGACACGCTCGCCGCCGTCCGCGAACACGCCCTGCGCCACCTCCACGAACCACTCACCGTCGCCGACCTGGCGGCTCACGCGGGTATGTCGCCCCGCAGCTTCGCCCGCCACTTCACAGCCGCCACCGGCATCACCCCCTGAGCTGGCTCCTCGACCAGCGCATCGCCGCGGCACAGAAGCTCCTCGAACGCACCGACCTCCCCATTCCCGAGGTCGCCCGCCGCGCCGGCTTCGGCAGCGAGGTCACGATGCGACAGCACTTCGCATCGCGCCTCGCCACCAGCCCACGCGCCTACCGCGCCGCGTTCAGCACCCGGACCGGCTCCGCATCCGCGGGCTCCGCCACCGGCGGCAGCAACCCGATCGCGCGATAAGCGGTGTCCACGACGGGGCGCGCCATCTCCCGAGCCTTGTTCGCCCCGTCCCGCAACACCCCCTCCACATACGCGGGATCCGCACACAACTCCTGATGCCTGGCCCGCACCGGCCTCAGAACCTCGACCACGGCTTCCGCCGTGTCCTTCTTCAAAGCGCCGTACGACGAGTAACCGGCCGCCAGTTCCGCCGGGTTCCCGTCCGTGCACGCGGCGAGGATCTCCAGCAGATTCGCGAGCCCGGGCCGCCCCTCCCGGTCGTACACGACCTCCCGTCCGCTGTCCGTGACGGCCCGCATGACCTTCCTGCGCACCACATCGGGCTCGTCCAGCAGATAGACGATGCCCGGCCCGGTGTCGTCGCTCTTCCCCATCTTCGAACCCGGCTCCTGCAGATTCATCACCCGGGCCGCCACCGCCGGACGCGTGGCCTTCGGCACCACGAACGTGTGCCCGTACCGCTGGTTGAACCGCACAGCCAGATCCCGGGTCAGCTCGACGTGCTGCACCTGGTCGTCCCCCACCGGCACCTCGTCGGCCCGGTAGGCCAGGATGTCCGCCGCCATCAGCACCGGATACGTCAGCAGCGACAGCCGGACACTCCCACCGCGCTCCCGCTCCCGCGCCGCCTTCTCCTTGTACTGGATCATCCGCCGCATCTCCCCGTCGGTGGCCACGCACTCCAGCACGTACGACAACCGCGCGTGCTCATCGACATGGCTCTGGACGAACAGGGTGCACAGCCGAGGATCGAGCCCCGCCGCCAGCAACAGCGTGGCGGCCTGCCGACTGAGCCGGCGCACCCGCGCCGGATCGTGGTCCACGGTCAGTGCGTGCAGATCGACCACGCAGAACAGCGCGTCGGCCCGGTGCTGGTCCACGGCGGCCCACTGCCGCATGGCGCCCAGGTAGTTCCCCAGCGTCAGGTGTCCGGTCGGCTTGACCCCGCTGAAAACCCGCGTCATCTCTTCTGTCTCCGTCTCCTGGTCGAGGCCACCGTCCCGGCGGCCCGACCTCCTGGATCCGGAGTCCGGAGGGAGATACGAGAACGGCCGCCGAGTCGGCGGCCGTTGGGTGCGTACGTGAGCACGGGCCGCCGTCAGGCGGCCCGCCACAGGTGGGTGCACGTACGCGTAGTCATGTCTGCCAGGCTACTCCCCGGAGGGGCGTCAGGGACGTAGGTTGACACGCCCCGGGCGGATAAGTATTGTTCTCCGGGTTGTCCGATGTGAGCGCCGACTCCGGTCGGTCCCCGGACAGCCATTCCGCAGGTACCAACCACTCCTCGGCGAGCAGTCGTTTCGTCTGCCGTCGTGTCATTGGCGTGCGTATTCGCGAAATGAGGAATCCGCGTTCGAAAGGACGCAGGCCCCGATTGGCTTCGGGCGCCAGGAATCCGCTAAAGTCTCACTCGTCGGAACGGCCCGCAGCCGGGAAGGCAACCCCCTCTGACGGGGAATCAGACGCCGAAAGGTTCTGGTAGAGTCGGAACCGCCGGAAAGGAAACCGCGAAACAAAAGCGGGGGCCTGGAAAGCACCGAGGAAATCGGACCGGGAAACGGTCTGGTAGAGTCGGAAACGCAAGACCGAAGGGAAGCCCGGAGGAAAGCCTGAGAGAGTCTCTCGGGTGAGTACAAAGGAAGCTTTCGTTCCTTGAGAACT
>NZ_JBEOWF010000057.1:0-75315 GCF_040295925.1 Streptomyces sp. NPDC002588
CGGCGGTGGGGGCCCCTCCCGCTCGAGCGAAGTCGAGAGTGGGGGAGCGTGCCGGGCGTCGCGACGGGGCGAACGTTGCCTGCCGCGGCACTAGTTCCGGTGGAAGGCGTCGCCGCCCGTTGCGTGGTCGCGAAACTCGTCCAAGGCGATTCCGGTCACTGTGAGATCGGCGAAGGCGGACAGCAACGGAGCTCCCTCAGGTGCGTCGTTCGCGTCCTTCCACAGCTGGTCGGAGGCACGCAACTGCTCCTTGTACAGGTCCCTTATGCGGCCCACGTCGTAGGACTGTCGCATTGCGATGCTCGTCTCGCGTGCGTCCTCGGCGCTCAGGCGGTTGATGTCGTCGTGAGAGAGAGGCCGGCCTGCATGCTCAATAGCCGCGCCGAGGCGCTTCATCTCGTGAAGGACGTGCAGATGGCGGTCGTACCGCACCCTTGCGAGGTGCTCAGGCGCATAGTCCCGACCGTTGATCGAGCACTCGAGTTCGAGTTCGCGCATGGTTCTGCCTTTCTCGGGAGCCGCCGATCGGTCCGGGGGGCCCTGCTCGGCACGGCGGAGCAGCGGCTCCCGAAGGCGTCGGCGGCCCTGCTGTCGGTGGTGGGACGGTCAGGCGGCGGTGCGTTCGCCGGCGGGGCGTCGGCGGAGGCGGGTCTGCTGGAGAGCGGGCGGCAGGTAGGCCTGGTCGAGCGTGCCGACGTCGCTGCCGGGCGGGACGATCTCGTCGATCCGGTCCAGGATGTCGTCGGTGAGTGCGACGTCGGCGCCGGAGAGGAGGTCTTCGAGGTGGCTCATCGTGCGCGGCCCGATGATCGCGCTGGTCACGCCGGGATGGGCGATCGTGAACGCCATGGCGAGGTGGGTCAGTGGCAGTCCCGCTTCCTCGGCTAGTGAGATGAACTGCTCGACGGTGTCGAGGCGGCGTTCGTCGTTGAGGTGCTGGAAGAAGCCGGCGCGGCGGAGTTCGTTCTGCCCGCCCTTGCGGACGCGTCCAGTGAGCAGTCCCTGCCCGAGGGGACCCCACACCAGCGTGCCCATCCCGTAGCGCTGCGCCGTCGGCAGCACCTCGCGTTCGATGCCGCGGTTGAGCAGCGAGTACGGCGGCTGCTCGGTGTGGAAGCGTTCCAGCCCGCGCCGCTCGGCGGCCCATTGGGCTTCGACGATGTCGGACGCCGGCATCGTGGACGTCCCGATCGCCCGGACCTTCCCGCTGTGGATCAGGTCGGAGAGTGCGGACAGTGTTTCCTCGATGTCAGTGGTGGGATCAGGCCGGTGGATCTGGTAGAGGTCGATGTGGTCGGTCCCCAGGCGGCGCAGCGAGTTCTCGACCGCGGTCACGATCCAGCGCCGCGAGGCGCCCTGCTGATTGGGGTCGTCGCCCATCGGCATGCTCACCTTGGTCGCCAGGACGACACTGTCCCGGCGCCCCTTGAGTGCCCTGCCGACGACTTCCTCGGAGTCGCGGTAGGCATCGGCGGTGTCGATGAGATTGATTCCCGCGTCCAGCGCCTTGTGGATGATGCGGGCCGAGTCGTCGGGGTCGGGGTTGCCGACCGACGTGGCGAACATCAAAGCGCCGAGCGCATAAGGGCTGACCTTGATGCCGGTGCGGCCGAGCGTGCGGTACTGCATGCGAACCTTGCCTTTCCTCGCAAAAGTGTCCGGTGCTCGTCTCGTCGCAACCTGCGGGAGGACACCGCCGGTGCGCCGAGCCGGCCTCCAGCCTGTGACGGTGCGGGAGTCGGCGGAAGAGACGCCCTTATCCGGGGACGGGCGGTCCCTGGCTGCGCCCGGCCGTTCCGGGCATGGTTGACGAGTGGACAGAACCGAACTGGGCGACTTCCTGCGCCACTGCCGTACCCGCCTCGCCCCCGCCGACGTGGGGCTGTCGCAGGGCGCGCGGCGCCGCACCCCTGGACTGCGCCGCGAAGAGGTGGCACAACTGGCGGGCATGTCCAGCGACCACTACACACGGCTGGAGCAGGCCAGGGGCTCGCGCCCGTCCCGCCAGATGCTCGCCGCCGTCGCCCGCGCGCTGCGGCTGTCCGGCGACGAACGCGACCACCTCTTCCATCTGGCCGGCGAGGAACCCCCACGGGGCAGGCCGGCCACCGAGCATGTCCGCCCCGGCCTGCTCCTCGTCCTCGACCGGCTGACCGACACTCCCGCCCAGTTGGTGAGCGACCGCGGCGACATCCTCGCGCAGAACGCGATGGCCAAGGCGCTCCACGGTGACGCGTCCGCCCGCCCCGAGGCGGAGCGCAACGTCGCCTGGCGCTACTTCACGGACCCGTCCGCGCGGGAACTCTTCCCGGCCGAGGACCGTGACCGCGCCGCCCGCGCGGCGGTGGCGGATCTGCGCGCCACACTCGCCCGCCGCCCGGACGACGCGCGGCTGGCGGGGCTCGTACGCCGGCTCCGCGCCCGCAGCGAGGAGTTCGCGGCGCTGTGGGCCACCCACGATGTCGCCGTGCGCCGTACCGACGTCAAGCGCTTCCTGCATCCGGTCGTCGGCCTGCTGGAGTTGGACTGCGAGGTACTGCTCAGCCCGGAGCACGACCAGCGGCTGATCGTCTACACCGCCCGCCCGGGCAGCGAGTCCCACGAGCGGCTGGAACTGCTACGCGTGGTCGGCCTCCAGGACCTGACCCGCAGCTGAACCACTACGCCGGCTCCGCCGACGCCCACAGCAGCGACACAGCCCCGGCCCCCGCGGCCGGCCGCCAGCACGGCCCCCGCCATGGCGGCCTCCCCACGTCGGGCCATGACGCGGGTCCTTGCCCAGTACACGCGCGAGGCCGCGGAGGCGGGCCGGTGCTCGTAGTCGCGCACGAGCCGCCGGTGCAGTATCAAGATCCCGTAGGTCTGCTCCACGCTCCACCGCTTCGGCTGCGGCACGAAGCCGGCATCCCGCGGGTTCCGCTCGACGATCACATCGATCCCGAGTGAGGCGCCGTGGTCGACCACGGCCGTCTTGAATCCCCGGTCGACCAGTGCCTTGCGGACCGTGACTGCATGCTCGGAGACCCGGTCGCGAACCCTCGGTGACGGTGTCTCGGGTTACAGCAGCGGTCTGACAACCGCCCGGGCGAGGGCCTCGGCGTGGGAGCGTGGGGCGGCGTCAGCGTCCGTGCCCTGGGCGTAGTAGCGCAGGAACGCCTCCTGGAAGCACGCGCCGATCAGCAGGGCCGCGGACGAATCCGGGTCTGCGCCCCCGGCGATGCGCCCGAGGTCTTGCTCGGCCCGCAGGTAGGCGGCGAAGCCGGAGACCGCTTTCTCGGGGCCGCCGCCGTGCCGACTCATAGCCACCCGGTGGGCCGCCATACGCTCCGGGTCCGCCAGGAGCGCGCCCAGCATCGGGATCGACCGCTGGTAGAAGTCCAGAACCGCGTGGGCAAGTTCGGCGAGGTTCTCCTCGATGTCGCCCTCGCCCGGGCGGACCGAGACGCGGGACAGGCCGGGCACTCGTTCCTCGAGGACGGCGAGCAGCAGCCGCTCCTTGTCCCCGAAGTACTTGTACAGGGTGGGCTCCGACACGCCTGTTGCCTGCGCAATCTCCTTGGTCGTGGCGTGCACGACGCCGCGGGTCCGCAGGATTTCCGCAGCCGCGTCGAGGATCCGCTCCCGTGTGCTCATGGCCTTCCTCCCTTCGCCGTTTGACAGGTTAGTGAACACTAGCGCACTCTGTGGGCTAGTGTTCACTAACCTCGTTTGGACTGGAGGGTCAGCATGCGTATCACCGTTGTCGGCGCCACTGGTGGCACAGGGAAGCACCTCGTGCGGCAAGCGCTGGACACTGGTCATCACGTCACCGCGGTCGTGCGGAACGCGGCCCGACTGCGGCAGGTCGGCCAACCGCGGCTCGACGTCGTGACCGCCGACGTCATGGATCCCGAGGCGATTGCGGAGGCGGTGGCCGGACAGGACGCCGTCGTATCGACCCTGGGCCCCCGAGCCAAGGGCGATACCTCGGTGTGCAGCGACGGCGCTCGCGCAATCATCACCGCGATGCGGGCCACCGGCACCCGCCGCCTGATCGTCGTCACGGCGAGCGGCCACATCGTCGACGACGGTGACGGGCCGTTCACCCGGACCGTGGTCAAGCCCATGCTGCGGCGGTACCTGCGGGACGGTTTCGCCGACTTCGCCCGTACCGACCAAGCCGTCCAGTCCAGCGGCCTGGACTGGACGATCATGCGACCGCCGCGCCTCACCGACGGCAAAGCCCGCCCCTACCGCACCGCCATCGATCGCAACGTGCGCGGGGGCATCACCCTCGCCCGGGCCGACCTCGCCCACGCCATCCTCGCCACGCTGACCGACCCGGCCACCTCTGGCCACACCATCGCCCTGGGATACTGACCAGGAACCAGCGGCCTGCTGCCCCCGAAGCGCCTGCGACGACCGCATCATCGCGCGCGTCGACAGAGCAACTGGTGCGCCCTTCACCGAGCATGGCCGTCCGGCCGATTCCCTCCTGCGCAAGCGGACACGTTGCTGCCGGGACTCCCCGGAACGACTCTCAGCCGCTTCTGGCAACTCTTTGAAGCCGTCGACAACACCCTCACCTGACTCGCGGTTGCCAGCTCGGCCTCCGGAGCCATCTGGAGACGACCCCCACACCCGGGCGTGATGCGTACGGGCAGAACGGCAGGGGGGAGAGGTTCCGTATCGCAGCTGGGCGGCGGCGCAAGGTGGGTGCGGTACGGCAGATCGGCGGACGGATCGCTCCGGAGCACCGCAACGGTGTTATGAGCCAGGTCGTCGCCTCCCGGTCTCCGTGCCCGGTGTGAGGGTCGGGCAAGCTGCGCGTCACCACGAACTGCCAGGAGTGCGAGGTGTGCCGACAGGCGAAAGAGGGCTCTCCTGCCGCATGTGTGGGTGCCTTGACCTGGGGGAGCCGTTCGAAAAGGTCGCAGATGCCCTCGGTCTTCAGTGCGGTCTGGTCGTGCTGCTGGGGTCGTGTCCCCGGTCGTGGTGTAGCCGATCACGGTCCGCCGCTTCCGCTGTGGAGCCGTCCGGTACGTGCCGCTGCCGGCCGTCGCGCGATCACCGCCGGTCCCGGACCGGCGAGCTTCAACAGGACCTCCGGCGAGGACGATTCGGGCCGCAACCTGGAGATTCCGTCAGCTTGATCGGCTACACCGCTCGGCGGGACGCCATCCGTGCCGGCGGCCGGGCCGGATACCAGTCGCGCGTCCAGCAGCGTCGTGACCAGGCGGTAGCCGTCGTCGGCACCCCAGCTGAAGACGCTCAGTGACACACTCGCCACACCTCGCACCGGCGTCACCCCGAGGCGTACGAATGGCTGCCGTTCTATACGGGCGGTGCGAGGGGAACGCCGACCGGGTACCGGTCGAGGTTGTGGAGGAGTTTGGCGCGCAGCGGGGCCGCCTTGGGGTGGCCGAGTTCGTTGAAGATGCTCAGGGCTTGGTTCCAGGCTTTGTGGGCGGCGGTGGGGTTGGCGGCGGTGTGTTGGGTGTCGCCGCAGTCGGCGAGGCTGGTGGCTTCGTGGTAGCGGTCGCCGGTTTCGCGGAACAGGTGTATGGCTTGGCGGTAGCAGTCGAGGGCTTGTCCGTACTGGCCGAGGTGGTGGTGGATGTAGCCGAGGCTGTCCCAGGCGTAGGCCTGGCCATCGAGGTCTTGGGTCTCTTCGGCCAGGGCAAGGGCCTGTCGGCAATGAGTGAGGGCCTGCCAGTGGTTGCCGAGTCTGGCGTGATAGCGGCCGATGTGGTTGAGGGCTATGGCCTGTCCGCCCGGGTTGTCGGCGGTCCGGTAGTGCGTGAGGGCCTGGTGGGCGTGGCCGAGTGCCTGATGGTAGTGGCCCTGGTTCAGGGAGATCCGGCTGAGTTCCTGGTGGATGCGGGCCTGGCCGGCGTGGTCGCCGAGTTGGCTGAACAGGTCCAGCGCGATCGCGTAGTGGGTGTGGGCGTCGTCGGGGTGGTCGAGCCGGGACTGGATGAATCCGAGTCCGCGGTGGGCGTGGGCCTGTCCGATGCGGTCGTTCTGGCGTTGTGCGGCGTCCAGGGCGGCGGTCTGGGCCGCGGCCAGCGCGGGCCAGTTTCCTTGGCGGTCGAGGAAGGTGGTGAGGGTTGCGGCGAGTTGCCAGACGTGGGTGTCGAAGCCGGTGGGGGTCTGCTTGAGGGCGGACAGGAGTACGGGGTGCTCGGCGGTGAGCCAGGTGAGTGCCTGGTGGTGGTCGGTGGGTTCCTCGGGGAAGGCGCCGGGCCGGGCCGGGGCAAGAGCGATGGGGTCTCGTGTGCAGGTCAGCAGCGAGTCGGCAGTGTGGGCGGTGTGCAGGTAGTGGTCGAGCATCCGGTGTGCCGCCGATCGCCGGGTTGTGTCGCTGTCGTGCGTGGTGACCAGTTCGGTGGCGTAGGCACGGAGCAGGTCGTGGAAGATGTACCGGCCCGGGGTGTGCTCGGTGAGCAGGTTGCCGCGGGTCAGCTCGGTCACCAGAGCGCGGGCGCGGACCTGCGGCACACCGGCCAGGGCGGCGACTGCAGGCAGGGCGGTGTCGGGTCCGGGGTGGAGGCCGAGGAGCCGGAAGAGCCGGGCGGCGTCGGTGTTCAGTGCTTGGTAGGACCAGGAGAACACGGATCGTACCTGGGTGGCCGGGTCCCCGCCGTCCAGGGCGTCTAGGCAGCTGTCAGCTTCGCGCAGTTCTTGCGCGAGGGTGGTGAGCGGGATGCGGGGCTGGGCGGCGGCGCGCGCTGCCACGATCGCCAGCGCCAGCGGCAGTCCGGCGCACCGGGTGACGATCTCGTTTGCGGCGGCGGGTTCGGCGGCCGTGCGGTGGGGGCCGAGACGGCCGGTCAGCAGGTCCCGGGCCTGGCCGGGGGTGAGCAGGTCCACGGACAGCAGGTGGGCGCCCTCGGTCGCGGCCAGGCCGGTAAGACGGTTGCGGCTGGTGACCAGTGCCAGACAGCCGGGGGCGCCGGGCAGCAGCGGGCGGACCTGTTCGGCGTCGCGCGCGTTGTCCAGCACCACCAGCACCCGTCGGCCGGCCAGCAGACTCCGGTACAGGCCCACCTGCGCTTCCAGGGCGTTCGGGATGCGGGCCGGAGGCACTCCGAAGGCGTCCAGGAAGCCCCGTACCGCCTCGGCCGGGCCCAGCACCAAACCGCCGGCGTCGAATCCGCGCAGGTTCACATACAACTGCCCGTCGGGGAAGGCTTCCCGTACCCGGTGAGCCCAGTGCACGGCCAGTGCGGTCTTGCCCACCCCGGCGGTGCCCGACACAGCCGATATGACCACCGCGGCAGGCGGCACCGGACCGGCCTCGGCGCACAGGAGGTCGTCGAGCTGGGCGAGTTCACTGTCGCGGCCGGTGAAGGCCGCGACGGACAGCGGCAGTTGAGCGGGGACCGTGCGCTGCATCGCCTGTGTTCCGGGCAGCGGGGCGAGGGCGGTGTCCTGCCGCAGGACGGCGGTCTGGATGTCCCGCAGCGCCGGCCCGGGGCCGGTGCCCAGTTCCCGGGCCAGCTGGCCGCGGATGCGGTGGTAGTGCTCGAGGGCTTCGGCGGAACGGCCGCTGCGGTGCAGTGCGAGCATCAGCTGGCCGGCCAGACGTTCGTCCAGCGGGTGCGCCGTGGCGCGGGCCGACAGCTCGGGCAGCAGCGCGGCGTGCTGTCCCAGGCGTAATCGCAGGTCGTTCAGATCCAGTTGGGCCGCGATCTGTTCCTGGACCAGTGTGTCGCGCAGGGCGTTGATCCAGGGAGTGTCCAGGGTGGCGAAGGGCTCCGCGCGCCACAGTCGCAAGGCCTGTTCGAACAGGGCCGCGGCGCGGGTGTCGTCGTCGGTGGCGCGGGCCTGTGCGACCAGGCGGCGGAAGGAGTGCATGTCCACAGTCACGGTGCCGGCGGTGGTCAGGACGTAGCCGCCCCGCTGCCGCGCGATGACCGCCTCGCCGGTGGCGGCCAGGGCCTGTCTCAGCCGCGAGAGGTAGCTGTGCAAGGTGGTACGGGCCTGACGGGGAGGATGGTCCCCCCAGACCTGGTCGATCAGCTGATCGGTCGTCACCGGATGGTCGACGTCCACCAGCAGCACCGCCAGCACACCCCGCTGGCGGGTATGGCCCAACACCACGGGTCGGCCGTCGACGAAAGCCTCGACGCTGCCCAGCACACCGAATTCCACCGTCATCCTGACCGCACTCCCCGAGGCTGGACACCGCACACCTGTTCTTACCCGCTCCGGATGGCCGATTCAACGATTGTCCAATGTTTGTCCCTGACCGGCCTGCCACCTTGGTGCGAGACAGCAAGTGCTCCGGAGGAATCATCTCGCTCGGCTGCCAAGCCGGGGCGCCCGCACAGTTCCATCCCGGACCGGTGGAGAAGTATCGACCCGATTCCATCGGAATGCGGGCGATCAACTCGAAGCGGGGTTTCCTTCCCACCGAAAGGAACCAGAAATGATTGCAGGGAAGATGCGAAGCGGAATGGCTGTCATGACGGGGGCTTTCTTGATCGGCGCTGGCACAGTTGCCGCCGCGACGGGGGCCAGTGCCACCGTCCCGGCCTCGGGGTCCACAGTGGAGGCCTCCGCCCGTGTCGCGGCTCCCGCAGCCGCGACCAGCTACCACGAGATCGTGAATCTCGCCTACAACCAGTGCATTGAAGCGCCAGGAGGGGCCCTCAACGTAAGACTCCGGCTGGCCGACTGCAACGGCTCCAGCACCCAGAAGTGGGCGTTCGTGGCGGCGTCCACGGCGAACACCTACTACATCGTCAACCAGGCCGGCGGCTACTGCATGGAAGTCAACAACGGCACTGCCGACCCCGGAGAGACCGTCGACGTGTACACCTGCAACGGGACGGCTTCCGAGCGATGGGTGCAGAGTTTCCGCGTCGTCAACGCGGTTGTCTATCAACAGTTCACGCACGAGGGAACCACTATGTGCCTCGACACGGTCAGCGGTCCCGGCAGCCAACTCATGCAGTGGAACTGCGACCCGAACAACGACGCGCAGACCTGGCTCGTGAAGTAGTCATCGCCGACGCCAGGCGGGATACGCACCGCACGCAGTTCCTGATGGTCAAGGCTGTCGAGCGTGGTTGCCCACGACGTCATGGGTTCGGGCGCCGTTGATCCGGGACCTGTTGGGGTGCCCGCGCTACTCCCGACCGGCCTGAAGGCGTCGGGATCCTTCGCGCAGCCCTCCTGGAAGGCGGTGAGGGTGGGCCACCACAGTTGGCGGGCGCCGACGAGGCGGCGATGGACCGTCAGCAGGTCACCCTGGTCCGGATCGACGAGGCCACCGCGCGGCTGCGCTTCAAGCTTCCGCTCTGCGCGGCCCCCGCTACGGGGAGGCAGTGGGCCTGGCACGTCCTGGACATCCGCCTGCCCGCCACCGTCGACAACGATGCGGTGCTGCACACCCCGACCCTGCGCCCCACCTGCACGGGCCGCATCGTCGTCGGCCTGCCCCGCTCGCGCCCGGCACCCGCCCTCAAGGCCACCAGTCACACCGTGGGGACCGAGGCGGGTGGGACGGACGGGGAGTCGGATTCGGCGTCCGGCTAACGACGGGGCGGTCTCCCGGCCGGGCGGCGACGGCGGTGGGACACGAGCGGGCGCGGACCCCGCTGTGGACACGGTGACGGGAGCCGTCCGCTTGTTGATCGCATATCAGTACGTATTAGGGGGAGCGGAGTTGAACGAGGGACGTGGAGCGACAGCACCGAAGAGCGGGGCGTTGTCGGCGGGCCGGCCGAATTGGCTTTCCTGGCCCGACTCCCGTGCGGTGTCCTCGCCGGATGTCGGCCGGCGGGGTGTGCTCGATGGCGCTTTCAGGCTCTTGGGGGCGGTGAAGCGGGCCGGCGAGGCGGGGCTCACCACGCTGGCCTCGGAGAGCGGGCTGCCCAAGACAACCGCGTACCGGCTGCTGGAGCAACTGGTCGAGCTCGGGGCGGTGGAGCGGTGCAGTGCCGGTTACCACATGGGGCCGCGGACGTTCCAGCTCGGGCAGGGATGGCAGCCGCATCGCAGGCTGTGGTCCGCCGCGCGGGAACCGGTCCGTCGACTGGTGGGTGCCACGGGCGCGACAGTGGGGATCAATGTGCTGCGGGACGGACAGACCTTGGTGGTCGCCTCCGTGCCGGGCCAGGCCGGGGCCCTCACTCCACCGCAGAACAGCCTGACCTGGCCCTGGTTCACGGCGGCGGGCAAGGTGCTGGTGGCGGGGATGCGTCCGGCCCTGCCGCCGGACGCGCTCCCCGCGTCCTGGCCGCGGGAGGCGGCCGCCATCCGGGAACGTGGTGTCGCCTTCGACCGGGAGGAAGTGGCGGCGGGCGTGTGCTGCGTGGCGGTGCCGTTGTACGACGACGGAGCCCCGGTGGCATCACTGTCCGTCATCGTCGATCCCTCGCACCGCCTGGAACGGCTCGCCGACATCGCCCAGTTGACCGGTAGGGCGATCAGTGCCGGGCTGCACGGACGGTAGACCGCGGTCGGCCACGAACCCGGCCGTCGCCCGGGGCGAGCAGGCTCGCCGACCCGTCAGGTGGGCAGCCCCTGGTGAGCCGCGACGGTCAGGACTCCCGAGATCCGAACGGCTCAATAATCGGACGGGTGGCGTGTCGCTGGGTGGCAGGATGCCGTGTCGTGGCAGATGACAGCTCCGGTACTTTTCAGGCAGGCCAAACGGGACTCATAGTGAAGAGCCCGGAGGTGGAATGTGCGGTCCGTGGATGGCGTGAACGGCTTGATCCCTCAGCGCAAGCCGGTGTTCCAGCACATGTGACCGTGCTCTTCC
Organism: Streptomyces sp. NPDC002588; assembly: GCF_040295925.1. Classification (NCBI taxonomy): domain Bacteria; kingdom Bacillati; phylum Actinomycetota; class Actinomycetes; order Kitasatosporales; family Streptomycetaceae; genus Streptomyces; species Streptomyces sp. NPDC002588. Next base: position 10,757 of record NZ_JBEOWF010000057.1, read on the forward strand.
CGTTCCTCGAAGAGAGCCGCATAGACGCTCTCGTCTACTCGGCCATCGCCGACACCCTGAACAGCCACCGGGCCTTCGACCTGCGATTCGAGAGGTGCGGACATCTCCCCGAGGTCCTGTATCTCGTCCCGGAACCGGACACGCAGTTGCGGCAGCTCACCCAAGCGATCGCTGATCGGTGGCCAGAGAATCCGCCGTATGGTGGCCAGTTCGCCGAAGTGATCCCGCATCTCACCATTGCCCAGGGTAAAGGGCCCGCCGTTCTGGAGGAGGTCGAAGCCGACGTCCTGGGCAATCTCCCCATCACTGCTCATGTCTCGTCGGTCGAACTGATCGTTCACGACGGCACGAAGTGGCAGGAACGGGCGTCCTTCGCACTCCGAAAATGACGAAGTGGAACGGTGCCTCTCGTCAGTGCGGTGCGCTTCGCTGTCCGCCATGGATCTCACGCAAGCGACCGTCAACGATCTGCTGGCCCAACTCGGCCCGGGCGACGGCTGCATCTACCTGCCCAGCTACCCGGACCCGCGGGAAGCTGACCGACCTCCTCGCCGACAGGTACGGCGCCCCGCGCGCCCTTGTCCTCGACGGCTTCACCGATCCGACAGTTGATGAGTCTCGGGGCGCGGCTCTCCTCGCCCCTTCGAGGACTGGGCCGTGAGTGTTGTCCGGCTGCGCGAGCAGCGCCCGTTGCGGAATCGGCTGGTCATCGCCGTGAGCGAGGCGGGAGGATGTGGCGCATGGCTTCCTCAAACGTGTTCGCGGAACAGCTGAAAATCCAATCCCTAGGACAACGCCGTGCCTTCTGCCCGCATCAGGAATGTGCGGTCGGCGTTGCCATGACACTGAGGGACCGACGCACGGTTCACCCGCACGTCTCCGGCAATCTGGGCGTCACGAGCACCGGCCTTTTCGTGTGTGAGGAACTTTGGACCTGCGACCTGTGTAGCCGGGCGATTGTCGAGCTCGTTGGGTACGAGGGGCTGACTCCGGGTGGGTCGGTTGCGGATGCCGATGCTTCCGAGGAGAGATGGCGTCGCCAGCTGTGGCCGGAGCCGGCGCCACGCGAACTTTCCCCTGACGCCCCGGAGATGGTGCGCACCCTGTACGCCGAGGCGTCGAGGGCCGAGAACGCTCACGGCTTCCGTCTGGCCGGGGTCGGCTACCGGGCGGTGGTCGAGGAGATCTGCAAGGACCAGGGTGCGACCGCGTACAACCTGCACGGAAAGATCAAGGAACTGGCCGACCGGGGCCTGCCACAGGACGTTGTGGATGCGATGCACGAGGCCCGCGTAGTCGGCAACGACAGTGTCCACCACAACGTCGAGTACGCGGCCGACGAAATTGCCGACCTTGCGGAGATCATCGCGGAGGCCGTCGAGATCCTCTACGTCGAGCCGGCGAAGCGTAAGCGCATGGCCGCCGCCCGCAAGGCCCGTAGCGACGCGGCCAAGGCACCGCGGCCGTGACCCCGTGGACTCCGGACACGCTCCCCATGTCCAGGTTCCACGGGAGCGGTCAAATCCGTTGAACGGGGCGGCTCATGTCAGACAGTCAGAATGCAGTCGAACCGGTCACCCGCAGAAGCTACGCCCAGGACTGGGCGAGCTGGACGAAGTTCTGCGCCGCCTCCGGGGTGCCCGTGCTCGCTGTCACCCCGGGCACCCTGGTGATGTTCGTCGAGTGGCTGTGGACCCAGCCCGGCGGGAAGAAGGGGATCTTCACCGCGCCGTCGACCATCGACCGACGGATCTCCGGCACCGTGGTGTCCGCCCGCGCCGCCCACGACGTGCAGATGGAGGACGGCGTCGCCCGGCTCGCGCGCAACCGCGTCAAGCAGCCGGCGAAGGAGATGGAGGAGAACGGGGAGACCCGCGGCCGGGGCCGGGCCCCGCCGCTGCTCGTCGAGCACCTGGTGAAGATGACATGGCCGGCGGCGATCCTGCTCTCGTACTCGCCCTGCTCGTCAACCACGGGCAGGAAGTGCTCTACATACCGGGCCGCGTGGTCAACCGGGGCAGCGACGGCTACCGAGGCGAGGGCAAACGCCATACCCAGGCCGTGATCGTCCTTGCCCGCCGCAGGGTCAACGTCCTGTGGGCTCTGATCCGGGACAGCCCTTAGTTCGGGCGATCATCGGACCGCCACAGCCAGCGCAAGGCATCGGGTAGCAGGACGCCACCATGGTTGGGGCTGTGGCCGCCATCACCCAGGACGAGGCGGAAGTCGTAGCCGGCTTCTGCGAGCGCTGCGGCGACCCGCAAGTTGGAGGCCAGCCAGTTCGCTTCGGGCTCGTTCCAGCGCAGGTCACGATGGCCCGCCTGCAGGAAAATCCGCAGCGGCTTGCGGGGAGCGCGGGGAATGACTTCGGGGTACGGGTTGCCGTCCGGCATCTGCGCGAAGCTGGACAGGTACCCGATGACGCGGCGGAACCTGTCCGGGCGTAGCCACGCCGCGGTGAAGGCGCAGTTGCCGCCGCTGCTGCCACCGCAGATGCCCCACTGATTCGGGTCCTCGGCGATCGAGTAGTGCTTCCTGACCTCGGGGATGATCTCGTTCAGGAGGAAGCCGGCATACGAACCGTCGTATGCGTCGTACTCGGTGTTGCGGTTCTTCGGATCCTCAGCGTCGGGGAAGACGCCAGGGTCGACGAACACGCCGATGGTGACCGGGATGTCCCCGCGGTGGACGAGGTTGTCCAGGACTATCGCGCCGCGGACCTCCCCTCCGGGGTCCAGGTACCACCATCCGTCCTGGAACACCATCAGCGACGCCGGTTCGGCGGGGTCGTACCGCGCGGGCACATGGACCCAGAACTTCCGTGACGTGCCCGGGTAGGTCGCGCTGTCGTTCCAGTCAAACTCGATCGTCTCCCCGACGGGCACGTCCGGCTGTGGAGCCGAGTCGGGGCCGTGGGCGTAGCGAACGTCCGACTGGTCGACCGGAATCGGCTGGTAGGGCACCTCGATCGTCACGCGGGCCAACATAGGAGAGATCGCGACCGTCTCAAAGGGGTTTAAGGACCCACCCCGGACGGCTTCACTTCTCCATTGGGAAGCCACCGCGGTCTCGGCTTCGGTGCCGGGTCCGGGCGAGGCGTGCTGTCAGTGCCCGGGTTCAGAGGCTGGTGAGCAGTTGCAGGCGCTCGGCGCTGGGTGAGCCCTGGTCGGCGTGGTAGACGACGAGGAGCTGCTGTGCCTCTGGCCTGAGGAGCTTCTCATAGCGCAGTTCCAGCTGCCCGACCAAGGGATGGTTGAACCGCGTGTGGCCGGCGGCGCGGCGGCGCACTTCTCGTCTGGCCCACAGCGTGCGGAAGCGTTCGCTGGCGACCGTCAGCTCGCCGATGGTCTCCAGGAGTTCGGGATCGGCGTCGTCGATGCCGAGGGTCGCGCGAAGTCCGGAGACGGCTTTGGCAGTCACGTCGTCCCACTGGGGATAGAGGCTGCGCATCTCGGGCTCGAGGAACACGGCTCGCAGAGGGTTGCTCCCCACGGCGAAGAACGGACACAGGGCCACGGCCAGGCGGTTGGCGGCGACGACGCGGCCGGCTGTCCCCTGGGCGTAGGCGGGTGTGAGAGGCCAGCTGTCGAGCAGGGGCTGGAGGTCGGCTTGGCCCGTCCGGGAGCGGGGACGGCGTCGCCGGGCCGGGGGCGTGGGGTGGGCGAGGCGGTGCAGGTAGGCGGCGGCGTCGTCGTCGAGTTGCAGCGCCGCGGCCAGGCTTTCGAGGATCTGGTCGGAGGGGTGCTGGTTGCGGCCCTGCTCCAGGCGCAGGTAGTACTCGGGGCTGATGCCGGCGAGGTGGGCGACCTCCTCCCGGCGCAGTCCCGGGACACGGCGGCGCTCTCCGGCGGGCAGGCCGGCCTGCTGGGGGCTGAGCTGTTCCCGCCGGGCCCGCAGGAAGTGGCCGAGGGTGTCCGCCATGTCGTTCATCCTTCGACGTTAGTCGGCGAGCAGGCTGAGCCGCACCAGACTGCGTGCACTCGCGACGACACTCTCCTCGTTCGAGCGCGGTGCCCAGCCCAGTTGCTCACGGGCCTTGGCGTTGCCGGCCCGGCGGACCACGCCCAGCTGCGGCACCGTCTCGCGCAGCTGCGGGCTGACCGTGGACAGCAGCCGCAGCAGCCAGGCGGGGGCCGACCGGGTGGGGGCTTTCGCGGCCGCTTCGCCCAGCCGGGAGCGAAGAGCGAGCGCGATCTGCTCGAATGAGATCGGTTCGCCGGCCAATGCCAGGTACCGCTGCCCGGCGGCAGCCGGCGAGGTCATCGCCTTGATGTGCAGGTCGGCGACGTCCCGGACGTCGACGGTGTTGGTCCAGATCGGCGGCGCGGCGCGCATGGCGCCGGTGAGCATCGCGTGGATGATGCGGATCGAGCTGGAGTAGTCGGGACCGAGTACCGGACCGAAGATCCCGACCGGGTTGATCGTGGTGAGTTCCAGGCCGTTGCCCTCGGCGGCGATGAAATCCCACGCCGCGCGCTCGGCGACAGCCTTCGACTTGACGTAGGGGGTCACGCCGGGCCCGTCCAGGCTCGTCCAGTCGGCTTCCGAGAAGACCCGGTCCGTCGGGCCGTGGCCGTAGCCGACCGCGGCGAACGAGGACGTCAGGACCACCCGCCTGACGTCGGCGTCCCGCGCGGCCCGCAGCACCCGCAGCGCACCGTCGCGGGCCGGGGCGATCAGTTCGTTCTCGTCCTTCGGACGGGAGCCGGGGAACGGCGAAGCGATGTGCAGAACATAGTCAGCCCCCTCTGCGGCCCGGTCCCAGCCGGCGTCGGAGGCCAGGTCCGCCTCGACGTAGGAGACCCCCTCCCGCCCCGGCGCCTCAGCCACGGAGAGCATCTTTTCGACGTCGGGTTGCCGCTTCAGCGAGCGCAGCGTGGTCGTGACCTTGTGCCCCGACGCCAAGAGCCGCGCGATCGTGTGGGAGCCCAGGAAGCCGGTCCCACCGGTAACGAGTACGTGTGCCATGACGACAGCATCACCGTGCACGACCGCTCGGTTCCAGATCCTGCTGTTACTGGTACCCGCGGGGACAGGCATGACGGCCGCGTCGTCAGAAGAGATCTCCAAACCGAGGGATACGGCTACTGCTCGAACTTCCGCGCACATCAGCCTCGTTCGGGTGATCGCTCCGCAGTCGGCGCATAGGAGAAGGGCCTCATAAGGAGGAGGCCGGCAGCCCTTCGTCCTCGGCGGTACGCCGGCGCAAGTGGCACGCCGCGTCGCGGTGGCAGTTCTGCATGATGACCTGCCGCAGGGCCTCGGCCTGCGGGCCGGGCCGGTGATCCGGCCCGTGGCGGAGGTGTTCGAGCAGCCGACAGACGGCAGTTCCCCTGTCGCCCGGCCCCGCATGGCCGGGGCCGGGCGAGGGTCTGGTTCAGCTGGCCCGGTAGCGGGAGGCGAGAGCGGGGCTCTGGCCGGCGAACGCGGCGAGGTCGGCCTGGAAGACGGCGTCGAGCAGGCCGGCATCCTCGACGCCGGGGGCGCAGACGACCTCGCCGAGTTCGAGGCCGCGCAGACCGGCGGTGACGACGTCCTCGGCGCTCATGCGGGGCACGACGCTCATGTCGAGGCCCTGGCGGGTGTGGAACTCGGTGGCCACCACGCCCGGGCACAGCACCTGGACCTGGACGCCGGTTTCCTCCAGTTCGGCGCTGAGGGTCTGGGACATGGCGACGAGGTGGGCCAGGCTGCCGGCGTAGACGGCGCGGCGGGGCATGACGGACTTGTCGGCGGGGCCGCTGAAGGCGATCATCCCGGCCACGTTGATGATTTGTCCCTCGCCGCGTTCCTGCATGCCGGCGACGGCGGCGCGGGTGAGCATGGTCGGTGCGACGACCTTGACGTGGACGAGCTCGCGGGCCTTGTCGGCGGGCAGCTGGGCCAGCGGCATGTAGTGAGCCACGCCTGCGTTGTTGACGAGCATGGTCAGCGGCTCGGTGCCGCAGATGTCGGCGACGGTGTCGACGCCGATGTCGGTGGACAGGTCCGCGGCGACGGTGCGGACCTTGACATCGGGGTGGGCGGTGGCGAACTCCTCCAGGCGGTCCTTGTTGCGGCCGACGACGATCAGGTCGTAGCCGTCGGCGGCGAGGCGTTCGGCGAAGGCCTTGCCGATGCCGGAGGTGGCGCCGGTGACGAGGGCGAGCTTGCTCATGGGAGTGTTTCCTTTCAGAGGGTGGCCGAAGCGGCCGGGGTGGGGTCCTGGCGGAGCCAGGCGTGTTCGGCGCGGTACTGGGCTGCGACGGCCTCGGGCCGGTCGTCGCCGAGGTGGTGGTCGCCGACCGGGTAGCCCTTGCGGTTCAGGTACCAGGCCAGGAACCGGTAGGAGGGCCTGTAGCGGGCCAGCTCGTCCGGGTCGACGGTGAGCCGGGCGCCCGGCAGAACGGGGACAAGGGTGTCCTTCTCGTAGACCGAGGTGATCCGGGCGATGCGCCACAGGCCGTCGGTGCCGCGCTCGGCCCGGTACTGCGAGCGGCAGGCGGAGGCCAGATCCGCCTCCGTGCCGTCGACGTCGATGCGCCACTCGATGATCAGCGGCAGTTCGGCCAGGGCCCGGTCACCGTGGACGCGGACGGCAGGCGGGCTGAGCCGGTGCACCGCGTAGTCGCCGCGCCCGGCCATGGCGCGGGTCCGGCGGACGAACTCGGCCCCGCTGCCGGTGAACCAGCTCATCTGGACCACGGAGTCGTCGGCGAAGCAGGCCGCCATCTCGTCGTACCAGCCGCGGTCCCGGCTCTGGCGTTCGCGCAGCACCAGCTGCGTCACGTCATCGGCCGACATAGGGGCCTCCTTGTATGAAGTGAAGGCGGTCGCGGTTCAGGCACTCAGGCGGTGCACGAGCTGCGTGAGCCCGTGTGCGCCGGCCAGGCCGCGCTCGGTGACCGGGGTGGAGTCGATTCCGGCCTGGCGCATGGTCTGGTCGAACAGCTGCATGTCGAGGGCCTCGACGGCGGAGAGGTGGTCGACGTTGTCGGGCCGCACCATGGTGTTCAGCAGGGACAGGGCCGCGCTGGCGGCGCTGCCCAGCTTCAGGACCTCCACCAGCCGGGCGGGGTCCAGCTCAAGCCGGGTGGCCAGTTCGACGATGTCGGCGATCGCGGCCTGGTTCATCATCAGCAGCGCGTTGTTGAACAGCTTCGCCGTCTGACCCGCCCCGGCGTCACCGAGGTGCACCATATGGCGGGAGAACGAGCGGAACACCGGCGTGCAGCGTTCGGCCGCGAACTGCGGACCGCCGACCATCACGGTCAGCCGGCGCTCCTCCGCCGCCGGGCGGCCGCCGCTGACCGGCGCGTCCAGCACCTCAACGCCGCCCTTCGCGCACAGCTCGGTCAGGCGGACGGCGTTGCCGGGCAGGCCGGTGCCATGGTTGACCACGATGGCGCCGGGACGAAGGTCTTCGAGTAGCCGATCGGCAAGCTGCAGGACGTCGTCGTCGGTGCCCACGCACAAGCAGACGATGTCGCAGGCGGCGGCCAGCTCACCGAGCGTGTCGTGCCGCTGGTGGGGGACCTCGGCGAGGCCGTCCAGGGAGGTGGGGCGCCGGGCCCAGGCGTGCAGGGGGAAGCCGGCTTCGGAGATCGCGGTGGCCATGGGCAGGCCCTGGTCACCCAGCCCGATGAACCCTACGACGGGTCGTTCAGGGAATCGTGCTCGTGTCATGCCTCCACGGTCGGCGAGGACCCTGCGACCAGCCAGTAGACCGGATTTCCTGGGAATGGCAGTACCAGGCTGGTCATCGACTCCGCCGACTACATCATCCGGCTGGAACTCCGGCGGCAGCCGTCCGGCTCGGGTCGGGGTGGCCGGCCCGTGCAGGGCCGTCCGGAACACCTCGGTGAACAGTGCCGGGTGGCGATCGCCATCATGGGGATATGACCAACCCGAACATGGCCACCGGCAGTATCTGGCGGCTCCACCACGGCGACCAGGAGATCGCCCGGTTGACCGTGACCGGCGCCGACATGCCCTGGACTCACGCCGAGGTCGAGACACTTCCTGGCTTCGAAGACTTCCGGCTCCTCTTCACTGAGCAGGAGCGGGCTGTCGACGAGGAGGACTGGGAGCGGGCCGACGCCTGCTACACCCAGATCCGCAGTGCGCTTACCCTGACGTTTCCCGACGGCAGCCGGGTTGCTGAGTTCATGCTGCACATCCACGACGACGGCACTGCCGGCTGGCGCTGGCACGACGAGCCCTTCGACGCGGAGAACCAGTGAAGCGCCGCGTTCGCTGCTCTGGGACGAGGAAGCCGTCTGGTTCCACTTCAAGCTGGATCCCGATGGCTACGTGATCCGTGATCCGTGATCCGTGATCCGGCAAGGCGAGTTTCAAGAGCCCGGAGACAAGGCTTTCGCCGCTGCCTCGCCGACCGAATGGCAAGAAGCCCAAAGGGCCGGTCGGTTCGCTGACTACGAGAGTGTCTACGGGTCTGACCGCGCAGTCGCCTGTCGCCGAGTGGGAGGGACCCGCCCCGCAGTGGTTGTCGGCCGACAAGTCCGAGATCGTGCGGTCGACTGCCCGCCGGCAGCTTCAGGATCGTCAGCCGTGACACCCTGTCTCGCGATCCTGACAAAGCCCTGCTCAGGCGGCGCAAACTCGCGCCGTGATCAGGAGGAGGAGGCGCCCCTACACGGCCTGCGGGTCTTGTCATCCCGCAGGTCGACGGCCCCGGGTGCGCCGGCGCAGGTGTCCTGCGGCGTCACGGTGGTGGTTCTGCACCATGATCTGGCGCAGGGCCTGGATACGAGGACCGGACGCGCGGTCTGCTCCGTGCCGATAGAGGTGTTCCAGGAGCCGGACGGCGTCGTTTCCAGTGGCAAGGATCCTGGTCTTGGGCTTGGTGGGGTTCTTGTCCTCTTCCAGTGCGGCGCGGACTGCCTCGGTGATCAGCTCCAGGCGGGTCGGGTCATACACCGCGGCCAGGACATGGGTGGAGTCGGGCGCTGAGTGGTGCGCTCCTACACCAGGCCGGCCTCCTTGAGGCGAGCCGGCGCGAGGTCGAGGAGGCGGTCAGCACGGTCGCCTTCGGCGAGACGCTCGCGGAAATCGGCCGGCACGCTATGAGGGAACCCGGCGTCATCCAGCTCCATGGCCATCGCGTGCTTGAAATGGACAACGGGCACCTCGGCAACCGCATCGGTCATCGGAAACCGCATCGGTCATCGGAACCACCCGAGCATGCCCGTTGACGACGTTGCCGCACCACGCAACTCCAAGATCCCCGACAGGGTCAAGCTCAGCCGAAGAAGACCTGCCGCAGCAGATAGACGTTGATCCCGGAGATGAGCAGAGCCGCCACCCATCCCATGAACGTCGTCACGGGCCGGTTGACCAGATCGCCCATCAGATCCCTGCGACGGCTGATCAGAACCAGCGGGATCAGGGCGAAGGGGATACCGAACGAGAGCACCACCTGAGACATCAGCAGGATGCTGTCCGGCGACACGCCGAGCGCGAGGACGGCCAGCGCGGGTGCCATGGTGATGGCCCTCCGGAGGAACAGCGGTATCCGCAGGCGCAGGAAGCCCTCCATGATGACCTGCCCCGAGTAGGTGCCCACACCCGACGAGGAGAGGCCGGAGGCCAGCAGGGCGGCGGCGAAGGCCAGCGCGGCGCCACCGCCGACGAGTTGGGCGAAGCCATGGTGCGCGCTGGCCAGACTGCCGTCGAAGTCGTCGGCGGCACCGTGGAAGACGGCGGCCGCGACACAGAGCATGGCGAGGTTGATCAGCCCGGCCAGGCTCAGGCCCAGCGTGGTGTCGACGCGCAACGTGCGCAGGGCGCGCCTGCGTTCGGCCGGCCCTTCCGGCCGCTGCCGCTGTGCGGTCAGGGCGGAGTGCAGGTAGATGACGTGCGGCATGACCGTCGCGCCGATGATGCCGATGGCCAGCACGACCGAGTCGGTGCCGTGGAAGACCGGCCGCATCCCCGAGGCCAGCTCCGAGGGGGACTGGCCGCCGGACGCGACGACGGTGTACGCGAAGCCCAGGGCGATCACGCCGAGCAGGAAGACGATCGCCAGCTCGAACGGCCGGTAGCCCCGCCGCTGGAGAGCCAGGATCGCGAAGCTCGTTACGGCCGTGATCAGCGCGGCAGGCAGCATGGGCACGCCGAAGAGCAGGTAGAGGCCGATCGCCGCCCCCACGAACTCCGCGAGGTCGGTGGCCATGGCCACGACCTCGGCCTGCGCCCAGAGCCCCACGACGACCGGGCGGCGGAAACTGTCCCGGCAGAGTGTCGGCAGGTCACGTCCGGTGGCCAGGCCCGTCTTGGCGGACAGGTACTGGATGAACATCGCGACCGCACAGGCCGAGACGAGGACCCACACGAGCAGATAGCCGTGCCGGGCCCCCGCCTGGAAGTTGGTGGCGAAGTTGCCGGGATCGACATAGGCGACGGCGGCGACGAACGCGGGGCCGTAGAAGGCGAGCCGGCGACGCCGGACTGCTCGGCGGAGGGCGGGGGCCGGTGCGAGGGCCGGGGCTGCTACTGGGGTACCGGTGCTCATCAGGGGCTCCTGCGAGTCGGGAAGGGGTGAGGGGTACGCCGACCGGCGCTGAACGACCGCCCCACTACGTCAGACGGTCTGTACGTATGATTGTCATACAAGAATGAAGGTCATGGCAATGGGCAGGAGGGAGAGCCTCATGAGGTGGGCCCGTTCAGTCCCGTGCGGTGCCGGGCTCGTAGGTGCCCAGGGCGGCCAGCGCCCGGAAGCCCGCCTCGTAGGAGCGGGTCACATGGTCGAAGCAGGCCTGGACGGCTCGTTCGGCGTCACGGTCGGCCAGGGCCTCGTAGATGGCGCGCAGCTCGGCTCCGGCGACACGCGCACGGCCCGGCGAGCACAGCGAGGCGCACATCAGCACGATGATCCGCGCTCGCAGTTTGACAAGGGCATCCAGTGTGACCATCACGCCGGAGGCGCGCAGCAGCAGGCCGTAGAAGTTGTCCCTGGCCTGCAGCAGGGCGGAGGGGTCCGGCGGAAGTTCCGCCAGCTCCTCGAACTCCAGCAGGGTGCCGTGCAGTGCCCGGATCTGGGAGTCGGAGGCCTGTGCGACGAAGCGGCGTACCGTGACCTCCTCCAGGGCGCGCCGGACCTCGTCGATCTCGGTGGCCTCCTCCGGAGAGGGCACACATACGGCACAGCCCTCGTCGAGGGGGGTCAGCCACCCCTGCTCGGAGAGCTCGCGAAGGGCCTGGAGCACCGCGCTCCGTGAGACGCCGGTGCGCACCATGACAAGGTTGACGTCGAGGGGCTGCCCGGGCGTCAGCCGCGACCAGCAGATGTCCTCGCGCACCGTCCGCAGGACGCGCTGGCGGGAGTCGGCCATCACCGCGGCCGACTCCAGGCGCGACTGGGGCTTCCTTGCCCACGAACCTTCGTGCTCCACGGCAGCGAGGCTACGGCCAGCTCGTCATACAATCAATGGCTCGTGTCTCACGATTTCGGCGGATCCGCCACCATCTCGACCCGTTCCAGCAGGCGCGTGCGCAGCATACGCCGCAGCCGCACGACCGAGTCCTCGTTGAGATGGTGCAGGGGATCGTCGTACGTGGTGTACTCGATCCTCGCGCCCAGGGAGGCCAGGGCACCGGCCGTCTGTTCGGTGCGGGCGAGCGGGACGAACTCGTCCCGCTCCGCGCACAACAGCACGATTTCGGTGCCGGGCAGGCCGGTTCCCGGTACCGCGGACCACTGCCTGGCCTCCGGCCCCAGGTGCCCCCCGGTGTGCAGGAACGCCCCGGCGCACGACGGCTGGTCCCGCAGCAGGTACTCGGAGAGCAGGCAGGCGCCCTGGGAGAAGCCGAACAGGACCACGTCCCGGGATGCCCAGCCCGCTCGGGCGAGGTCTGCGAGGTGGGTCCGTACCGTGTCGAGCGCGTGGTCCAGGCGTGGCTGGTTCTCCGACAGGGGGGCCATGAAGCCGGACGGGTACCAGGTGTCGTGGTCCGCTCCGGGGATCACCCAGGTCACGCCGGGAAGGTTCACGCGCTCGTACTGCTCGACCATGAAACCCGGGCCCTGTCCCCGTCCGTGCACCGCGTAGACCACCAGCCCGGCATCGGCGAGGGGAGCGCCGCGCAGCAGCGGGGGACCGGCGAGGTGCGGGTTGCCGGGCACGGTGGTGAAGGGTGTCGTGGCCATTTCAGGTCGCCTCGCTGTCCTGTGGGGGTTTTCCGGCCCACGCCCGGGTGAGCAGGTCGGTCAGGTCCTCGGCGCCGGCCGGGACGGGGTTGTTCGCCGGCACGTACGGCAGGATCAGCCGGACCGCCTCGGGGATGTCCTCACGCCGCAGCCCGTGGTCGGCCAGAGCGCGCGGGGCGTCGAGTTCCTCGCGCAGCGCGTTCAGCCCGGCCACCGGTGTGGCACTGTCCAGCGCTGCGGCGATCCGGCGCGCCGCATCCGGCGCGCCCGGCGCGTTGAGCTCCAGTACGTACGGCAGCACGGTGGCGTGGGTCTGTGCGTGCGGCAGGTCGTACGCGCCGCCCAGCACATGGCAGATCTTGTGGTGGAGCCCCGATCCGGCGGAGGCGAAGGCCACCCCGGACAGGTAGCAGCCGTACAGCGTGGCGTCCCGGCCGTCGATGTCGTCCGGTTCCCGGACGATCCGGCGCAGCCCGCCGGCCACGGCCCGCAGGCCCTCCATCGCGAAGGCCTGGTTGACGGGGTTGGTGCGCGGGGCCCACATGGAGTCGACGCAGTGGGCGATCGCGTTGAGCCCGGAGGCCACCGACAGGCCGATGGGCAGCGAGAGGGTGAGTTCCGAGTCGTACACCACGGCGACCGGAAGGACCACGTCGTCCGCGCCGGTGGTTTTGCGGGAGGCCTCTGTGAGCCCCCAGACGTTCGTGGCCTCGGAGCCCGCGTACGTCGTGGGGACGGCGACGATCGGCAGGCGGGTGGTGAGGGCGACCGCCTTGGCCAGTCCGGTCGTGGACCCGCCGCCCACGCAGACCACCAGGTCCGCGCCGCTCTCCTTGGCCGCGGCCCGGGCTGCCTCGGCCTGCTCCACGGGGACGTGGGGCCGTACGTCGTCGTGCCGCAGTACGACCGGTAGGCCCGCGGTGATCCGGTCGGCGATGCCGGCCTCGGCCGGGGCGGCGATCACCATGACGCCGCGGGCGCCCAGCCGGTCGACCTCGGCGGCGACGTGGTGTGCCGCGCGGCCGTACCCGAAGAGGACGCGCTGGCCCAGTGTGATGTTCTCGAAGGTGAGGCTCACTGTTGTGTTCCTGGTGGGGAGGGTCGGGGACCCGGGCGTGGTGGACGCGCCCGGGCCCTGGGCGATCGCGGGGAGCGGCTACGTGGAACGTCAGTCGGTCGTGACCGGCTCCAGGCGCGACAGGATGCTCTCCCGCTCGTTCTCGAACTGCGGCGGCAGCATGAAGTTCTTGCCGAGCTCCTCCGGGGACTCGTCGCAGTCCCAGCCGCCCGCGTCGTCGGTGACCGCCAGCTCGAACAGGGCGCCGCCCGGGGTCCGCACGTAGTGGGACTTGAAGTAGGTGCGGTCCTTGAGCTCGGAGATGTCGGTGTAGCCGGCGCCCTCGATCTCGAACTTCACCGCGGACTGGTTCTCCAGGGTGTCGAGGTTCCAGGCGAAGTGGTGGTACGTGCCGGCGCCGAAGTGCCAGGTGCCCTGGTCGTCGGAGCGGTTCCCGCGCAGCTCGACGAAGTTGCCGTAGCTCTGTGTGCCGACCTGGAAGGAGGCGAGGTCGCCCTCCTCCGAGACCTTGCCCTGGGAGAAGAAGGCGTCGTTGCCGAAGTCGACCATGCGGTCCTGGTCGTACACGTGCAGGCCGATGCCGTGGATCCCGTGGACCGCGGCCTCGGCGGCCACGCCGTTGCCGGTGAAGCCCTCGCGGGGGTCGTCCTCGTTGCCCACCAGGACGTATTCGATACCGGACGGGTGGTTGAAGGCGACCCGGCCGCGGCCCAGGGCCTCGGAGCGGGTGGCCTCGATGTCGTGCTGCCCCAGCCGCTTCACCCAGTAGTCGAGGGAGTCCGCCGGGACGGAGAGGAGAACCTCGCGTGCCTGGTTGGTGCCGCGCTTGCCGTACACCCCTGCCTGCGCCCACGGGAACGTGGTGACCACGGAGGAAGGGTCGCCGTTGGCGTTGGAGTAGTAGAAGTGGTAGATCGGCGCGGAACCGTCGTACAGCACGGTCTTCTTGATGAAGCGCATGCCCAGGACTCGCGTGTGGAAGTCCACGTCCTCCTGCGCGTGACCCACGGAGAGTGTCACGTGATGGGAGCCGACGAGATACGTCATTGCTCGGTTCTCCTTGTCTGCGGAAGCTGGCCGTATGATTGTCATACGATATGACGGCCATATGTCAAGGGGAGTGTGGGGAAACCGGCACAGCTCATCGAGGGGTTTCGCTTGGGCGGCCCGTTGTCAGGGGTGCCTGATCTGCGCTAACGTGCCGACAAACATTGTCGGACAATCATACGGGGTTACCGTGAGTCAATCGCTCGCTGACGACACGTACGAGGTCCTCATCGTGCGTTACGCGTCCCGTACGACCACGCGCGGCCTGGTCTTCCTCAACCACCACCTGTACGGCGAACCGGACGGTCCGATCGGGATGGACTACTACGTCTGGATCGTGCGCAACGAGTGGCGCACGATCGTCGTCGACACCGGGTACAGCGACCTCGGCGGGCACAACCGGCAGCGGGGCCACCTCATCCATCCCCGGGAGGCGTTCCGTCGGCTGGGCGTGGAGCCGGCCGAGTCCACCGTGGTCCTCACCCACGCGCACTACGACCACGCGGGCAACGTCGACCTGTTCGCGGACTCCAAGGTGATCGTGCCGCGCACGGAGTTCGACTTCTGGACCGGCGACTGCGCACGGCGCTTCCAGTTCCACCACACCGTCGAAGAGACCGAGATCGACCATCTGCGGACCGTGCACGAGCAGGGCCGCATGGTGTTCCACCGCGGACACCAGGAGATCGCGCCCGGGGTGGAGCTGATCGAGCTGGGCGGCCACTCGCCGGGCCAGGCGATCCTCACGGTCAGGACGAACGAGGGCCTGGTCCTTCTCGCCTCCGACGCCACGCACTACTACGAGGAACTGGAACGCGACCTGCCGTTCCTCGTGGTCGCCGACCTGGAGGCGATGTACCGGGGCTTCGACTACATGAACGGACTCATCGCGGACCGCGACGCGATCCTCGTCCCCGGCCACGACCCGGCCGTACTCGACCGCCACCGGCGACTCGACGGCCCGATGGGGGAGTTCACCGCGGTGATCGGCGGTCCGCGAAGCGAAGGAGCAGCAGCATGACCAGCACCACAGCGCCGCCGGTGGGCTTCATCGGCCTGGGCAACATGGGCGGGCGGATGGCCCGCCGTCTGGTGGACGCCGGATACGAGATCCTCGGCCACGACACCCGCCCGGAGAACGTCACCGCGTGCGGCGCCACCCCCGCCGTGTCCGTCGCCGAGGTGACGCGGCGGTGCGACGTCGTCCTTCTCTCCCTGCCCGAGAGCAAGGTCGTCGAGGCGGTCGTCCTGGGGGAGGACGGTGTGCTGGCAGGCGCCCGGGAGGGCCAGGCCGTCGTGGATCTCAGCACCTCGGCGCCCGCCTCCACCGTGCGTCTGCACGGCGAACTCGGCCAGCGGGGCACCACGTTGCTCGACGCCGGGATCTCCGGCGGCGCGGCGGCGGCCGAGAAGGGCACGCTCACCCTCATGGTCGGCGGGGACGCCGCCACTCTCGGCCGGGTGCGCCCGCTGCTCGACGCCTTCTCCGCCGACGTCTTCCACTGTGGAGCCGTCGGCGCGGGCCACACGGCCAAGCTTCTCAACAACTTCCTCAACGCGATCGCCCTGTCCGCGACCGCCGAGGTGATGGTCGCGGGGCGCAAGGCGGGGCTCGACCTCCAGGTCCTCCTCGATGTGCTCAACACCAGCTCGGGCGTGAACTTCGCGACCCGCAACCGCTTCCCGAAGATCATCCACGGCGACTACCTCAAGGGCGGCCTGACCAACGCCCTGATGATGAAGGACGTCCTCGCCTACGTCGACCTCGTCACCGGACTCGGTGTCGCCAGCCCCAACTCCGCCGCCCCGCTGGCCTCCTTCGGCCTCGCCCTCCAGCTGGGCTACGCGCAGGACATCAGCAACACCGTCGTCGACGCGATCGGCGATGTCTCCGGGCGCGTCCGCGTCCACGACGGCGCGTACGACGCCGGAAAGGACAAGCCGTGAAGCTGATCCACGGAACCACCCAGCACGGCGCCGGCACCAAGACCGGCTCGCGGTTCACCGGCACGGTGCACGCCCACCTCACCATGCCCGCCACCGACGGCGTGACCATCAACACCGTCAACTTCGCACCGGGCGCCCGCACCTACTGGCACACCCACGAGCACGGCCAGATCCTCCAGGTGCTCGCCGGGAGCGGCTTCGTCGCGACCGAGCAGGACGGCGTCCGCCCGCTGCGGGCCGGGGACACCGTGTGGTGCCCGCCGGGGGAGCGGCACTGGCACGGCGCCGCCCCCGACTCCTTCATGACCCACACGGCCATCTCGCTCGGGACCACCTCCTGGGCCGAGGAGGTCGCCGCCGAGCAGTACACCGCCCCCGTCACAGCAGAGGACTGAACGCCCATGACCACCGAGACGACCGAACCCCTGACGACCGACAGCAGCCCCCGCGACACCACCCACCGCGACACCTACGAGGCCGGACTCGCCATCCGCAAGGCGGTGCTCGGCGCCGAACACGTCGAGCGCTCGCTGGCCGGAGTCAGCGACTTCGCGCGGCCGATGCAGGAGCTGGTCACCGAGTACTGCTGGGGCGCCGTGTGGAGCCGCCCCGGACTCGAACGGCGCACCCGCAGCCTGGTCAATCTCGCCATGCTGACCGCCCTGGGCCGCAACCACGAGCTCGGAGTCCACGTCAAGGGAGCCCTCACCAACGGGGTGACCACCGAGGAGATCCAGGAAGTACTCCTCCAGACGGCCATCTACGTCGGTGTCCCGGCGGCACTGGAGTCCTTCCGGGTCGCCGAGCAGGTGATCGGTGAGGTCAAGGGCGATGACTGAACACACCGAGGCGCTCCCCCCGGTTGCCTTCGTCGGACTGGGCAACATGGGCGGACCGATGTCGGCCCGCCTGGTCCGCGCCGGCTACGCCGTGACCGGCTTCGACCCGGTCCCGGAGGCCCGTGCCGCGCTGGCCGCCGCGGGCGGCCGCAGTGCCGAGACCGCGGCCGAAGCCGTCCGCAAGGCCGATGTCGTCGTCCTCATGCTCCCCAGCAGCACGGTCGTCGAGGCGGTCCTCGGTGACCCGGACGTCGTGGTGGCGCTGGAGGCGGGCAGCACGGTCGTGGACATGAGCTCCTCCGACCCGATGTCCACCCGGCGTCTCGCCACGAGCCTCGCCGCACGAGGCGTCACCCTCGTCGACGCACCCGTCTCGGGCGGGGTCAAGGGCGCCGTGAACGGCCGGCTCACGATCATGGTGGGCGGTGCCGAGGACGACGTCGAGCGGCTGTCCCCCCTGTTCGCGGGGCTGGGCACGGCCCGGCGCGCCGGCGAGGTGGGCGCCGGGCACGCGCTCAAGGCCATCAACAACCTGCTGTCCGCCACCCATCTGCTCGCCACGGCCGAGGGTGTCCTCGCCGGTGAGCGGTTCGGGCTCGACCCGGCGGTCATGGTCGAACTGATCAACTCCTCCAGCGGCCGCAGCGGTTCGACGGACAACAAGTTCCCGAACTTCGTGCTGCCGGGCACCTACGACTCCGGCTTCGGCCTGAGGCTCATGGTCAAGGACATGCGCATCGCCGTCGACCTGGCCCGCGAGCTCGGCGTCGCGAGCCCGCTCGCCGACAGCGCCGTTGCCCTCTGGGAGCGCGCGCTCGCGGCCCTGCCCGACACCGCGGACCACACCGAGATCGCCCGCTGGGCCTTCGCGGCCGCCGCCGACCGAGAGCCGGTGACGGGATGAGCATGCCGACCGAAAGTGAACTCCGGGACGCGGTCGCCGAGTTGCACGGTGCCTGGGACGAGCAGTGGCAGGCCGTACTCGAACTCGCGCCCCAACTGCTCGCGGCGTACGTCCGGCTGGCCGGCGTACCCCAGCGCAAGGGCCACCTCGACCCCAAGACCCGTGAACTGATCTACCTGGCCGTGGACGCGGCCGTCACCCATCTGTACGCACCCGGCGTACGCCGCCACATCCGCCGGGCCCTCGAACTCGGCGCCACCCCGGGTGAGATCACCGAGGTCATCGAGTTGACGACGACGGTGGGCATCCACGCGATGAACATCGGCGTGCCGCTGCTCGCCGAACTCCTCCAGGAACGCGGACTGCGCGACGGCCCAGGTGAACTCGACGCGTATCAGAAGGAGTTGAAGGAGCGGTTCACCGGCAACCGCGGCTACTGGCACCCGTTCTGGGACGAGATCCTCGAACTCGACCCGGAGATGTTCGAGGCCTACACCGACTTCTCCTCGGTGTCCTGGCAGCACGGCTCTCTGGAGCCCAAGGTCAAGGAATTCGTCTACACGGCCTTCGACTGTGCCTGCACCCACCTCTATGTGAAGGGGTGGAAGGCGCACATGGACAACGCGCTCGGCTACGGGGCCACCGTCGGTGAGCTGCTGGAGGTCATGGAGATCGCCGCCGTCATGGGTATGCAGAGCGCGCTCCAGGCGCTGCCCGTGCTGCGCGAGGAACAAGCCCGAACCCGATGACGGACACGACAGACGTGAGGCGGAAGAAGATGACACTACGCGGACTGGCCGGGAAGGTCGCCGTCGTCACCGGGGCCGCCGGCGGGCTCGGCCGGGCCACGGTGGAACGGCTCGTCGAAGAGGGCGTGAAGGTCGTCGCCGTCGACCTCGACGCGGAGGCCGCCAAGGAGGTCGCCGCCGCGGTCGGCGGCGAGACCGTCGCCGTCGGGGCGGACGTGACCACCGAGGACGGCGTCGACACCTATGTGCGGGCCGCCGTCGACGCCTTCGGGCGGGTGGACCTGCACCATCTCAACGCCGGCATCGCCGGTTCCCTCGCCGACCTCGTCGACGTGAGCGTCGAGGAGTGGGAGAAGGTGATGGCCGTCAACCTGCGGGGCCCGTTCCTCGGGGTGCGGGCGGCGTTCCGCCACTACCTGGAGCGCGGCAGCGTCGGCGCGATCGTCGTCACCGCCTCGATCGCCGGGCTGCGCGGCAGCAACGACCTGCTGGCGTACACCACGTCCAAGCACGGCACGGTGGGGCTCGTCCACGGCGCCGCCGTCTACGGCGGACCCATCGGGGTACGGGTGAACGCCGTGGCACCGGGCATCGTGCCCACGCCGATCTTCGGCGAGGCCGGGATGGCCGACATGCGCCGCCGCGCGGGCACCTCGCCGCTGCGGCGGGCGGGCCGGCCGGAGGAGGTGGCCGCGACGGTCGCGTTCCTGCTCAGCGAAGAGTCGAGCTATGTCACCGGCGAGATCTTCTCCGTCGACGGCGGCGCCAGCGTGCAGAACACCAACCGGCGGGGCGGCGGTGCGGGGCTCTGGGACGTCGCGGTGACGGACGGGGCGATCCTCGAACGCCACCGCGGGGCGGCGGAAGGGGAGTCCGGACGATGACGACCATGCGGGCCGCCCTGCTGCGCGGCTTCGAAGTCCCCTTCAGCGTCGAGGAGGTGGAGCTGCTCGACCTCGCGCCGACCCGGGTGCTGGTCCGCACGAAGGCGACGCCGTTCTGCTCCACCGACGTGACCAGCTTCCACGGGCGTCTCGGCAAGGTCCCCCCGACGATCCTGGGCCACGCGTCGGTCGGCGAGGTGATCGAGGTCGGGGGCCGGGTGCGCGGCATCGAGGTGGGGCAGCGGGTCGTCGTCCCCGGCACACCCGAGTGCGGCGACTGCTTCTACTGCGGCATCGGCCGCCCCGACCAGTGCTCCGAACTGTTCGATCTGGGCGGTGTCTACCCCGATGTGGCCCGCACCGCCGACGGCCTCCTGGTGAACGCGGCCGGGTGCGTGGGCGGATACGCCGAGATCATGAACGTCTCGCAGAACCAGGTCTTCCCCGTCGACACGGACCTGCCGTGGGAGGTGCTCTCCCTCCTCGGGTGCGGTGTGACGACGGGGGTGGGGGCCGTCCTGAACGTCGCCCGGGTCCGGCCCGACGAGGCGGTGGCCGTGGTGGGAGCGGGCCACCTGGGACTGTGGGCGGTCCAGGCCGCACGCCTGGCCGGGGCCCGCGAGGTGGTCGTGGTGGATCCCAGGGAGGACCGCCGTGGTGTGGCGCTGAAAGTGGGGGCCACGACGGCCGTCACTCCCGAGGAGGCCCTGGAAGCCGTACGAGACGTGACCCGGGGACGAGGAGCCGACAAGGTCATCGAGGCCGCCGGCCCCCCGGCCGCCCAACGGCTGGCCCTGGAGATCTCCCGGCGGGCCGGCACCGTGGTGCTCTCCGGCCTCAAGGACGCGGCCGGGGAGGTCACGTTCGCGCAGATCCCGCTCGCCGTCCAGAGCCGGCAGGTGCTCAGCACGCAGAACGGCAACGTCCGTATGCGGCGCGACCTCCCGGCCTACGTCCGCCTGCTCGAACGGGGCGCGCTCGACCCGGCGCCGGTCATCACCTCGACCTACCGCCTCGACGACATCGACACCGCGCTCCAGCGGTCCGAACGGCTCGAGGACCTCTCGGGCGTGTTCGTCTTCTGATCAGGCAGGGAGTGAGCCGGGATGAGAGCAGCTGTGCTGGAGGCCTTCGGCGCCCCCATGCCGGTGCGGGAACTGGACCTGCGGGATCTCTTCGCGCACGAAGTGCTGGTACGGACGGTCGCCGCGCCGTTCTGCTCCACCGACTGGCTGGGCTGGCGCGCGATGCGGGGCAGGACCCCGCCGGTGGTGCTCGGCCACACGGCGCTGGGTGTGGTCGAGCGGTGCGGAAGTCCCGGCGGGACCCGCGGTTACGGCGTCGGTGACTTGGTGGTCGTCGCCGGTACCCCGCAGTGCGACGAGTGCTTCTACTGCGGGATCGGCCGTCCTGACCAGTGCGCCCTCCTCTTCGAGAGCCCTGAACCCGTCATCGCCGCCGACCACACGGGCCGGCCGGTGCGTGCGGCAGGTGGCGTCGGGGCGTACGCCGAGCTGATCGTCGCCGATCGGAGGCAGGTCTGGCGCGTGGACAGTTCACTGCCCGCAGCCCAACTGAGCCTGCTGGGCTGCGGGATCACCACCGGTCACGGTGCGATCGTGAACGTGGCGCGGGTCCGGCCGGGCGAGTCCGTGGCGGTCGTCGGTCTGGGGCACCTGGGGTTGTGGTGCGTACAGGCGGCGCGGGTCGCGGGGGCCGGCCGGATCATCGGCGTGGACCCGGTGCCCGGGCGTCGCGCGACGGCTGCCGCGCTCGGAGCGACCGACGTCGTGGACCCGGCCGTACACGACCCGGTCGAACAGGTGCGGTGCCTCAGCGAGGGGCGCGGTGCGGACGTGGTCGTCGAAGCGGCGGGGCCCGAACTCGCGGTGCAACAGGCGGTCGCCATGTCCAGGAGGGCCGGGACCGTCGTGCTCACGGGTGTGCAGTGGACGGAAGGCAGGATCTCCCTGCCGCAGAACGCCCTCGCGATCCACGGCCGGCGGATCCTCTCCTGCCAGAACGGACAGAGCGTGATGTCCCGCGACCTTCGCCGCTGTACGGATCTCCTGGAGAGCGGCGAGTACGACGCCCGGCCGATCGTGACGGCGGAGTACACCCTCGACCGCATCGACGAGGCGCTGTACGCGGCGGGTGAGTTCCGCGATCTCAGCGGGGTCGTCACAGACTTCCGCTCAACTTCCGTCCGGTAGAGTTGTATGACGCTCGTACCATCATTCGATACGTAGGGGTGGGACCATGTCAGCGGCCGCGAAGCCATCGACCTCGAACGCGAACTCGCTCGCGTCGGCCTGGACCACCAGTCCCGTCGGCCGTGTCGCCGCGCCGCTGCGCGAGCAGGTCGTCACCGCGTTGCGTGAGGCGATCCTCGACTTCCGTCTGGAGCCGGGCAGGCGTCTCGTCGAGCGGGAGCTCGTCGAGCAGCTCGACGTCTCCCGCACCACCGTCCGCGAGGCGCTGAGGGAGCTGACCTCAGAGGGACTGATCAAGGTCGTGCCCCAGAAGGGAGCCGTCGTCGCGGCACCCACCCATGACGAGGCGCGCGATCTCTACGACGTCCGATGCGCCCTGGAGACCCTGCTGGTGCGACGGTTCGTCGAGAAGGCGCCTCGCTCCAAGGTGTACGCCCTCGAAGCGGCGGCGGAGCACTTCGCCGAGGTCGCCTCGCAGGAGAACGTCGAACCGCGCGAGGTCCTCGAGGCGCGCCACGCGTTCAACGCAGTCCTGTACGACGGGGTCGGCAGCGAGGTCCTGAGGCAGCTCGTGGACGGTGTGCAGGCCAAGGTGCGCGTCCTGGTGGTGAAGGGCATGTCGAGGAACCACTCCGAAGCGATCCAGGAACTGCGCGACATCGTCGCGGCGGTCCGGGAACGGGACGCGGACACGGCGGTCGAGGTCTACACCGGCCACATGCGGCGTGTCGCCGACAACGCCTTGAAAGGACTGAAGGGGATACAGGAGCGGTAGCCCCTGTATCCCTTTCACTCGGAGGTGACGGCCTCGAACGACCGCGCCGTGTGCTGGGTGTCCATGTACTCGCGGACGGTTCTGACCCGGTCGCCGACGACCTCGTACACATTGGCGTAGCGGTTGTCGTAGCGACTTCCGTCACGGAAGGACCCGCTGCCCACGGCCTCGGCGACGACCCAGGTCCCTTCCCCGACGAGGTGCGTGATCCTGAGCCGTGGGCCGTTCGCGTCGAAGAGGGCGAGCATCCGAGGCAGGACCGTCAGCATGGTCTCGCCGTCCATCGGCTCGCCGGCGCCCGGCAGGTCGTAGGCCTGGATCGTGTAGCCGAAGTCCGGCGTGATCAGGTCTTTGACACGCTCCCAGTCCTGCTCGTTCAGCGCGTCGACGAAGGCCCGGACGACGTTCTTGGGGTCAGTGGCCATCTCGGCTTCCTTTCTTCAGCAGGGGTGTGCGCCGGCCGCCTCAGAACGTCAGCGGCTGTCCGAAGTGGAAGCGGGACACCGATCCGTAGGTGACGTCCCACTTGGCGGCGATATGGGTCTTGAACATCGCCACGTCCCGGTAGTACTTCTCCATCGGCGAGCCCAGTCGTGCCGAGCTGGACCCGGCGGTGGAGAAGGCGAGGTCGACCGCCTGGTTGGCGAGCCGGGCGCCCTGCAGGATGACACCGCGCAGCCGGGCGTCGTCCTCGGGCGTGAACTCCTGGCGGGTGCGTTCCCAGCGTCGTCCCAGCTCGGTGTACTGGCGCATCGCGCCGAGCAGCAGGGTCTCGCCGGCGTCGATCTGGGCGAGCATCTTGCCGTACCAGCGGTGGAACTCCGCGGAGTCGGTGCGCGGCATCATCGGCGGGAAGCTCGTCGGGCGGGCGGTCATCAGCTCGTCGAAGGCGTCGAAGGCGGCCCAGGCGGCGCCGATCTGGGTGGCGACGAGCTCGCAGTTGAAGAAGGCGAGGGTCCGGCCCAGGTACATCGGATTGCCGTGCAGCCGGTAGCCGGTCGTGCCGTGCTGGCCCAGCGTGTGGTCCTTGAAGTCGTAGACCACGCTGAGGTGTTCGGGCACCAGGGCGTCCTCGACCCGGAGGGAGTTCGAGCTGGATGCCCGCATGCCGAGGACCCGGTCCGCGCCCCAGTCGTCGAGGATCTCGTAGCCGGATCGCGGGACGATGTACGCGCGCAGGCCGAGCGGCTCGTCCTGCTCGGTGAAGGTCGGGGCGACGAGCATCGCGTGGGTGCTCCACATCGAGCCCGAGCAGTAGTCCCAGGTGCCGGAGAGCCGGTAGCCGTGTGTGGTGCGGACCGCCCGGCCGCGCGGGATGGTGCGGCCGGGCGCGATGACGTCCCCCGCGAAGAGCTCCTCCTGGGCCTGCTCGGGGAAGAAGGACGCGATGTGCCAGGCGTGTCCGGCGCCGAGCACGAAGGACCAGCCGACGCCCGGGTCGCCACGTGAGATCTCGACGGCGACCCGGAGGAAGTCCTCCAGGGGAAGTTCCAGGCCGCCGTACCGCTTCGGGTGGAGCATCCGGTAGAAGCCGGCGTCGAGAAGCTGCTTGTGGATCGCCTCCGCATAGCCGCCGAGCGCTTCGTGCTCCGCCTGCGCGGCCCGCAGGACCGGGCGGAGCCTGGTCGCCACCTCGAGGAGATGGTCGACCGTGCCCTCCACCGCAGACGGGGGCGCGGAGTCGGCGGCGTACAGGCTTGCGCTCATCAGGCTCTCCTCTCGACACGTAACTTTGTATGACGATATTATAGGCAGGCAGAGAACGGCGCTAGATGCTACCCCTGGTCGACGGGATCGCTCAGGTGGTAGCCGGTCGGCACCCTCTTTACCTCATTGTGCGATCGTCATACAGTCCCCATCGATGTGTCCGTCCCTGTGCCCGTCGATGTGCCGGGACCTCAGAGGAGTTGGTTGTGATGTCCACGCCGTCCCCCGTCACCCCGCCGGACTCCCGCCCGGTCACCGCGCGGGAGTTCCGTGATGTCATCGGGCGATTCGCCACCGGCGTCACCGTCATCACGACCGAGTACGACGGCACCCGCTACGGCAGTACCGCCAGCGCGGTCAGTTCCCTCACCGACGACCCGCCGATGCTGCTGATCTGCCTCAACCGGAACTCGGCCACCGCCGCGGCGGTGCGCGACAGCGCCACCTTCGCGGTGAACGTCCTCGCCGAGGACCACGTGGACCTGGCGACCCGCTTCGCCTCCCGCGTCCCGGACAAGTACGACGGCGTCCCCACCGAGACCGCGTCGAACGGCTCACCCCTCCTGGTCGGCGCCATCGCGCACCTCATCTGCCGGGTCGCCGAGCAGGTCGAGGCCGGCACCCACTATGTGTTCCTCGCCCATGTCGAGGAGGCGATGTCCAACCCCGGCCATCCGCTCGCGTACTTCCGCGGCCGCTTCGGCAGGATGCAGACGGCGCCGGAGGCCTCCGTGCTGCGCGAGGTCCGCGCCCGGGTGCTCGACGCCGGCAGCGATGTCGAGGAGGTCATCGACACCGGCCGCTGGGCCGAGGAGTTCGGGATCGACGCGGGCCGCGTCCACCGCGCCCTGGTCGCCCTGGCCGACGAGGGCCTCGTCCGGCGCCAGGCGGGGGAGTACCTCATCACGCCCGTCCCCGACTCGATCATCGACGAGGTGTACAAGGCCAAGCTCGCCATCGAGACTGGCGTCGCGGAACTGACCGTGGGCCACACGACCGCCGAGCAGCTGGGCCGGCTGCGTGAGCTGATGGAGAACACCCTCGGTTTCGTCAAGGACGGCCGGTTCACCGACCCCGAGGGCTGGGTGCGCGCCAACGAGCGCTTCCACGAGTACATGGTCGAACTCGCCGGCTCCGCGATCCTCCTCGACACCTACCGCCGGCTCTGCCTGCCGGGGCTCAACCTGCGCGCCCTCGACACGGCCAGCTACGCCTCCAGCTCCCTCCTCGACGACCACCGCCGCCTCGTCGAGGGGTACGAGGCGGGCGACCTGGCCCAGGTCTCCGCCGTCCTGCGCCAGCACGCACAGCGTCCGCTCGAGATGCGCCACGAGGACCGGCTGCGCCGCGCCGCCGACGTGAACCCCGTCGGCTGAACCCGGCTACGAACCCGTTTAGGAGATGTGATGACCACAGCACACGCCACCGCGCAGCCCGGCCTGGACGCGCCCTCGGACGAGGAACTCGTCGGGCGGGCCCGGGCCATGCGCGAGGAACTGCTCGCCCGCCAGGAGGAGGCCGAGCGACTGACCCACCTTCCCGCCGACATCCACGAGCAGTTCGTCACGAACCGCTTCTACGACATGTTCGTACCGAAGATGTACGGCGGCCTCGAGGTCTCGCCCAGGACGTTCTTCGAGGTCTGCAAGGAACTCGCCCGCGGTGACATGGGCAGCGCCTGGTGTTTCGCACTGGCCGCGAACCACGCCCTGCACGTCGCCTCCTGGTACCCCGAGCAGGTCCAGGACCGGGCGTTCGGCAACCACGACTTCCGGGCCGCTTCGGTCTCCGCGCCCACGGTCAGGGCGAAGAGGACCGAAGGCGGTTACGTCCTCGACGGCGTGGTCGACTACTGCTCCGGCATCCCCCACTCCACCTGGTACCTCGGCCAGTGCATGGTCGAGCAGGCGGACGGCTCGGCCCCCGTGATGGGAATGTTCCTGGCCCCCGAGGACACCTTCGAACGCCTGCACAACTGGGGCGAGTCGACCGGCCTCAAGGCCACCGGCTCCGAGAGCATCCGCTTCACCGACGCCTTCGTCGCGGCCGACCTCGTCGTCGAGGACGCCAACATGATCGACATCCCGGTGAAGGACGGCACGGTCGGCTCCCAGCTGCACGGCAACCCCATGTACGCCGGCCGTGGCCTGCTCACCTTCACCGTCTCCCTGGCCAGCCTGGCCGTGGGCGGGCTCTACCACGCCCTCGACGAGTTCGAACGCCTCATGCGCACCCGCAAGACCCCGCTCCCGCCCGTCCAGCTCCGGCTGTACGACGTCGACTACCAGCGCCACTACGGCGCCGCCTGGACGAAGATCAGGACCGCCGAACTGGCACTGGACGGCGTCATCGCCCAGCACGCCGAGTACTGCCGGGCCACGGTCGACGGCAGCCGTGAGTACACCTTCATCGACGACTGGAGCCTGGCCTGCGTGGTCCGCGAGATCATCATCCAGCTCTGGGAGACCCTCGAACACGACCTGCTGCGCGTCGTCGGGTCCGGGTCCATGCGGCAGGGCGAGCGGTTCGACCGGATCTTCCGCGACATGAGCTCGCTCCTCACCCACCGCAACCCCATGCTGCGCGAGCAGGCGTTCCGCAACACCGCCAACCTGCTCCTGGAGATCCCGCCGCCCGAAGCCCGCTGACCCTCGACTCCCCCTTCCCTCCTCCCCGTCGGGCCGCCGTGAGACAGGACGACCGAGCATGACCGACATACCGCCCCACCTCGACGACCGGGTCGAGCCGATCACCCTGCGCACCGGCTTCTTCTGGATCCCGGGCGAGCAGATCACCACCCCGCACGGCACCCTCCCGCGCGGCCCGCTCTACGTCGAATGGCTGGCACCCGCCGAGGTCACCCGCCCCCACCCGCTCGTCCTCGTCCATGGAGGCGGCGGCCAGGGCACCGACTGGCTGGGCACCCCGGACGGCCGGCAGGGCTGGGCCTACGACCTCGTACGCGCCGGTTACGCCGTGTACGTCGTCGACCGCCCCGGACATGGCCGCTCGCCGCACCACCCGGACGGACTGGGCCCGGTGGCCCCGCCGCTGCCGCTGGAGTTCGCGAGCTTCCTGTTCGCGCCCCCGGAGGCCGCCGAGTCCCACACCCAGTGGCCCTGGGACCGCGCCCTCGACGGCCCCGAGTTCCAGCAGCTCACCTCGGCGATGGGCTTCTTCCTGGCCGACTTCGCCGAGGGCCAGCGCCTGGACGGGGAGCGCATCGCCGCCCTGCTGGACCGGATCGGCCCGGCGGTACTGGTCACCCACTCGGCCGGCAGCCCGGGCGGCTGGCTCGCCGCGAACCGACGCCCCGGCCTGGTCGAGGCCATCGTCGCGATCGAACCGATGGGACCGCCGTACGCCGACTTCCCCGGCCTCGGCGAGATCACCTACGGCCTGACGTACGCCGAGCTCACCACCGAGCCGGCCATCGACTCCCCGGACCGGCTGAAGGCCGACCCCGCGGGCCACCGCATCCCCGGTCTCAGCGGAACCCCGGTCGCCGTCGTCACCGGCAGCGCGTCCGGCAGCGCCGCCCAGTCACCGCCCCTGGTCGACTTCCTGTGCGCGGTGGGCGCGGACGCCGAACTGCTCCCGCTGGCCGACACCGGCATCGTCGGCAACGGCCACGGGCTGATCCTCGAGGCCAACTCCGCGGAGACGGTCAAGCCGGTCATCGCCTGGCTGGACGGACTGGAGACATCGCGATGACGACCACCCCGTACGAACACCCGGACCTGCCGGAAGAGGCGGTGCGCCGCCTGACCGAAGCGGTC
Source organism: Streptomyces sp. NPDC002588 (assembly GCF_040295925.1). NCBI lineage: Bacteria > Bacillati > Actinomycetota > Actinomycetes > Kitasatosporales > Streptomycetaceae > Streptomyces > Streptomyces sp. NPDC002588. The sequence continues at coordinate 38,830 of NZ_JBEOWF010000057.1, forward strand.
GGCGAGGACGCCGTCCTGCTGACCGACGCCGAACGCGACACCTACCGCGACCCCTACTGGTTCCAGGGCGACCGCACCTACGACTCCTCCGCCGTCGTCTTCCCCACCTCCACCGAACAGGTGCGGGACGTCGTACGCATTGCGAACGAGTACCGCATCCCCGTGTGGACCTCCTCCCAGGGCCGCAACAACGGCTACGGCGGCCCCTCGCCCCGCGTCCGCGGCTCCCTCCTGATCAGCTTCCGCCGGATGAACCGGGTCCTGGAGATCAACCGCGAACTGGCCTATGCCGTTGTCGAGCCGGGCGTGCGCTGGTTCGACCTGTACGAGGCCCTGGAGGCCTCCGGCAACGGCGACCTGTGGTGCTCGATCCCCGACCTCGGCTGGGGCAGCGTCATCGGCAACTCCCTCGACAACGGCGTCACCTACGGCCCGAACGGCTCCGACTTCCAGAAGCTGTGCGGGATGGAGGTGGTCCTCGCGGACGGCGAGGTGTTGCGCACCGGCATGGGCGCCATCCCCGACAACCCCTCCTGGCACGTCTACCAGCGGGGCCTCGGCCCGGTCCTCGACCCGCTGTTCATCCAGTCCAACTACGGCGTCGTCACCCGCGCGGGCGTCTGGCTCCAGCGCCGCCCGGAGGCGTACGCGCCGCTCTACCTCACCGTCCCCCGGGACGACCAGCTCGCCCAGGCCGTCGACATCATCCGCGAACTCCGCCTCGACGGAGTGCTCCGCGGGGTGCCGAACCTGCAGAACACCATCACCATGGCGGCCCAGTTCCCCGAACTGCTGGGCGAGTTCATGGGCGCCGAGGGTCCGGCGAGCGAGGAGGCCCTGGACGGCCTCGCCGCCCGCACCGGCATCGGACGCTGGGGACTGCGCACCGCCCTCTGGGGGGACGGACCCGTCGTCGAACACCACCTCGGCCGCATCCGTGAGGCGTGGTCGGCCATCGAGGGCGCGCGCGTCGACCACCACCGCACCTTCCTGCGCGACGAGTGGGGCGAGCTGACCACCTTCATGGAGAAGGTCCAGGCGGGCATCCCGAGCATGGACCTGATGGAGGTCATCCCGGAGTTCGTCGGACACATCGGCTTCTCGCCGGTGGTCCCGCTCACCGGCGGCGAGGTGCGCCGCGTCGTGGACGTGATCCAGCGGCTGGTCACCGACCGGGCCGGGACGAACTTCGTCTGTGCGATCTTCCCGATCAACGACCGCAGCGGCATCGTCGTCAGCAGCATCAGCTTCGACACCCGCGACGAGAAACAGGTACGCGCGGCGGTCGACACCGCGAAGATGCTGGTGAGCGAGGTGGGGGCGCTCGGATACGGCGAGTACCGCGCCCACCTGGACTTCATGGACCTGGCGGCCGACCAGTACTCCTTCAACGACCACGCCTACCGGCGCTTCGTCGAGCGGATCAAGGACGCGGTGGACCCCAACGGCATCCTGTCCCCGGGCCGGCACGGTGTCTGGCCCGCCGCCTACCGGGAGGCCGGCTCATGACCGTGATCGAGGACGTGACCGGGCTCGTCGCCGTCGTCACCGGCGGGGCGTCGGGCATCGGCAGGGGCATCGCGCAGCGGCTGGTGGAGCGCGGGGCCCAGGTGGTGATCGCCGACATCGAGGAAGGCCCCCTGGAAGCGGCCGCCGAGGAGATCGGGGCGGTGGGGATACGCACCGACGTCACCGACGCGGCGAGTGTGCAGGCGCTGGCCGATCAGGTCGTGGAGCGGTTCGGCAAGGTGCACCTGGTGTTCAACAACGCCGGAGTGGCCCCCGAGTCGCGCATCGCGGACATGACCCTCGCGGACTGGAGGTGGATCCTCGACGTCAACCTCGACGGTGTCGTCCACGGTGTCCACGCCTTCCTGCCCCTGCTGAAGCGGCACGGCGAACCGGCGTACCTCGTGAACACGTCCTCCATGGGCGGCTTCGTCGCCGACATGCCGGGCCTGGGGGCGTACGCCACGACGAAGTTCGCGGTCATGGGACTCACCGAGGCATTGGCGCACGAGCTGCGGCGGGAGGGCTCGAACGTGGGCGCCGCCGTGCTCGCGCCCGGGACGGTCCGCAGCAACATCGCCCGCAGCCTGCGCACCAGGCCCTCGGGGCCGGAGGGCAGCGCCCTCGTGCAGAACGACATCTCCGAGGACCCGGAGCTGGCGCAGCTGCGCTGGCTGGACCCGGTGGACGTGGGCGATGTCGTCCTGGCCGGCCTGGCACGTGGCGAGACCCACATCGTCACGCACCCGGAGTGGTACCCGATGGTCGGAGAACGTGCGGCGCGCATAGAAGCAGCTTTCGGGAGAGCGGCTGACTGACCGCACGGGCACGCCTGGAGGCCCCGGCTCGAAACGAGCCGGGGCCTCCAGGCATGTGCCCGTCGGGGACCTCAGTCGCGGTCCGCCAGATGGCGCAGCCGCTCAGGCCAGATCCCGTGCCGACCCGGCGACAGGATCCCGTTCGGATCCACCGCGTCCTTGAGCGTCTCGCAGAACCGTCGATAGGCGTGGTCATTGAAGGAGTACTGCGCCGACGCCAGGTCCATGAAGTCCAGGTGGGCGCGGTACTCGCCATAGCCCCGCTTGCCGGCCTCGGCGACCAGCACCTTCACCGCGTCGTACGCCCGCCGGCACTGCTCGGCGTCCCGGTAGTCGTAGTTGAGCCCGGTCACGTACAGCGCCGTGCGCTCATTGATGATCAGCAGACCCCCGGCCACGTTCACCCCGACCTGCTCCCGCACGATCCGGTCGAAGAGGTCGACCACCTCCCGCACATCACTCCCGACCAGCGGGATCGCGGGGGAGAAGCCGATGTGCGCGACCCCTTCCGGGATGGCCTCCAGCAGTTCGACGCCGGGCAGACCACCCTGGCACTTGTCGGGGATCGTACGGATCTCGTCGTACTCGTCGGGCCCGTACGTCCGCTCGAACAGCACCTGCCCGCCCGGAATCGCGCTCCACGCCGTCCGGATCTTCGCCAACTGGTGCTCCACCACAGGGCCGTCGCCCCACAGTGCCCCGCGCAACGCCCACCGGCCGAGCCCGGTCGCGTCGGCCATCTCGTCCAGGGTCTCCTCGCTGAAGGCCCCCTCGGCACCCGCGAACCGCCCCATCACGTCGGGGAACTGGGCCGCCAGCGTCACGGTGTTGTACATGCTCGGCACCCCGCGCAGCGTGCCGTCCAGCCGGAGCCGGCGGATGATGTCGACGGCCTGCTCCAGATGCTCGTCCCGCGGCACCGTGAGGAAGAACGGCGCGTACGCCTCCGGGCGAGGCATCAGCCAGTAGCCCATCCGCGTCACGATGCCGAAGTTGGACTGCACGAACAGACCGTCGAGGACCGGCCCGAGGCCGCGCTTGTACGTGTGCCAGGACTTGTTGTCCGGGATGGCGCCCATCCCCGTACGCAGCAACTCCCCGTTGGCCAGGACCACTTCCATGCCGCACGGTGCCATGAAGTCGGCACCGTAGGGCTGGTAGGTGATCCCGCAGTCGAGGGAGTTGCCGATGACGCTGCCCCAGCCGAGGTCGGGGACGGTCACCATCAGGTCCTCGTTGCCCGACTCCTTCAGCGCGTCGTACAGGTCGAACCAGCGCACGCCCGGTTCGACCACCGCGTACGCCAGGTCGCGGTTGATCTCCAGGACGCGGTTCATCCGGGTCAGGCTGACCACGACGGTCGCCTTCAGCCGGGGCGAGGAGCCGCCGTAGCCGTAGTTGCGGCCCTGCGAGGAGGTCCAGATCGGCACCCCGAACTCGTTCGCGATCCGCACGACCGCCTGCACCTCCTCGGTGCTGCGCGGCAGCAGGACGGCGGCCGGGTCGTAGGTGTCGTCGTCGCGGTGCCAGTACTTGTCGCGGTACTGCTCGTGGAAGCGGCCCTCGCCGAGGACGACCCCTTCCTCGCCGAGTACGTCGACGAAGCGCCGCAGTGCCTTCTCGCCGAGGTAGGTGCCGTCGTCGACGGCGTCGGTGCTCGTGTCGCTGCTCATCGCGCGGCCTCCACAACGGCTCCGGCGGTCGGCCAGGTCGCCGCCGCCTCCTCCAGCACCGACCGCATCGAGCGCGGCGCCCGCCCGGCCAGCGTCTGGACCGTGTCGCTGAGGGAGGCCATGTGCCCGAGGCGGATCGCTCGGCTGAACGACACCATGTCGTCGCTGTTCCACGGGATGGGGGAGGAGGCGATCGCTTCCGCGTCGTACTCCCGGGGCACGCCCATGGAGTCGAAGACGGCGTACTGCTCCTCGTCGGTGATCGGCACGTAGGCGACCTCCGTGCCGCTGATTTCCGAGATCAGCGCGCATACTTGACGGTACGTCAGCTGCTGGGGGCCGGTGACCTCGTAGGCCCGGTCGTCCTCGCCGCGGCCGAGCAGCGCGCCGACGGCGGCGGCCGCGCAGTCGTCCCTCGACACGAAGCCGACCGTGCCCTCGCCCCATGCGCCGACCATCTGCCCCATGGCGACCGCGCCCGGAGCGATGAAGTAGGCGACCGCCTGCGCGTACTGGGAGTCGCGCAGGGTGTTCCAGCGCAGTCCCGACTCGCGCAGCATGGCCTCGGTCGCGCGGTGCTCGGTACAGACGACGGCGTCGTTCTCCTCGATGCCCGCGCCGACGATCGACGTGTAGGCGAGGTACTGGACACCGGCCTGCCGGGCCGCCTCGATCGCGTTGCGGTGGAACCCGATCCGTGAGCCGACCTGGGCGGTGGAGACCAGCAGCATCCGCTGGGCCCCCGCGAAGGCGGCCTCGAGGCTGTCCGGCTCGGCGAAGTCGGCGTACCGCACATGGACGCCACGGTCGACGAAGGACTGGAGCTTGCCGGGCGCCCGCGTCGTCAGGATGACCTGGTCGGCGGGGACCGACTCCAGCAGCAGCTCCGCCGCGGTCTGGGCCAGCCCTCCGCCGGCACCGGTGATGAGGTACACGTGCACTCCTTGTGTGCTCGCCGCCCCGGCCCGCCCGGGTGTCGGTTTCGGCAACCGTACTCTTTGTATGACGAGACGACAATCATGTGATTGCAGGTTACGGTCCGCTCGCCTTTGCTCAAACTCCTGGCAATTCCCCTCTGGACTCCGGTTTCACCGCGCGCTACGGTCCTCCTCGCAGCCGATGCATTGTATGACCAGACGACAATCACACAGTCTGGCTCGGTCTCCAGTCACTCAAGTCAGGAGGGGTCAGTGTCGACCCACCCGCTCACAGCTGAGCCGGAAGCCGTACTGGCGGTCGACGGCCTACGGAAGCACTTCGGTCCGACGGTCGCCCTCCAGAACGCCGGCCTCCGCCTGTTCCCGGGCGAAGTGCACGCTCTCGTGGGGGAGAACGGCTCCGGGAAGAGCACCCTGGTCAAGATCCTCAGCGGAGTGCACCGCCCGGACACCGGCTCCATGACGGCCGGCGGCCGGACCTTCGCCCCGCGTACCCCGGCCCAGGCGCTGCGCGCGGGTGTCGACACCGTGTTCCAGGAGGTGCTCGGCGTCGAGAACCGTAGCGTCCTGGACAATCTGTGGCTGGGCGCGGACCGTCTGCTGCGCCCCGTGACACGGGACCCGGGCCGTCGTGAGAGGGCGGCGGAAGTCCTCGCCGCGCTGCTCGTCACGCCTCCTCCGCTCGACGCCCCCTTCGGCTCGCTCCAGCTCAGCGACCGCCAGGCCTGCGGCATCGCCCGGTCGCTGCTGCGCGAGCCCAAGGTGCTGATCCTCGACGAGGCGACCTCCGCCCTGGACCACGACACCCGCACCCGGCTGTTCACCCTGGTGAAGGAACGCGCGGCACACGGCATGAGCGTCGTCCTCATCACGCACCGGATGGACGAGATCCGCGAGATCGGCGACCGCGTCACCGTGCTCCGCTCGGGCCGCACGGTGGGCACCCTCGGAGCCGACTGGGAGCACGACGAGATGATCCGGCTGATGACCGGTGGCGCCCACCTGGTCCCGCCCTCGGACAGCGTGGTGACCACCGCCTCCGACACGGCCGAACGCCCCGTCGTGCTGCGCGTCACGGGCGCTCGGCTGCGGCCGGACGCCCACCCCTGCACCGCCGAGTTCCGCCGCGGCGAGATCGTCGGCCTCGCCGGCCTGGAGGGCCACGGCCAGGACGAGTTCCTCCGGCTCCTCGTAGGGCAGGGCGACACCCATGGCGTCGTACGGACCGAGGCGGACGGCGAGCGACGGGTGACCGATCCTCGGAAGGCCCGTGAACTGGGCATCGCCTATGTCGCCCGGGACCGGCGCGGCGAGTCGATCCTGCCGTGGATGTCCATCCTGGACAACTTCGCCATCGCCACCGCCGAACGGGACGTACGCAAAGGGCTGCTGTCCGAGCGCGCCGCCGAGCGGCGGTTCGCCCACTACGTGGAGCGGCTCGGCATCAGGTTCGGCCGCTCGTCGGACGCCATCACCACGCTCAGCGGCGGCAACCAGCAGAAGGTGGTCATCGCCCGCTGGCTGGCCGCCGGCCCTGAGGTCCTGCTGCTCAACGACCCTACGAGGGGAATCGACGTGGGAGCCAAACGCGACCTCTACCGGCTGCTGCGCGAGCTGACCGGACAGGGGCTGACCGTCGTCATGCTGTCCTCGGAGGTCGACGAGCACGTCGAGCTGATGGACCGCGTCCTGGTGTTCCGCGAGGGCTCCCTCGCCACCGAACTCGCCCGGACGGACCTGGACCGCGAACGTCTCGTCGACGCCTTCTTCGGCGGAGCGGCGGTGACCGCATGAGTACCGTCGCCCAGCGGACCCCCGCGATCCGCCGCGACCGGGGCTCTCGCTTCGCCCGCCACACCCACCTCTTCGCGCTCGTCCTGGCGGCCACGCTCCTCATCGCCAACCTCGCGCTGCAGCCCCGCTTCGGCGTCACCGCCCAGCTGGCCGCCCTGGCCCCGCTCGGTATCGCCGCCATGGCGAGCGTCCCCTCGATCATGAGCGGACGCGGCGGCATCGACCTGTCGGTCAGCCCGCTGATGACCCTGAGCGGACTGCTCTACGCGACCCAGCTCCAGCCGGCCGGCCTCGGCGGTTACGTCGCTCTGCCGCTGCTGATGGCGGTGGGCGCCCTGGCCGGCACCGTCACCGGTCTTCTCATCGTCGTCGGCCGGCTCCAGCCGATCGTCGTCACCCTCGCGATGTTCTTCGTCCTCACCGGCCTCGACCTCAAACTGTCCCCCAGCCCGACCACCGTCTCGGGCACCTGGATGGCCGGTTTCGCGGGGTCCATGGGGCCCGTCCCGGGCGGACTCGTCGCACTGGCGGTCCCCGTGGCCGTCTGGCTGCTGGTCACCAGGCTGACCACCTACGGGAGCCTCCTGCGCGCGGTCGGCGGCAACGACGTCACGGCGTTCACCAGCGGTGTGCCCGTCGGCGCGGTGCGGGTGCTCGCCTACGCGCTCGGCGGCGCGATGGCCGCGGTCGGGGGCCTGGTCCTCATCGGCCTCGCGTCCACGGCCGATGCCGGCACCAGCACCGCGTACACCCTCATCGCGATCGCCGCCGTGTCGCTGGGCGGCCTCCCGCTCCAGGGCGGGGGCGGCGGAATCGCCAACGCGCTCGTCGGCGCCGCCGCCATCTACCTGCTGCAGAGCCTTCTCGGAGTGCTCCAGGTGTCACAGACCTGGCTGCAGGTGATCTACGGGGCCCTGCTCATCGGCGCGGTGCTCTTCGGCGCGATCGCGGCCCGCGAACCGAAGGAAGGCTGACGATGACCACCCAAGGCGCGCTCGACACCGCCCCCCTCGCCCCGGGCAGCACGGCATCCCCGCCCCCGCAGGACCCCTCCGCGGCACAGCGTCTCCTCTCCCTCCAGCGACGGTTCCCGCTCGTCCAGCTGCTGCTGACCGTGGCCGTGCTCGGCTGGGGAGCGGCCGCCATGCCGGGCTTCCTCGCACCGACGAGCCTGCGGTCGGTCCTCGTGCTCTGCGCGCTCACCGGCCTGGCCTCGATCGGTCAGACGCTCGTCGTCCTCATCAGGGGGATCGACCTGTCCCTCGCCGGGTTCATCGTGGCCGGCGCGGTCACCGTCACCCAGTTCGGCGACGTCCCCGGAGTGCCGCTGCCGGTGATGCTCGCCGTCGCCGTCGCCTGCGGCGGCGCGATGGGCGGGCTCGTCGGCTATCTGTGCCACCGCTTCACCGTCCACCCGATCATCGTCACGCTCGCCGCCGGCTCGATCGCCGTAGGAGTCACCGCGGTCCTCAGCGGCGGCGGCACCGGCGCGGGCGCGCCGGGCTGGGTGACCCGGCTCAGCGCCCCCATGTCGTCCACGTTCGGCATTCCGCTGCCGCCCGTCGTGGTCATCTGGGCGCTCGCCGTCGCCGCCGTCTCCGTGCTGCTGCACCGCACCCGGCCAGGCCGACGCCTGCTGGCCACGGGCGCGAGCCCGGTGGCCGCGGACCTCGCGCACATCAGCACCCGCAAGGTCTGGATCACGGTGTACGCCGTCTCGGCGGCCCTCGCGGTCCTGGCCGGTGTCGTCCTGGCAGGCTTCGCCGGCAATGTCGACAACCGGCTCGGCAACCCCTACCTCTTCCAGAGCATCGCGGCGGTCGTCCTCGGCGGCACCGCGTTCGGCGGTCCCGGCAGCTACACGCGCACCACCGTCGGTGTACTCCTGCTGACCACCGTCTCCACCGTGCTGGTCGGTCTCGGCTTCCAGGAGGCCGACCAGCAGATCCTCAACGGCATCGTCATCCTCGCCGCGATGGCGGTCTACGGCCGTGAGCGCAGACTCCGCGACCAGGTCTGACCCGACCTCCGGCTGCCCTCTCCCCTCCCGGCGATCCCGGGACGCTCCCGCGCACCACCCACCTCCCCGGACACCGGAACCGCCAAGAAAGGCACCCCCATGATCAGATCCACCCACCGACGGACCCGTACGCGCGTCGTGGCGTCGTCCACCGGGATCGTCCTGACCGCTCTGCTCACCGGCTGCGGCGGCTCGGGCGGTACGGTCGCCGCCGGGGCGAGCAACGGTGCGACGGACACCGCGGGGAAGGCGTCCGCCGCCTGCGGCCAGGTGCCGACCATCGCGCCCAAGGACCCCGACGGCGCCGTCAAGGCGCTGCCCGCGGATCTGCAGAAGGCGTACAACGCCTACGGCGAGGAGGTTCTCGCGAGCGCCTGGCAGCACAAGAAGGCCCTCGGGCGCGCCGCCAAGGTCGGCTTCTCCTACCTGCCGGCCTCCAACGCCTACGCCGCCGCCGTCGTCAAGCAGATGGAGACCAGCTTCGCCGCGGCCAAGGCCGACGGCCTGGTCAAGGGCAAGCTCGTCAAACGGATCATGACAGACCCGGCGACCATGACCCCGGCCGAGCAGATCCGCGGCTACAACGAGCTGGTCGACTCCGGCGTCGACATCATCTACATCACGCCGCTCTCCGGCGACGCGATGGTCTCGGCGGTCGACGCGGCCGGCAAGAAGGGCGTGGTCACGGTCGCGCTCAGCTCGACCATCCGGTCCAAGTACGCCGTCAACGTGGCCGAGAACGCCTACCTGAACATCGCCCAGCCGACGGCCCTGGTCGCGAAGCAGCTCCAGGGCAAGGGCAATGTGGTGATCGTCCGCGGCTTCCAGGGACTGTCGACGGAGACGATCGGCTATCAGGCAGCGAAGGACGTCCTCGCAGCCTGCCCCGACATGAAGGTGCTCGGCGAGGTCAACGGCGCCTTCGTGCCGCCGGTGGCCAAGGCCGAGCTGCTGAAGTTCCTCTCCAGCCACCCGCAGCGGATCGACATGGTGGCGCAGCTCGGCCTCATGGGCTCCGGTGTCTACGCCGCCTTCGACTCGACCGGACGGGACATCCCCAAGGTGGTCGACGCCGGCGCGTCCGCCTCCTCGCTCGCGTCCTGGAAGAAGCTCGAGACCGCGGACGGCTACGAGACCGCCGGCGCGGGCGGCAACGGCACCCAGGAGGCGAAGGCATGGTTCACCGTCGGGATGATGGTGATGGCGGGAGACGGCCCGAAGGTCGGCACGATCACCCGTGAACCGTCGGTGATCACCAAGGCGAACCTGGCCGACTATCTGCCCGTGGGCGCGAAGGTGAGCGACCTCGGCGAGGTCGAGGACGGCGAGGGATGGATGCCGCAGTCGTACCTCGACCAGTTCTTCGACAACCCCTCGCAGAGCTGAGGACCGGGCGCGGATGAGCGTGACATCGAGTGGTGGCCGCCGGCAGTGCGCCGGCGGCCGGCTCGCCGGGAAGGCCGCCCTGGTCACCGGCGCGGGCTCGGGCATCGGGCTGGCCACGGTCCGCCGGTTCGCCGAGGAGGGCGCGCGCGTCCTCGCCGTGGACCTCGACGCCGGGCGGACGGCCCACGCGGTGGCCGACTGCGAGGGTGCGGTCGCGGCCGCCGCCGACGTACGGGACAGCGGCCAGGTGGACGCCGCCTACGACCGTGCCCTCGCCGAGTTCGGCCGGATCGACGTCGCGGTGAACGCCGCCGGTGTCGCCGGGGCGCAGGCGGACCTCTGCGACCTGACCGACGAGGACTTCGCGGACGTCGTCGCGGTGAACCTGACCGGTACCTTCTACTCCGTGCGGGCCGCCGTGCGCCTGATGCGCCGAGGCTCCCCGGCGGGCGGCAGCATCGTCAACGTGTCCAGCGTGGGCGCGCTCGCCAACTTCCCCCTGCCGGCGATGTACCCGGCGTCCAAGGCGGGTGTGCTGGGGCTGACCCGTGCGGTCGCGGCGCTCGTGGCGACCGACGGGATCCGGGTCAACGCGGTGGCGCCGGGGGCGACGGACACGCCGATGCTGCCGCAGGACGAACACGTCCGCCGCGCGGTCGTCGATCTGGGGGTGCAGCGCCGGGCGGCCTCCGCGGAGGAGATCGCACACACGATCTTGTTCCTCGCGAGCGACGAGGCGGCGTTCTACACGGGCCAGACGCTCTCACCGAACGGCGGGTACGTCATGCGGTGAACGGCGTCGGGAAGCCGCGAAGGCGTCGGCTCAGAGCGAGGCGCTGCTGAACGGCAGCCCGCTGGTGGCTGACAGCCCCTCCAGTCCCGCCCGCTTCGCCTGCTCGATGTGGTGGTTGCACGCACGCACGGCGGCCTCGGCGTTGCGCGCCTCGACCGCCTCGATCACGGTGCGCAACTCCTGCACGCTCCGTGCGGTGCGGCCGGGCTGGGCCAGAGACGTGGCCCGGAGCAGGCTGAGGCGGGCCTGGACACCGCTCAGCGTGGCGTGGACCGAGCGGTTGCCGCAGCCGCGCAGCAGCGCGTCGTAGAACTGGTCCTTCGCCTTGAGGATCCGCAGGGTGTTGCCGCCGTCGCCGCCCGCGGCCTCGGCCAGCTGCTCGAACGCGGCGCGCAGCTCCGCCACCTGCTCGTCCGACGCGACTTCGGTGAACCGGCGCACAGCGAGCGCCTCCAGGGCGGCACGCAGCTCGTAGAGCTCCAGCGCCTCCTGGGGCGAGGGCACCACGACGACGGCGCCCTTCTGCGGGATCGTCTTGACCAGGCCCTCGGCCGCCAGCTCGCGCAGTACCTCGCGGATCGTGGTGCGCGAGACACCGATCTCCTCGACCAGTTCGCGCTCGATCAGCCGCTGACCGGGCGCGTAGTGGAAGCTGAGGATGGCCTGACGCAGCACGTCGAGCACCTGCTGACGCAGAGGTGCGGCGACCCGGCCCACTTTGGCGGCCAGATCGACGGATTCGGCGGAGCTGCGGGGTGCTGAGTTGCCTGATACGGTCACGCGATCAGGATACGGTAAGGCGATCGTACAACCCAAGGGTGGACTGGTCCGCAGCGGAGAATTTCGGCCACGGACTCGGAATGTTCAAGCCTGTGACACATGGATGGCACCTGGATCGCCCATGCGCGGGCTGGACGCCCCGGGTCGGACCCCATGGGGAGCTAGCGATTGTATGACAGGCGTCCATGTGCGGTACGCCGACTTCGCCGAGCCGGAGAGCCTGGTGGCGGCCTTCCCCGCCGAAGCCGACTCCGCCAGCTTCGCCAGGAAGCAGCAGCTGGCGCCGCGGCCAGCCCCCTGCCCCAGTTCGGCGCGCCTGGGCGATCACATGGTTCTGCGGCCGGGGGAGGTGGCGGTCCTTCGGGTGACAGCGCGCGCCTGTGTGATCCAATGTCCGCGGAGCCGGGACCTCTCGATCGGAGCACGAAGGCATGTCGACGGTTATACCTTTTCCCGATAACTGGAGGCCGCTGTTCAGCAGTTGGGAAGAGCTCCGGCACGGCTACCATGCCGGCGACAAGGATGAGACGGTGCGCGACTGCGCCCGCCGGCTCGACACGACGGCGTCAGGGCCTGGGTCGGGGGCGGGGGACGATCCCGGTCTGTTCTGGACGCTGGGCCTGTTGATGCTCGTCCCCTACGTGGCCTTCGGCAATCCCGGTCCGGGAGTCGAGGACGAGGTCATCGCCGTACTGAGCCGGGTCGCCCGTGGTGGTGACGGCAGGGCGTGCACGCACAGCTGGCATCCGTACGAGGCCGGCGTGGACGATGTGCTCGAGCACCTTCCCGCCGGCCTGGAGGTGCTGAGCTACCCGGTGGACCAGGCTGTCGAGGAACTGCTTCCCGAGGATCTGCTTCCCGCTGACTACCTGGATGAACTCGAGGACGATGAGGCCGAACCCGCGAACCTCTCCGGGCCCGAGATCCTCGCCCGCTGGCAGTGCCCGCGCACCGCGCCGGGATTCGCCCGCGCGGCCCTCGACTACCTGGGTGCAACCGTCCGCTGAGGGCGACGGCTCCTCGGGCATGAGGGGGTGAGCGGTCGGGTGGTCCCGGACCTCCGGCCTGTGCACGGCCGCCTTCACCACGTCGGGCTCTGCACCGGTGGCGGTCTCGTGATCGACGCGCCGGACTGCCGTCAGCACGTGAATTCCGAGCCCTGTGCCGAAGCAGGGCATCGGGGAGGAACCCGGCCGGGCGGCACGACTCGTGGCTTGCAGGTTTGCAAAGAGACGACGGTGTCCAGGTGATTTGTCGTCAATGCGTCGGTCGCCACTCTTTTTTCGACCGTGGCTCTCGTGCGGCACCACCGTCAGAACCGCACACCGCGACTCGCCTCGCTCCCGGCAGGGCCGGGCCGGGCCGGTTCCGAGACGAGGACCTCATGCAGGCCAAGCCAGTACTGGCTGATCACACCCTCGCACTGGAACTTGAACACGTAACGAGGCCGGGCAGGAACACCAAGCTCCTGGGCCAATTCCCGCGCAGCAGCCTCCTCGTGGGAGTGAAGGGCACGGTCAACGAGTTCGCCCACGGACACGGCATGCGGCACTGCCGCTACCGAGGGCAGCGAAAGGCCCACATCCAGCACGTCCTGACGGCCATCGCCGTCAACATCGAGCGCCTCAGCGGACTGCCACTGGCCGAGGAAACACCCACGCCCCGCCGACCGACTGCCTTCCAGAACTATCTCGACCAGCGCGAGATACACCGGCTGAAGTCCTGGCGAACCCTGGGCAGTTGCCTGTTCCTGAGGCCGACATGACAGAGCTGCGGTTGTGATTGGGCGGTGAACGGCTCGTTGGATCTGGCCGCCTGGCCGCCTGGCCGCCTGGCCGCCTGGCCGCCTGGCCGCCTGGCCGCCTGACCCGTGGGCGGGCGGACGGCGGCGAGCCGGCTTCCCACGATGGTGGGAAGCCGGCTCGCCGGGTGGTGCTTCAGTTGGTTTTGGCGTGGGCCGGTCGGTGGGAGCTCAGGATGAGGGCTGCCAGGGTGGAGGCCAGGAGCGTGAATGCGGCGGTGGTCAGGAATGCGGCGCGGGCGCCGGGGACGAACTGGCCGGGGACGGCTCCGGCGGCGTAGACCGAGACGACGACGGCGAGTCCGATGGCGCCGCCCAGCTGCTGGACCGTCTGGAGCAGGCCGGAGGCCGATCCGGCGTGCTGCGGCTCGACCCCGCCCATCACCAGGGAGGCGGCCGGCATGAAGGTCAGTCCGGCAGAGATGCCGTTGATCAGCAGGGGGCCGAGGACCGCGGTGACGTAGCCGCTGGTCGTGTCGATGTTGCTGAGCCAGACGTAGCTGGCGGTCAGGCCGAGGGTGCCAGTGATCAGCAGCGGCTTCTGTCCGAAGCGGGCCACCAGCTTGGGGGCGATCCGTGCCATGGCGAAGATGCCCAGCGTCATCGGCAAGAACGCGGCACCGGCAGCGATGGGGCCGAAGTGCAGCACCCGCTGGACGTACTGCACGACCAGGAAGAACGTGGCGATCTGGGAGCCGAAGACCAGGGTCGTCACGGCCAGAGCGCCCAGGCGGCGTCGGTCGCGCAGCAGGGCGGGCACCAGCATCGGGTGGGCGACGCGGTGTTCGGTCATGGCCAGGGCGGCCAGGAGCACGACGCCGACTGTGAGAGAGCCGATGGTCTGGGCGGAGGCCCAGCCGTGCTCGGGTGCGCCGATCAGTGCCCAGACGATTGCCACGGCCGCGCCGGTGGCGCTAAGTGCGCCGACGAGGTCGAAGCGGCCGGGATGGCGCGGGGTTTCGGCAACGAACCGCGGGGCGAGGGCGAGCACGGCGATACCGATGGGGACGTTGATGAACAGGGTCCAGCGCCAGGATCCGACTTCGGTGACCACACCGCCCAGGAGGAGGCCGAGGGTGCTTCCGCCGATACCGACGGCGGCGAACAGGGCCAGGGCCCGGTTGCGTGCAGCGTCGTCGCGGGCGCTGGTGGTGACCAGGGCGAGCACGCCAGGTGCGGCGAGGGCCGCTCCGATGCCCTGCGCCGCGCGGGCGGCGATCAGCAGGGCGGCGCTCTGGGCGAAGCCGCCGAGCAGGGAGGAGGCGGTGAAGACGCTCAGGCCGATGAGGAAGACGCGCCGTCGGCCGTAGGTGTCTCCGAGCCGGCCGCCCGTCAGCATCAGGCCGCCGAAGGCGAGGGCGTAGGCGTTGACGATCCAGGACAGGGAGGACGGGCCGAGGCCGAGGCCGGTGCCGACGCTGGGCAGGGCCACGTTGACGATGGTGCCGTCGAGGGTGAGCATCAGCTGCCCGACCAGCACGATCATGATGCCGAACGCCGCGCGGCGGCTGCTGCGCTGCGGAGTGGCAGGCGATTGGGCGGACGAAGTCGGCGGTATGGCGGCAGGGATGCGCTGCGTTGTGGACATGGCGGGGTCCTGTTCTGGCCCTCGGGGGCCGACAGAGTGTGAGCGGTGTGCGGGGCGGCCTCGGGCCTGGCCCCGGAAGGGAGGGTGGGGGTGGTGATCGCGGGCGTTTGCGGGCCGGCGGGAGGGACCCGGTCGAAACCGGGCCCGTGAAAGGGATGGCGGCCGGGGTGACGCGCGCCCGGCGGGCCTGGTTGCCGGGCGCGCGCGTCACGGCTTGGCTGCTCAGACCTGGGCCATGCCGCCGTCGGCGAAGAGCTCGACACCGGTGATGAAGCTGGAGGCGTCGCTGGAGAGGAAGGCCACGGCCTTTCCCATCTCGCGGGGGTCGGCGATCCGGCCGGTGGGGTTTCCCTCGCCCATCTTCTGGACCGCGGCGGCAACCGCGTCGGCGCCCTGCGCCATGCCGAGGGCGCGGCGCAGGGATTCGGTGTCCACGGCGCCGGGGCTAAGGACGTTCATGCGGATACCGGTGCCCTTGATGTCCTGGATCCAGGACCGGATGAAGGCGCGCACGGCGGCCTTGGCGCCGCCGTACAGGCCCATGCCGGCCGGGGGCTGGATGGAGGCGGTCGAGCCGATGATGACGACCGTGCCGCCGACCGGCAGCAGCGGGATCGCCGGCTGGACGGTGAACAGGACGCCCTTGGCGTTGACGTTGAAGGTCTTCTCGAACTGTTCCTCGGTGATCGCGCCGAGCGGGGCGTGGGCGCCGATGCCGGCGTTGGCCACGACCGCGTCGAGGCGTCCGTGGCGCGCGATGACCTCCTGGTACATCGCCTCCATGTCGGCGAGCTTGGTGACGTCGGCGACGATGCCCGAACAGTTCGGGCCGACCGTGGCGACCGCCTCGTCCAGCGGCTTCTGCTGCAGGTCGGTGATGACCACGCGGGCGCCCTGGTCCACGAATTCCTGGGCGATCCCCAGGCCGACGCCGGACGCGCCGCCGGTGACCACGGCGACCTTGCCTTCGAGCGGGAGGCTCATCGTTTTCTCCTCTGAATGATTCGCCCGCACCCTGCGGACGACGGCGGTACGTGCTCTACACTCGTAAGTGGAGGCGCCGCCGGTTCTTTGACTATAAGCGGAGGCGTCTCCACTTAGCAAGAGTGGAGGCACCTCCACTTACTTCTGACGAGGAAGGGCCCTCCCGTGACTGCAGACACCGGGCGACCGCTGCGGGCCGACGCGCGGCGCAACCGGGAGAAGATCCTCTCCGCGGCCGTGCGCGTCTTCGCCGAAGAAGGGCTGGAGGCGCACCTTGAGCGCATCGCCAAGGAGGCGGGCGTGGGCTCGGGCACTCTCTACCGGAACTTCCCCACTCGGGAGGCGCTGATCGAGGCCGCCTACCGCAACGAGCTGAGCCGGCTGTGTGAGGCCGCTTCCGAACTCCTGGCGGCCATGCCGCCACGCGAGGCGCTCCGCGCCTGGATGGGGCGCTTCATCGACTACGCCACCGCGAAACTGGGGATGGCCGAGGCCCTCCGCGCCGTCGTCGACTCCGGCGTCAACCCCTACGCCCACAGCAGCGAGCTGATCATGACCGCCCTCACCTCGCTCATGGACGCCGCGACCGCCGCTGGGACCATACGGTCGGACGTCAGCCCGGCCGTCATGTTTGCCGCCCTCACCGGCGTCGCCCTCGCCTCGGGAAAGCCCGAGGAGCGCGAGCAGGCCGAACGCCTCCTCGACCTCACCCTCGACGGACTCAGGTATGGCACGGCGGACTGATGCCGCCCCGGAAGGCCGACGGGCTCGCCTCCGTGCGAGCCCGCGGCCGGGCCGGCGCGCGCCGGCCGAAGCTCACCGAGGACGAGGCCGCGCTCGCCAAACGGCTCTACGACGAGCGGAAGGAAACCGTCCAGCAGACCGCTGACATGTTCGGCGTGCTCCCGGTCGACGGTCTACGACACCTCGACAAGACCAAGATCGTGCTTAGCCGGCCGAAGAAAACGGCGGTCAGGGTTCTCACCGGCAGGAACTTGAGAACGATCAGTCCCGGGTGGCCTCGCGGGAGGCGGGCTGTCGGCTCCTGCGGGAGGACCGACGGGTGATGCGCCTGGTCATCAGTGTGATCGCAGCCCAGGTGATCAGCGATTCCGAGTGCTGGATGAGACGCTCGTAGTCCCGAGCGCGACGGCGAGCGTGCATGATCCAGGCGAGCGATCTCCCGACGACCCAGCAGCGGGGCAGGATGACGAATCCGGTGGCGTCCTTGGGACGGCTGATGGTCTTGAGCGTCAGGTTCAGGTGCTTCTTCGCCCAGGTCACGAGCTGTCAGGCATAGCCGGAGTCGGCCCAGACGATGGTGATCTCGGGGTGCATCAGCCGTAGTCGGAAGAGGACTTCCTATGCCGCGGCCCGCGCCGGCGCTCGGGGCGCGCCGCAGGTCGCCGACCGGTGGCCTTTATGGGACAACCTCGCCACTGCTGTCGAGCGCACTGTGATCGCTCACCGCCCTTGTCTGCAAGGACCTGAGCAGCTGAGTCGGGTCCCGACATGACAAGGTGAGCGTGCCTTTTGTACAGGTCAGGGTGGCTTGGAACGTCTGCCGTTATGTCACGCCACCCCCGGAGGCGATCGCCGAACTCGCCGGTCTGCCCGCGCCGGGTGACAGTCGCCGCTGAGTGCCGGTAGGGGCCGGTGCCGACCGTCAGGACTGCCGGGTTGACGGCTTGCCCGTGGATTCCGAGTCCTGCTCCTGTCGGGTCGTGGCGGACCAGCTGGCGAGCAGCTTCAGGCCGTCCTCGGCGACGGTTCCGGGGGGCGCGCTGTAGACGACCACGCTCAGGCCGCTTTCGTCCGGCAGGCTCATGGTCTCCTGGTCGAGTTCCAGGTCGCCGACGAGCGGATGGTTGAGGCGTTTGGTGCTCTCGCGGAAGACATGCACGTCGTGGGATCCCCACATCACGCGGAAGGCGTCGCTGCGGGTGGAGAGTTCACCGATCAGGTTCGACAGTTCGCGGTCGTAGGGGTTCTTCCCCGCCTCGATGCGCAGCGCGCCCACGGCGAAGCGGGCCATGCGCTCCCAGTCGGCGTAGAACCGCCTGGCCACAGGGTTGAAGAACGCGAACCGGGCGACGTTCGCCCCGCAGGTCGGGTCGGCATACATCTCCGAGTACAGGGCCCTGCCCAGCGGGTTGGCGGCCAGTGCGTCGAGGCGGTTGTTCATCACGTACGCCGGCAGCTCCGGCATCCCCTCGACGATCCGCGCCACGCTCGGCCGCACCGTCGGCCGAACCGCCCGCTGCCGTGCCCGCGCCTCGGGCGCAGGTCCCGCAGCGCGGGCGAGGTCGTACAGGTACATGCGCTCGGTGTCGTCGAGCCGCAGCGCCTGGGAGAGGGCGTCCAGCACGCTGTCGGAGACACCTCTGAGGTTGCCGCGCTCCAGGCGCGTGTAGTACTCGACGCTCACCCCGGCGAGCGTGGCGACCTCGCCCCTGCGCAGTCCGGGCACCCGCCGCTGACCGTACACCGGCAGACCCGCCTGCTCGGGAGTGATCCGCTCGCGTCGCGAGCGGAGGAAAGCGCTGACAGCATCCCGGTTGTCCATGAGGACAGGGTAGGCAGGCCGCGCGCTGGGTGGGGGTCCCTGCCAGTACCCCTCACAGCAAAGACTCCCCCATCACGGCCGTCTCCCGTTGCATGGTGCCTGCCCCGATCACCCCGGGGCCCGACCGGCGGCAGAACGTACGTGCCCCGGCCGGCCGACCTTTCAAGTACCGAGTTCCACATGAGGGCTTGAGTACCTGAACAAGCCTGAAGGGGCACACACGATGAGCAACCAGATCGAAACGGTGACGGAGAGCCCGGCGGATGTCGTGCGAGGGCTGTATGACGCGCTGAGCAAGGGCGACGTGCCAGGTGTCCTGGCCAGGCTGGCCCTCGAGGTGATCGTCGATGAGCCGAACCAACTCCCTTACGGCGGCGTGCACCAGGGCCGCGAGGTGTTCGTGCAGTCGGTCCTGGGCGCGATGATGGGCTACGCCAACGTTGCCATCACCGATGCCGAGGTGTTCGAGGGCCCAACTGGCGTCGTCGGAACGCTCACCGGAACGCTCACGGCCCACACCACCGGTGAGGAGTTCCCGCTGACCATGGTCGAGATCCACCAGGTCGAGAACGGCACGGTGCGCAAGATCGACGTCTACACCAAGAACCCCCACGAACTGGCCGCGTTCTACGCGCGCGCCGAGGCGGGCACCCGCTGACGACGACACGCCGCACAGTCCGGCCGAGTTGTCTCACCGCAGCGCGAGCAGCTCGGCCGGCTCATGCCCAGGCCCAGGCCGTCGCATCGACGATCCCCTGCCGGCATCAGCGATACGGCGGCCGGCCACGCGGACTGCGCGTGGCTTCAAGCTGACTCGAAATCGTGGCCACGCGCACGACCCGATCCCGGCCAGGATCCCCGATGAGCAGGAGCGTTTCGAGGCGGTCACCAACCCCCTGCCAACTCGCGCGGCGGACAGGACCGGTGGACACACGCCAGCGCGAAGCGGGTCGTGGGCTGGAAGGTCGACTCCCCGGAAAGTGTCCAGGAGAAAGTCGAAGCGATCCACGACCTGGCCACCGACGACGCGGTCGCGGCGTTGGTGACCACCGACTTCCTGCGCCGTCCCGCGGTCGCCGACAAGGCCATGGCCGACGATTATCCGGACTACCGGCTGTTGGCTTGAGCTCAGCCGGTGGTGCGTTGTCCTGCCTGGACGGTGTGGACGCTGAGGACGGGGTCGAGTTCAGGGACGAGAGCCTTGGTGGAGATAGCCACGAGATGGGCCGGTGCCGAGCCGCTCTGCAGAGCATTGACGTATTCGACGACCTCCGCGTGAGTAAGCACCGCAACCTTCTGCCGCAGCACGTGCATAGCGAAGATCCGCCCGCGCGTTCCTGCGGTCTGGCGTATCTCGTCGTGGAGGTCGTCCACCGCCGTTCGTGTGGCCGTCTTCCGGATGCGGATCCGGTAGTCCTCTTCCCACGCGCCGGTGTGCGCGGACACCACACCGATCGAGTGCAGCCCACCATCAACGCGATCAACGAGAAACGGGCCATTGCCCACCAACAGCTGAGAGGTGTCTCCCGTCCGCACGTACTCCGCGGACTGGTAGGAGACAATCCACGCCAGTTCGTGCTCTTCGACATGTGTCACTCGCAGCTGCCCCGGCGATTCACGCTCAAGATGCGCCTCCACCAGCCGGACGGCGAACTCACGGTCGATCATTCAGGCAGCATCCCCCACCTGCGAGGGAACGACCAGCGGATTTCATCCTCGTCTCAGGCCGGAACGCGGCTTGGTAATCACGGGCATGCCGAGGTCGGTAGGACTGCCCTGGCCGGTGCGGCGGCTGCGTTCCAGAGCGCGGTCGAGGGCAACGAGCTTCTCCTAGCCAGCCATTCGTCCGCGCCTCTGCGATGCGATCGGAGAGGTTGCGGATGATCTCGATCAGCCGGGGCCGCTGCCTGGGGGAAACCCGTAGCATCGGCAGCGCAGACACGAGTGCTCATGCTGGCACGGAGTTCCATAGGGCCGTGCGCAGTCGCCGAGCTCCAGCTTGCGGGTGTGGAAGTGTTCCTGGAACTCGCGCCACTCGTCCGTCGTGGGTTCGCGGTATTCCTCCGCGGGCCGTGTCGCCCGCCGCTGGTCGAGAAAGGCCCGGTAGTAACGGATCAGGTCCTCCTGGAACACGGCTGGATACGCCTCCGTAGTGCTCGTATTCCGGACACCTGGCACCTCACCGAAGACATCGAGGACTTCCTCGCCCGCGCCGGAGACTTTCTCCGCTCGCGCCCCGCTCTGCACAACACGCCGCTCACCACACTGGAAAAGTGGCGGACCCAACCGGGCGGGTTCACCCCGGGAGCCGTCCTCTTCGGCCGACTGGAGTTGACGGGCGAGACCCAAGCGATCTTCTACCGCCCGCCGACCCGCCGGCTGACCCTCACTCCACTCTCCCCCGAGCGGGCCAACGCCCTCGCCGTCCATTTGACCGGCCTCGGCCACACCCTTTCAGGCGTTACCGCGGACCACGACACCGCCACCGCATTCGCCGAAGCCTGGCAGCGGCACACCGGCGCGACGCCCACACTCCGCGTCCGGATGCACCTCTACCGCCTCGACGCCCTCACCCCTCCGAACCCGCACCCAGACGGCCACAGCCGCCTGGTGGGCGAGCAGGATCACGACCACCTCATGCGTTGGTGCCGTGGGCTCGCTGCCGACCTCGGCGAGACCGTCACCATCGACGCCGCCTCCTGGGCCAGCACCCGCTTCGCCGAGAAGAGCTACACCTTCTGGGAGACCCCGGACGGCACCCCCGTCTCCATGGCAGGTGTGAACCCGATGATCGCCGGCATGGTCCGGGTGGACCCTGTCTACACCCCAGCCCACCTCCGCGGACACGGCTACGCAGCCGCCGTCACCACAGAGGTGAGCCGGGCCGCGCGCGCCGCAGGCGCCACCGAGGTCGTGCTCTTCACGGACGCGGGCAACCCCACCAGCAATGCCCTCTACCAACGCCTCGGATACCGCCGCATCGCCGACTGGGCTCCGTACGACTTTGCCTACGCCACACCAGAAACCAGCTAGGAAGCAGGAGTACGACAGGCACAGACAACACCACACCATCCTCGGACTTCGCACCCAGCCCCTGCCGACCTTCCGCGATCCATGGCGCAGGTAGAAAAACACCTACTTCGGGTCCACTACGCGCTCGCCACCAAGCTGGTCAACGAGCTGGTCGAGGCCGCCGACGACAAGCAGTTGTCCAAGACCATCGCCCGCTATGGCCGTGCCGATCTTTTGTACAATGACGAACTCGGCTATATGGAGCTTGACCGCCGCGGCGCGGAACTGCTGTTCCAGTTTTTGATCGAACGGGAGGAGAAGAACAGCGTCGCCATCGCCTCGAACGAGTCCTTCAGCGGCTGGACCCGGACATTTACCAACCCACGCTTCTGCGCGGCGATCGTCGACCGGCTCACCTTCAACGGCGCGATCATCCAGACCGGCACCGACTCCTACCGGCTCGCGTGTCCCACCGTAATGCCCGGCTGACCGTTCACGGCAGGCGGCTGCTCGTCGAACGTGTCCGCTCGGGCCGTCCCGTCGCCCATGTGGCCGCCGAGATGGGTATCTCGCGGGCCACGGCCCACAAGTGGATCCGCCGCTGGCGGGCGGAGGGCGAGCAGGGGCTGCACGACCGGTCCAGCCGTCCCCGCACGACGCCGCACCGGACCCCGGCCGAGAGGCATGCCCGGGGCGCCGCCAGACGGTGGTCACGAGGCCGGCGATCAACGGGCCGACGGATGCTGGGGGTCCGCTGGGGACGGACGCTCCGGCACCCCGGCCGCGCGGTGCCGACCGATGTGCTGCCCACCAGCGGAGACGAGGCGGAAGAACTCCAGCGTCCACGCGCGCTGCTCCTCGGTGTCCGGCACCCTCATCCCCCTGGCCCGTTCCATGGCCGCCCAGGCGGCCTCCGGCGCGATGTCCAGGAGGATCATCAGGGAGACCGCGATCAGGGAGGACCGTCCGATGGCGCAGCGGCAGTGCGCCACGACATGGGCGCCGGCCCGCAGCTCCGCGGCGAGCTCCCGCAGCGCCGGCAGCACGACGGGGATCGACGGGACCGTGAAGTCGGGGATGGGCAGGGCGACGAACCGCAGCCCGGCGGCCTTGGCGAGGCGGGGCTCGTCGGTGAGCCCGAGTTCGGCGCGCTCGGCGTCGGGGAGGGCGCAGACGAGGATGTCGGCGCCGGCGCCGCGCAGGGCCGCCATGTCGGCGGCCAGGAGCCCGTGACCGCGGGGCCGGACCATGGTGCTCAGGCGTCCCGGTCCCCGCGGACCGGCGACAGTGAACAGGACGGGGGCGGACGACTCGGTCATCGGGCGGACGAGCCCGGCGGGAGCCAGCGGTAGCAGTCGCCGCACGCGTCGGTGAGCCAGCCGTTGAGGCTGCCCAGGCCCCGCTCGTTGATCTGCCCGTCGTGGATGCCGTAGGCCCGTTCCGGCTGGACGGCGCGGACGAAGTCGATGGCCTCGTCCGTCTTCATCCATGACCCCTGCAGGGGAACCAGCAGGGTCTCCACCGGTCGGTCGGGAGGGTAAAGGGAGTCCCCGGGGTGGTAGACGCGGTCCTCGACGAGGTAGCCGAGGTTGGCGCAGTCCGGGAGGTCGCCGTAGATCCGCGCGTGCCGCCCGCCCTGGGCGGTCACCCGGAAGCTTGCCACGGTGAACTCCTCGCCGGGGACGACGCCGGTGAAGTCCAGGCCCGGGAGCCGCGCCGACTTGGGGGCGTAGACGGGCACGCCCAGCCCCTTCAGCCGCAACAGGTCGACGTGATCGTCGTGCTCATGGGTCACCAGGACCGCGTCCGCGCCGGCGAGTGCTTCGGGCTCGCTCCAGACGCCGGGATCGATGACTAGCGTGCCACCGCCGTCGTGCTCCAACCGGACACAGGAATGGGTGTACTTGGTAATCCGCACCCGCGTGAGCATAGTCCGGAGGCTCTGCGAATTCCTTGGGCGAATGGCTGGAAAATGTCGGCCGGGCGCATCCTGGGGTGTTCCTGGGTGAGCAGCGACAACCAGACGTCCGTGCGCTCCGGGGAGTCGATATCTCGTCAACTTCCCTGTGGACACCAGGAGTTCACCTTGTGGTCAGAAGTGCTCACTGTTAGCTTCGGAACATGGACAAAACAAACTCGAACGTCGAGGAGCTCGCCGACCTGGCCGAGCTGGAATTCTCTCCGATCGCCCCGGAGGATGCCGCTGACCTGGACGACCGTGTGTACCTGCTCGGTGTCCGCCCGGAGTTCGTGAGCCGGTAAAGTCCGCTCGTCAACCCGCCCCCCGCCGGTGCCGGGGGTCTGTTGTCACTAGAGGTTCACCACCGGAAACGGTGCCGGGCCTCGGCCTTGGGGATGGGGATTCAGCGCGTGGTCATGGATCGTCTGCCGGTCGGTTCTTCTGCTGATTCGGTGCTGTGGCTGCCGGTCGACGCCGCTGACGACACCATTCATGAGGCGATCGTCGCGCTCGATCCCGACCGTCGCCTCGGGAGTGCGAAGCGCCCCGTCTTCCTGACGGCATGGCTTCCCTGCCTGAAGGGAAGCTGTCTGTCGTTTCTCGGTCTGAGCCCTGCCAGCCACCAGTGGCTGGCAGGGCTCGCCGGTGACGGCTTCTCCGCGGCACGCCGGGCCGAACTGACCGCCGCGCTGGCCGTCGCGGACCCCGGCGCCGCGTTGCCGGACGACCCGCACGAGCAAGTAACCGCCCTGATACGGGCGTTGACCAGGGCCGAGACCGGCCCGGCCCAATTCGGGCTCGGGCGACAACCGCTGTGGTGCGGCCCCGACGGCGGCAGCGGCCTCGCCTGCTCCTGCGATCCGTCGACCGGCCGGCCCGGCGTGACGGGCTCCTTTCTTGCCGGGGGATCAGGAGCCCAGCTGCTGACAGCGGGCGGCGCGGATCTCGCCGAACTGCTCGACACGCAGCCCTGGGGCCCGCAGGTACGGGAGGCGGTCCACACCGCCGAGGCCGAACTCGACTGGCCGGCGAGGGTGGAGTTCCTCGTCGAGGAGGGCAGACCCCACATCGTCACAAGCACCCGAGCATCCCTGCGCGGTACCGCTCTCCTGCACGCTGTGGGCACCCGGTACGAACGCGGCCGGCTGACCCCCGCGCAGGCGGTGTCGCTGGTGGAGCCGCGGGACGTCGAACAGGCGCGTTCCGGGGCGGCGCAATCCCTCGATCTGCCCGTGGCGGCGCGCGGCCTCGGCGTGTCGCCCGGCATCGCCTCCGGCGCCGTCGTCTTCAGCGCGACCGACGCCGTCGCCGTGCAGGCGAACGGCGGGCAGCCGGTGCTGGTCCTCACCGAGTCGAGGCCGGAGGATCTTCCGGGCCTGCTGGCCGCGACGGCCGTCGTCACCGAGCGGGGCGGACAGACGTCGCACGCCGCGGTCGTGGCGCGCGGACTGGGACTGCCGGCCGTCGCCGCCCTCATCGACGGCGTCCTGGACGCCGACGCCAATGTCCTGCGTACCACGCACGGCGACACCGTCCGCGCCGGCGACGTGGTCACGGTGGACGGCCACGCCGGAGTGATCCACCTCGGCGGCCGCACGGGGCCCACCGCCGAACGGCAGGCCGCTCCGGAGCTGCCCGGCTGGCTGGACGAGGCGCTGTCGGGGCTGCCCGGCATCGCCGTGCGGGTGAACGCCGACACCGGCGCGGACGCCGCCGCCGGGCGGGCACTGGGCGCCGACGGGGTGGGACTGTGCCGGCTCGAGCACATGTTCCTCGGTGAGCGCCATCAGGTGCTCCAACGGGTCCTGATGGCCCGGCCCGGCCCCGACATGACGGAGGACCTCGCCACCGTGCACGCGCTCCTGCGGGCGGAGATCACGGACGTACTCGCCGCGATGGACGGACGGCCTGTCACGATCCGTCTGCTCGACCCCCCGCGCCACGAGTTCCTCCCCGACCTGACCGAACTCTCCCTGACCACGGCGGCGACGGGCGCCCCCGCCGACCGGGACCGCCTCGACATCACCCGCCGCCTGCACGAGCACAACCCCATGCTGGGAGTGCGCGGCGTGCGGATGGGAGTCCTGCTCCCGGCGCTGACGGCCGTACAGATCAAGGCGCTGGTGGAAGCGACCCTCGCGTTACGCCGCGCCGGCCGGGACCCGCGGCCCGAACTCCTGGTCCCCATGGTGAGCGCGCCGGCGGAACTGGACTTCGTCCGGGGCATGCTCGACGACGTCTGCGCCCACCTGGGAACCTCCCGAGCCCAGGCGGGCATCTCGCTGGGCGCCATGATCGAGACCCCGCGGGCCGCGCTGCTGGCCGGGTCGATCGCCCGCCGTGCGGACTCCCTGTCCCTGGGCACCAACGACCTCACGGCACTTGTCTGGGGCCTGTCCCGCGACGACGCCGAACAGCACCTGCTGCCCGCCTACCAGGACGTGGGCCTCCTCGTCGAATCCCCCTTCGCCCGGCTGGACGTCGAGGCGGTCGGGACCCTGGCACGCCAGGTCGCCGCTGAGGCACGGGCCGTACGCCCCGACATCACGCTCGGCGTCTGCGGCGAGCAGGCGGCCGACGCGGCCGCCGTGCGGTTCTTCGCCGAGGCGGGCTTCGACCACGTCTCGTGCGCGCCGCCCAGGATCCCGCTGGCCAGACTCGCCGCCGCGCGGGCCGCCGTCGCACAAGGAGCGGCGGACGTTCATCCGACGGGGGCGGGGCGTTGAGCGAGCCGGCGATCGTCGTGGAACGGCTTGGCCGTACCTTCATCGACCGCGGACGCGAACTCGTGGCCCTGCGGGACGTCAGTTTCCAGGTCGGGGCCGGCGAGATCGTGGGCCTGCTGGGCAGCAACGGCGCGGGCAAGACCACCCTCACCAAGATCCTCGCCACCCTGCTGCTGCCCACGGCCGGTGCCGCCCGGATCTTCGGCCACGACGTCACCCGCGATCTGCGCGAGGTACGCCGTATGACCGGCGTCGTTCTGGGCGGCGACCGTGGCCTCTACGCCAAGCTGAACGGCCGCGACAACCTGAGGTTCTTCGCCATGCTCGCCGGCGTGGGCCGGCGCGGCCTGAGCGCGAAGCTGGACGCCGCGCTGGAGGAGGTCGGCCTGGTCGGCGCGGCGGACCGCGCGGTGGAGACGTACTCCAAGGGCATGCGCCAGCGCCTCCACATCGCCATCGGCATGATCGCCGAGCCGCGCGTCCTGCTGCTCGACGAACCGACCGTGGGCCTCGACCCGGTCGAGGCCGAACGGCTGCGCGGCACCGTCGCCCGGCTGCGCGACACCGGAGTCTCGGTCCTGCTCACGAGCCACTATCTACTCGACATCGAACGCCTCGCCAGCCGGGTGATCATCCTCGCGGACAGCACTCTGGCGGCGGACCTGCCGGTCGAGGAGTTCGCCCGGCAGGCCGGCTACACCGCCACGGTGACCGTGCGCGGCACCGGCAGCCCGCCCGACGGCGGCGCCCTGTCGTCCCCCGACATCGCCGTCGGCGGCGTCGAGAGGGCCGACGAGTCGTGGACCCTCCGGCTGCACGTCCGCGACTGGAGTGTCGGCTCGTTCGGCCTGCTGGAGCAGGCGTTGGCGCACGTCAGCGTGCTGGACGTGCGCATCGACCCGGTGCGGCTGGAGGACGTCTACTCGCACGTGGCCGCGCGCCTGGCCGACGGCCGCCAGGTCGGTGGAGTGAAGTGAGGGGCGCCGCGTGGATGTTCCTGACCGCGTTCCGCATGGAGCAGCGGGCCATGCAACGCAATCCGCTGCTGCTGGTCAACTCCGGGATGCTGCCCGCCGTGTTCCTGGTCATCGCGGTGGAGACCGGCCGCCCCGGCTCCGACGGCGCGGCCGAACTCATCGTGGCCGTGATGCTGACCGCGCTGTGGGGCTCCACGGTGTGGATGAGCGGAGGAGTCCTGCGCCGCGAGCGCACCTTCGGCACCCTGGCCCGCTGTGTCTCCGGAGTCTGGTCGCCCTACCTGGTGCTGCTGGGCAAGAGCCTGGGCGCCACCGTCACCAGCGTCGGCGCGATCCTCGTCAGCACCGGCGTCACCGCGGCGGCGCTGGGGCTGCCGCTGAGCGTGTCGCACCCGGCGTGGGCCGTCGTGTCGCTCGTGGTGCTGGTGTGCTCGGGCACCGCTCTGGGGGCGCTGGTGTCCTGCCTCTTCCTGGTGACCCGCAACGGGCTGGTGTGGTCCCACGCGCTGATGTACCCGGTCTTCGCCCTGGGCGGACTGCTCATCCCCACGGACGCGCTGCCCGAGTGGCTGCGCTGGGCGCCCGAACTGCTCAGCCTGCACTGGATCAAGGACTGTCTGGTCGACGCAAGCACCGGGGGGGTCACGCTCGCCCCGCTGGGCGTCGCGATGCTGTTGACCCTCGCCTACCTCTCCGCCGCGGGCTTCGCCTACCGCCGGTCCGTCGAGAGGTCCCGGAAGGAGGGGACGCTTGACCTCGCATGACATCGCCCCCTCGCACGCCGCAGCCCCGGCCCCTGCCTCCCTGGCCTGGCGGTCGGCCGAGGCGGCCCGCATGGGCTGGCTGGAGTACCGGGTGCTCCAGACGCCCGCCGGTCTGCTCGGCGCGACCCTGCCGCGCGGGGTCCTGCAGATCCTGTTCTTCACGACGCTCGCGGGCGTCCTCGCGGGTCCCGGACATCGCGAGTACGCCTTCGCCGGATCGCTGGTGCTGGCGCTGAGCAGCACCAACGTCAACGGCGTGGTCGCCGTGCCCGTCCTGGACAAGCAGTACGCCACCTTCGCGCGGGTCCGCACCGGCGCGCTGTCGCCCACCGTCACCCAAATCGCCCGGGTGCTGCCCTACCCCGTCATGGGCTGGGTCCTCCTCGTCGTCCAGGGCGCAATCGCGGCGCCCCTGCTCGGCATGACGGACTTCGCCCTGCGACTGCTGCCCTGGGCGTGGGTGTACGCGCTGATCGCGCTCACGCTCAGCGTGCTGGGGCTCGCCGGGGCGACGATGACGGTCGGCAAACGGGCCGACGTGGTGGCCCCGAACGTCCTGTCCTACCTGGTCATGCTGTGCAGCGGCGCGATCGTCCCGCCCGGCCGGGTGGGATGGGTGGACGCTATCGGCCAGGTGCTGCCGGCCCGGCACGGCCTGGACGCCGTCCGCGCGGGGATGGAGGGCCGGCCGTGGCTCGGCGACCTGGGCCTGGAGGTCGCCGCCGGTCTCGGGTTCACCGTCCTCGCCGCGCTGTCGATCCTCCTCCAGGCCCGGCGCGCGAGCAGGCACGGCCACGACGACTTCGAGTGACCGATGTGCCCAGACCCGAGGGGAAACCGATGAGCATCATCCGCCTGCCCCTGGCCGTGCGGACCGAAGCGGACCATGCGGCATCCGCCTCACCGCCCGGCAAAGCTCTGCGTGTCGCCCTGGTCAACATGCCTTGGGCGCGCATCCACGCGCCCTCCATCCAGTGCGGACTGCTGCAGTCGATCACCCGCGAGGCCGGGCACGAGTGCGACAGCCACTACCTCAACATCGAGTTCGCCTCCTTCTTCGGCGGCAAGGCCTACGACACCATCGCCAACGTCGCCTCGGAACGGCTGCACCTGATGGGGGAGTGGCTCTTCTCCTACGCCGCGTTCGGCGAAGTGACCCCGGACGACGACTACTTCGCCGAATATCCGGAAGTGAAGTCCATCTGGGACGAGCTCACCGGAAAAGGCCTCGAGGACCTCGTGGAGATGCGCCGCGAGAAGCTGCCGGACTGGATCGCCGCATGCGCGGCCAAACCGGTGTGGGGGGAGTACGACGTCATCGGGTTCACCTCCACGTTCATGCAGAACACGGCGTCCCTCGCACTGGGGAGGAAGATCAAGGAATTCCACCCCGGTGTGACCTTGGTCTACGGTGGCGCCAACTTCGACGGGGAGATGGGCGCCGAGTACGCGAGGAAGCTGCCCTGGCTCGACTACGTGGTGGTCGGCGAGGGCGACATCGTGTTCCCCGCCCTGCTGAAGAACATCGCCGACGACACGGACATCCCGATTGCCGGCGTCCTGCGGCACGCCACCACGCACGCGCCACAGGCCGCCGACGCGCAGCGCCCGCAGGCCCTCGACGACCTTCCCACCCCGGACTACCGGGACTACTTCGCCTGGCTGGAGCGCTTCGACCGCGCCCGGCTGCTCGGCCGGGCGCCCGTACGACTGCCGGTCGAGTTCTCCCGGGGATGCTGGTGGGGCCAGAAGCACCACTGCACCTTCTGCGGTCTCAACGCGCTCGGCATGGCGTACCGCTCCAAGTCCGGCGAGCGCGCGTTCACCGAGCTCAGCGCGCTGCTGCGCGACTACCCGGTGGTGCACGTCGACACCGTCGACAACATCCTGGACATGAGGTACTTCTCGTCGCTGTGCACGCTGCTGGCCCAAGAGCACTGGGACGTGAACCTCTTCTTCGAGGTGAAGGCCAATCTCACCCGGGAGCAGCTCGCGACCCTGAGAAGCGCCGGGATCCTCCGCATCCAGCCCGGCATCGAGAGCCTCAGCACCCATGTGCTGCAACTGATGCGCAAGGGCGCGAGCAAGCTGATCAACATCCGGCTCCTGAAATGGGCCGCTTACTACGGGATCGACGTGGCCTGGAACATCCTGGCGGGATTCCCGGGGGAGACCGGGGAAGACTACGCCGAGCAGCTGCGCCTGCTCCCGCTTCTGCACCATCTGCAGCCGCCTGGGGGCTGCGGAAGGATCTGGCTGGAACGCTTCAGCCCCTATTTCACCGACCCGTCCTTTCCCATCGACAAGGTCCGGCCCCGGGCCAGCTACAGCCATGTCTACCCGGCCTCGTTGGACCCCGAGAAGATCGCGTACTTCTTCGACTACGAGGCGTCCGGCACCGTGTCCCACGAAACGGTCGCCGCGCTGAACGCCGCCGTCTCCACATGGCAGACCCGCTTCGCCGAGTCCAAGCCCAGCCTCGTCTACCAGCGGCTGCCCGGGAAGCTGACGCTCATCGACCGCCGGACCGACCAGCCCAAGCGGGCTGTCCTCGCGGGCTGGAGGGCGGAGGCCTACGAGTCCTGCGGAGACGCGCCCCGTTCAGCGGCGGCGATCACCCGCCTGCTGGCGGCACAGGACGTGTCAGTCTCCGAGGACGAGGTGACGGCCTTCCTCGAACAGTGCTGTCGCGCCGACGTGATGGTGTCGGACGACGGCAAGTACCTCGGGCTCGCGCTGCCGGAGAACCCCGGCTGGTAGCCGTCGTGGCCCCGCGCCCAGGAGGGATGAGTGCATGACAGCAGTCGCATCGGCCCAGGACAGGGTGCGCCTGGGCAGGAGCATAGCGTCCCGCCTGGCCGCGTCGACACACGCGGACGCCGCGTTCCTCGCCGGGAGTTCGGCGGTCGGGCTGGGCAGCGCCACCAGCGACATCGACGTCTATCTGGTCGGAGCCCCGGCGGGAGAGAAACGGCAGCAGATGTTCGCCGACGACATCCGTGTCGACGTACAGCATCTCTCCCTGGACACCCTGGAGTCGCTCGTCGACCGAGTCCTTGGCACAGGACTGCACTCGGACCCGGCGGGGGAGACGCTGTCGGACCGTGAGATCGCGCTGACCGTCCGGCTGCGCACCGGTGACATCGTGACCGACTCGGGCACGCTGGCCGCGCTGCGCAAACGACTCGACGAGCATCCTCTGCGGCTCTCCCGACTGGTCATGAACAACTGGATGCTCGCCGCGTTCTTCGCGGCCGAGGACTGCCTCGGACTGCGCCAGTCGGACGACCCGTCCGACCTGGACGCGGCCGCGCACGCCGGCCGGCGCGCCCTCGTGTGCGCGGGGAAGGCGCTGGCCGCGGCAGGCGGGGACCTCTACTTCGGCGAGAAATGGGTGTGGCGGCAGCTCGCCCGCAGCGGCCCCGACGGGTTCCCTTTCCCGGAGTTCCAACGGCTCTTGCGGGACGACCCCCTGGCCGTCGACCCCCATGCGGGCCTGACCGCGCTGACGTCGTTCGCCCAGACCTGCCTGATCGCCACGGCCACCCTCGGCTGGCAGGGCGTCGACGTCTCCCGCTGGCCCGCCTGGCCGGCGGGGAGCGGTCCGCTGCGCAGGTCCCCAGCGTTCCTCCCGCGCGCCTACGACGACATGGTGACGCTGGTCCAGCCCGCCGGCCGGCACTTCCGCCTGCCGCCCGACGCGGCGCTGATCTGGGGCCTGAGCGACGGGCGTTCCGCGCAGACCGTCACCGAGCACTCGCTGCGACTGTCGAAGGAGGCGCCCGCGTTCGCCGGACTGACCGACGAGCGGTGCCGGCGCATCACGACCGAGTTGCGGGAAGCGGGTCTGCTCACCGAGACGGGCGGACATTGGGGAGCGATGTGAAGTTCCGTCAGAAGCGCAGCACCACCCTCGACCTCGCACTCGCCCTGCAGCGCGAGCTGATCGGCCGCACCGGCTCCTGGGAGCCCAACTTCCTGCCCCGGCCGGTCACCCCGGAGACGGACCCGTTCCTTGACGGACTGCGGTCATGGGCTCGGACCGTCGGCTCCGGCCTGCCCGCGTTCCTGGCCGCCGCCCGCCGACCGGAGGACCTCATCGCCCTCGTCGACGACGACCGCCTCCGTCCCGGAACGGAACTCGTCACCACCGCGCTGACCGCCGCGGCGCCGACCCTCGCCGAGGCGCTCCCCCGGTTCGAGGAGGTCCGCAAGCAGGCGACTGCGGAGATCAACGACTTCCTCCCGCCCGAGCGTTACCTGGCTCCCCTCTGCGCGGCGCTGGGCACCAACGAGACTGAGCGGACGCTGGACCTCCACCTCGTGCCGCTCGCGCCCGCCCCGCCGGCCACGGGCTTCCTGGTCGACGGGGGCAGAGCCACGGGCGTCTACGTCGACTGCCGCCGCTTCCGTGGATCGACGCTAGCGGACGCCGTCCTGACCATGCTGGGCTGGGCGCAGCTGAAATCGGGGGCCGTCCCCGACTGCCACCTGTCCACCGAGTTGGTCCGCCGCATGCCCGGTAGCTCTCCGTACCAGCGCCGGCTGCGGGTTCTCCTCACCAAGATCCTCGTGGAAATGACCGCCGGCCATCTGGTACGCACGGTGGACTCTGCCCACCGTCCCTGTGCCGACGTACTCGGCACCAAGTGGCGCTACGCACGCCTGTATTCCGTAGCCGAACGGCACTGGCCCCGATACCTCGACGGCGACGTCGACCGCGCCGAGGCCCTGACCCTGATGGCCGAGGACCTCGCCGCACACAGCCCGCGCTGGTTCGTCGACTCCGTCGACCCCTCCTCGCTCGCCGCCGACTTCTACCTGCTGGAATGGCTGACCGCGGCGGGCGACCGCACGGCCAGAGCACGACTGTTCCGCTGGCTGCCCCATCTGTGCGCTGATCTGGCGGGGCACCTGGACAACGTGATCGGCAACGAGCTCGGACACTACGAACGAGCCAGAACGCACCACCATCCGCAGGAACTGGCGGACTTCATCACGGAGATCAACCAGGGCGACAGCCGTGTCACATGGCAACGGCTGCGCCGCGAGATGGGCCACGGTCGGGCGCTGCAACTCGCCACGGAGGCATTCGCCGGTCCGGGCGTCGAGTTCGGCGGAGAAGCGTGGGCACCGGTGGCCGCCATGGTGCGGCGCTACGTCCGGCACGAGCTGCCCGACCGGGTCTTCGTCGACCAGTGCTTCACCCTGGAGCACAACAACGGCTCTCTCTTCGACAAGTACCACGACACAACGACCATGCGTGAGGTGCTGGACGCCCAAGCGGTGACTGACCTCGACACCCTGCTGACCCACGCCTCGGCCGAAGTACGGGAACTGTGGCAGGCACAGCGCCTCGACTCGGCGGAGGGCCATCCGATGTGGCTCGGGTCGCGCCCGGCCGCGCCGACTGAGGTCCGTACCGACCCATCGGGATGGAGCGCAACCGGCCTGCACGCAAACGCACCGGGCACGGTCGGATGCGGCGACCGCAGCGACCGGGGCGCGTTCGCCCCCCTGAGCGACCCGCTGCGCGACTCCCCAGTGCGGATTCGCCAGACGCCTGCCCGCCGTCCCTTCTCCTCCTCTTTGAGGACCTACCGATCCCTTGCCGCGGTCCTGCACACCGAGCTCGGCGACATCCACCTCGAACTGCGCCCCGACGAAGCCCCCTACACCGCGGACAACTTCGTGGGCCTGGCCACCGGAAGCCGCACCTGGACCGACCCCCTGACCGGGGCCACCGGAGAGGGCGGTTTCTACGACGGCACGGTCTTCCACCGCCGTGTGCCGGGCTTTGTCGTCCAGGGCGGCGATCGGCTGGGCACCGGGCAGGGCAGCGCGGGATACCGGATACCCGACGAAATCCATCCGGACCGTTCATTCGAGCGGCCGTTCCAACTGGCCATGGCGAATCTGGGCCGGGACAGCACCGGCTCCCAGTTCTTCATCACCCTTGCTCCGGCGCCCCATCTGAACGGGCAGTACACGATCTTCGGAGAGGTGGCGGACGACCGGTCGAAGGACGCGGTCGGCGCCATCGCCTCGTCGCCGACGGCTGTCCGGCTCGACCGCGTGACGATCTCGGCCACCTGAAAGCGTCTCTTGTGCCAGCGGGCCTGAATGAGGTGGTTCCGTTGGCCGCGTTGCATGATCCTGACGCTCATAGGGGGTCACTGATTCTGCGGTGACGGCGTCGAGGCATGTCCAATCCTCTGTGCCGACTCTGAAGGAGGTGCGGCTCTGGTTGCGATCGGGCCTGCCCGAGCTACTGCGGCTGCTGCTGGTAGCCCGCTTACGTGACGCGTTGGTAGGAGCTGGTTTTGGCCATGTTCGATGCCGAGCCGGGTCGCGATGGCTTTATCGAGCAGTAGTGGTTCTGGCACGGCGCTTTCATGTGCCGGGCCAGGTCAGCCTTGAGGTTGACCGTCGCGGTGTGCGAGTAGTTCTTGATCGTCAGGTACTCGTCCTTGGTGTTGCCGCCGGAGCACCGGTTGCAGTCCCGGCCCGGGGAGTCGTACTGAACGCCCTTGACCATCAGCGCGGACGAGTACTCGGTGGCCTGGGCCGGCCCGGCGGCGATCACCTTGGCTTTTTCGTGGGGAGTCGCAGGGTGAAGTGGGCGCCGCCGGTGCTCGGGGTCAGGGTGACAGTGCCTCCGTGCGCGAGGGCGATGCGTTCGACGATGGCCAGGCCGAGGCCGGTGCCGCCGGTGTCACGGGCGCGGGCGTCGTCCAGGCGGGTGAAGCGTTCGAAAATCCTTCGGCCCTCCTCGCGCGGAATGCCGGGTCCGTCGTCCCGGACGTCGAGGACGGCCTGATCGTGGGCGTCGTCGTGACTCAAGCTGACGTTTATCGTGCTGGTCGCGTGGCGTTCGGCGTTGTCGAGCAGGTTGCCCAGCACGCGGGCGAGCAGGGCGTGGTGGCCCCGCACGGTGAGGGGCCCGGGGACAGAACACACCTCGAGGACGATGCCCTGGGGCGGGTGCCGGCGGGTGGTCTCCTCTCGCACGAGGTCGGTGAGGTCGACGGTCCGCCGGGACGCCTGGTCATCTTGTGGGGAGTCGAGCCGGGCCAGCAGCAGGAGGTTCTCGGTCAGGTCCTGCAGGCGGACGGTGTCCCGGTGAGTGTCACGGACGGCCCGCGCCCAGTCGGCGGAGGAGGCGTCGTTCAGGGCGAGTTCGAGTTCGGTCCGTAGACAGGCCAGCGGTGTGCGCAGTTCGTGGGAGGCGTCCGCGGTGAACTG
Source organism: Streptomyces sp. NPDC002588 (assembly GCF_040295925.1). Lineage (NCBI taxonomy): Bacteria > Bacillati > Actinomycetota > Actinomycetes > Kitasatosporales > Streptomycetaceae > Streptomyces > Streptomyces sp. NPDC002588. The sequence goes on from NZ_JBEOWF010000057.1 coordinate 74,164, forward strand.
ACGCTGCTGGTCGACGGCCTTCTGCAGGCGGTCGAGCGTGGCGTTCATGGTGATGGCCAGGCGGGCGATCTCGCTGCCGGTGCGGGGGACGGGGACCCGCCGGTCGAGGTGGTGTGCGCTCAGGTCGGCGAAATCGGCGCGGATGGCCTCGACCGGACGCAGCGCCCGCCCCGCGGTGAGCCACGTGGCGCCCGAGACCAGCAGCGTAATGCCCGCGACGCCGCCTATGAGGAGCCGGACGAGGGTGTTCAGGTGGGCCTGTTCTGCCTCGAGGGACTGCGTGATGGCGACGGTTTCCGGCGGAGCTGTGCCCTCACGGCGGGCGATGGCCCGGATCGGTATGGGCCCGCGAGCCGGGTCGGTCCAGGGAAGCAGCGACAGCTTCCCCGCGCTCGGTCCCGCTTGCCGGGTGGGCCGGCACAGGCTGACGTACCTGTCGTCGAGGAGTTGCACCCGTTGGAAGGACCGGGTGCAGACGGGCAGGTCCTTTGTGGCATTCACCCGCGGCTGGACATCCATCAGCACGAGGCGCGTCTTGCGGTAGGCGCTTTCCATCAGGGAGGTACGCACCATGAGCGCGACGGGGACCGAGCCGCGGTCAGTGGGGCCAGGGTGATGACCGTGGCCAGGAGTGCCATCCGTATCCGGATGGTGGCCGGACGCAGGCGGCGCAAAACGGACCGGGCGCGGCGCCACGTCATGACAGGCTTCCTTCCGCCGCGTCGAGCCGTAGCGGGCCCCGCGAACCGTACGGATGCTGTGCCGCCCAAACGGCGTGTCGATCTTGCGTCGGAGCGCGCTGACATAGACCTCGACGAGGTTGACGTCACCGTCGAAGCCGTCGTCCCAGACGTGTTCGAGCCCGGAAGAAAAAGAACTTCCCAATGACGATGTCAAGCTGCCGCCGTATCGGCTGGTAGAACCTCGTAGCACTCTCCGTCTCGGAGCATGGCCCACAAGACGTTGGCTCGTCGACGGGCCAGAGCGAGCACTGCCTGCTTGTGTCCCTTGCCCTCGTTCCGCTTGCGCCCGTAGTAAGCCTGGGAGGCGGAGCAGGTTCTCAGGCTGGCCATTGCGGAGAGGTAGAAGGCCCGGAGCAGACCGCGGTGGTAGCGGCGCGGGCGACGCATGTTGCCGCTGACGCGGCCAGAG
>NZ_JBEOWF010000058.1:0-71681 GCF_040295925.1 Streptomyces sp. NPDC002588
GGCCGCCGCCGCGGCGATAGGGGGCGCGTGCGCGGCGGCGGCCCGGGGAGGGTCCGGCAGCCGTACGGGGGGTTCGGCTGCCGGACCCGGCCACGGAGGCGGTGGCGTCAGAGCAACGCCTCGGCCGTGATGGGCAGTTGGCGGACCCGACGGCCGGTGGCGTTGAAGACCGCGTTGCCGATCGCGGCCGCCACACCGACCTGGACGACCTCGCCGAGTCCCTTGACGCCCAGCAGGTTGCCGGCGTTGTCCTCGCCCTCCAGGTAGATCGACCTGATCTCGGGGACGTCGGCGTTCACGGGCACGAGGTAGTCGGCGAGGCTGGAGTTCACGATCCGCCCGTCGCGGTGGTCGGTGACCGTGTGCTCCAGCAGCGCCTGGCCGATGCCGCCCACGATGCCGCCGAACGCCTGGCTCTCGGCGAGCTTGGGGCTGATGATCCGCCCCGCGTCGTACACGCCGAGCATTTTGCGCACCCGCACCAGCCCCAGGTCCGCGTCCACCGAGACCTCTGCGAAAGTCGCGCTGTAGGCGAAGTAGGCGGACCGCTCGGAGCCAGGTCCCTCGTACGAACCGTTCGCCTCCAGACGGGAGCGGTCGTTGCGGGCCAGCAGGCTCTCGTAAGTCTCACCGCGCGCCGTGTCGTTCCGCACGTGCAGTCGGCCGTTGCGTACGAGCACGTCGTCCGCGTTCACGCCGTACAGCGGCGACTCCGGGTCCTCCACGGCCAGCTTGATCGCCTGCTGCCGCACCTTGTTGCAGGCGTCGGCGACGGCCGAGCCGACACTGGCCATGGTCGCCGAACCGCCGTGCGGCGAGGTGAACGGATACTCCGAGTCACCCAGCCGGAACGTGACCGTGCGCATGGTCAGTCCGAGGGCGTCCGCGGCCACCTGCGTCTGGGAGGTGTAGGTACCCGGGCCCATGTCGGTGGTGGCCGCCTCCACGACCGCCGTGCCGTCGGCATCCAGCCGCGCCCTGGCCTGCGCCGGATACCGCCCGCAGTCGTAGGCCCCGGCGGCCATGCCCAGGCCGATCAGCAGGTTCCCCTCCCGTGTGGAGCGCGGCTTGGGGTTGCGGCGGTCCCAGCCGAACTCCCGGGCGCCGACCGTGTAGCACTCGCTCAGCCTCCGGGTGGAGAACGGCTCGTTGGTCGACTCGTCCTCGGCCGGTTCGTTGCGCCGGCGCAGCTCGATCGGATCGATGCCGAGCTCGTCGGCGAGCTCGTCCATGGCCGACTCGATCACGAACGACGCGGGGGCGAAGCCGGGCCCGCGCATCCAGATCGGGGTGTTCACGTCCAACGGCACCTGCCGGTACGCCTGGCGGACGTTGGGCATGCTGTACATCATCTGGCCTGTGCCGAGAACGGCCTCGAAGAACGTCTCGTACGACGAGGTCTCGTGGTCGATGTCATGGATCGCGGCGTTCAGCTTGCCGCGCCGGTCGCTGCCGAGGCGCAGCCGGTACTCGTAAGCCGGCCGGAATCCGGTGCCGAAGTACATCTGCTTGCGCGACAGCACCAGCTTCACCGCGCGCCGCGTCACCCGCGCGGCGAGCGCGGCGACGATCGTGTGCGGCCAGCAGCGCAGTCCACTGCCGAAGCCACCGCCGACGAACGGGTTGATGACCCGCACCGCGTCCGCCGGCAGGTCGAAGACCGCGGCGATCTCGTCGTGCGTGCCCATCACCCACTGCGTCTTGTCCCACACCGTGAGCCGGTTGCCGTCCCAGCGGGCGACGGTGGCGTGCGGCTCCATCGGGTTGTGGTGGTTGCGCGCCAGTTCGTACGTCAGGTCCAGCCGTACGGCGGAGGAACGCAGCCCTGCTTCGGCGTCCCCCCGCGCGTAGGGTGTCGGCTCGCCCGGCTTGGCCTTGGTGATGTCGGTCGAGGGCTTCTCGGCGTCGTACCGGACCTTGACCAGGCTCGCGCCGTGCTGGGCGGCCTCCAGCGTGGTGGCCACCACCACGGCGACCGGCTGGCCGTGGAAGAGCACCTTGTCGTCCTGGAAGACCCGCAGCCTGCGTCCGGCCGGGTTGTTGGAGCCGGCGTTGTCGCGGTACGGCAGTCTCGGGGCGTTGCCGTGGTGGATCACCCGCAGCACGCCCGCGTGTTTCGCGGCGGCGCGTGTGTCGATGGACCTGATGCGGCCGCGGCCGATGCTCGCGTCGACGATGACGGCGTGCACGACTCCGTCGATGTCGTGTTCGGCGGCGTACTCCGCCTTGCCGGTGACCTTGAGCCGGCCGTCCACGCGGGACAGCGGCGCACCTACGGCTGCCTGCGGCTGGGGGCTCATTCCATTTCTCCTACGGTGCGCAGCTGGCGTTCGACGGTTCGCTTCAGGAGCTCGACCTTGAACCGGTTGTGCTGGAGGGGGCGGGCGCCGTCTGCCGCGTGACTGGCGGCCTCGGCCCACAGCCCGTCCGAGGGGCGCTCACCGATCAGGGCCCGCTCGACGGCGGGCAGCTTCCATGGCACGGTGGCCACACCGCCGGCGGCGACCTTCGCCTCGCGGATCACGCCGCCACGTACATGCAGCGCGACGGCCGCCGTGGCGAGCCCGAACGAGTAGGACTGCCGGTCGCGGATCTTCAGGTAGGCCGACTTGAGCGGACGGGGATACGCCGGGATCTCGATCGCCGTGATCAACTCGCCCTTCCGGATGCTCTGTTCGCGCTGCGGGGTGCTGCCGGGGCGGAGCAGGAAGTCGGCGAAGGGCAGGCGGCGCTCCTTGCCGTCCGGGGCCTGCAGGTGGACGGTCGCCTCCAGGGCGGTGAGGGCGACGGCGAAGTCGGAGGCGTGGACGGCCACGCAGTGATCGGAGCCGCCGAGGATGGCGTGACCGCGGTTGTAGCCCTGCAGGGCGGCGCAGCCGGAGCCGGGCTCGCGCTTGTTGCAGTCGGCGGTCACATCGCGGAAGTACGTGCAGCGGGTGCGCTGCATGATGTTGCCGCCGATGGTGGCCATGTTGCGCAGCTGGGCCGAGGCGCCTCGAAGGGCCTGGGCCGCCACCGGGTACAGGGAGTTCAGCTTGGAGTCCGCGGTGGCCACCGACATCGGGACCAGGGCGCCGATGCGGATGCCGCCGCCCTTGGTGGCGGTGATCTCACGCAGGGGCAGCGCGCTGATGTCGACCACTGTGTCGGGGGTCTCGACGGTCTCGCGCATCAGGTCGACCAGCGTGGTACCGCCAGCGATGTAGCGACCGCCGCGTCCACCGGCCTCCAGGGCTTCCCGGACACTGTTCGCGCGGGTGTAGGCGAAGGGATACACGGGCGGCTCCTTACTTGCGGGCGGCGGTCTGCTCGACCGCGCGCACGATCTTGACGTAGCAGCCACAGCGGCACACGTTGCCGCTCATGTACTCCCGGATCTCCTCCGGCGAGTTGGTGTGGCCCTCCTGGATGCACGCGACCCCGGACATGATCTGGCCCGGAGTGCAGTACCCGCACTGGAAGGCGTCCTCGTCGATGAACGCCTGCTGCAGCGGGTGCAGTTCGTCGCCCTTGGCCAGGCCCTCGATAGTGGTGACCTCGGCGCCCTCCAACCGCACTGCCAGCGTCAGGCAGGAGTTGACCCGCTGCCCGTCGACCAGCACCGTGCACGCCCCGCAGGCCCCGGCGTTGCAGCCCTTCTTGGAACCGGTCAGGCCGAGGTGCTCGCGCAGCAGGTCAAGCAGCGAGGTGCGGTTGTCCACCGTCACGGTCCGGCGGGTGCCGTTGACCGTCAGGGAAACCCGGCTGGAGGGCGATGCCTCTGCGGCGGAGGCCTCCTCCGAGCCGGCGAGTAACGTCCCTCCAACCACCACGGCACCGCCCACCACGACACCAGTGGCGATGACGGCACGCCGGCTGGGGCCCGAGGAGGACTCGCCCGATTCGGTCGAGGGTGGAACAGCGGATTCAGAGAGGTCAGCAGACATACTCACGCCTTCGCATCACGGACGGAACAGTCGTGAACAACAGCGGTACGGCAGGCGCGGGATCAACGCCACCGCAGGAAGAGGGCGACCCTGCGCCTTGGCAGGGCGGCTGGTCACGCGGGAAGTCTTGCATCACCGGCAACACTCGCGACAGGGAGACTTTTATCCCCCCTTTGCCTTCTCGTGATCTCTCCATGGCATGGATGTGGCGAATGAACCCAATCCTTGAGCGCATGACACATTTCGCTCACTGCAGGGCAAGAGCCTGACTCTGCCAGTAGTAGGAACAGCGAACATAGGCACACTCCCGCCCTGGGTGATTTCCTGGCGGCGAGGCATGCTCGTCACCGTGCCCGGCCGAAGGCAGCCGGGCGCGAGAGCACCGCTAGGAGACCCCCACATGACCACCGTTGCTGCTTACGCCGCTCCCGCCGCGAAGGCTCCGCTGGAGCGCACCACCATCGAGCGGCGCCCGGTCGGCGAGTTCGACGTGCTGATCGACATCAAGTTCGCCGGCATCTGTCACTCCGACATCCATCAGGTCCGCGAGGGCTGGGGCACCGCCATCTTCCCGATGGTCCCCGGTCACGAGATCGCCGGTGTCGTCTCAGAAGTCGGCCCCGGCGTCACGAAGTACAAGGTGGGCGACCGGGCGGGCGTAGGCTGCTTCGTCGACTCCTGCCGCGAGTGCGACCACTGCAAGGCCGGCCAGGAGCAGTACTGCACCGGCGGCATGATCCAGACGTACAACTACCTCGACAAGGACGGTCAGCCCACCTACGGCGGCTACTCCGAGAAGATCGTCGTCGACGAGAACTACACCGTCCGGATCCCCGACGGCCTCGCCCTCAACTCGGCCGCCCCGCTGCTGTGCGCGGGCATCACCCTGTACTCCCCGCTCAAGCACTGGGGCGCAGGTCCCGGCAAGAAGGTCGCGATCGTCGGCCTGGGCGGCCTGGGCCACATGGGCGTCAAGATCGCCCACGCGCTCGGCGCCGAGGTCACCGTCCTCTCCCAGTCCCTGCGCAAGAAGGACGACGGCCTCAAGCTGGGCGCCGACCACTACTACGCCACCAGCGATCCGAAGACCTTCGAGGAGCTGGCCGGCACCTTCGACCTCATCGTCTCGACGGTCTCGGCCCCGCTGGATTTCAGCGGGTACGTGAACCTGCTGAAGATCGACGGAGCCCTCGTGAACGTCGGCGCCCCCGAGGAGCCGATCTCCGTCAACGTCTTCCCGCTGATCATGGGCCGCAGGTCGATCGCCGGCTCCGCCATCGGCGGCATCGCCGAGACCCAGGAGATGCTGGACTTCTGTGCCGAGCACGGCTTCGGCGCCGAGATCGAGGTCATCGCCGCGTCCGAGATCAACGAGGCGTACGAGCGGGTACTGAACAGTGATGTGCGGTACCGGTTCGTAATCGACACCGCGACGATCTGACCTGGGATTCACCACCACAGTACCTGTGCCCTTGTCGGGCCGCCGCACTGCGGCCCGACAAGGGCACAGCCATGAGGAACGTCACCTCCCAGGGAGGAATTCCTCCCTGGGAGAATTCCCTCCCCCCCTCTTTCCCTATCCAGGTCGAGCCCAAGATGCGGAAAATGTGCTCACGGGCCAATCTTGATGAAAATCCAGACGCCCGGGGCACCGCACACGTTGCAGGTCTGCAACTCGAACAGTTCAGGCGGCAACGGTGCCATATCGAGCACCGTTGCCGGGAAATCAGGAGCGTACCGTGACCGAACTCGACATGGCCGAGCTGGCATTCAACGGATTCGTCGGACAATGGACGGAAGGCACGACCGATGGCCGGCGCGCCCCCCTGCTCCGCCGGCCCTCCGAACTGGGCCTGGCCTACGAGGACGTGACGTTCCCGTCGATGGACGGCGTACCGCTCGAAGGCTGGTTCATCCCGGCCGACTCGGATCGGCTGATCATCCACAACCACTTCTCCCCCGGCAACCGCTACGGCTACCCCGGGCACCTGCCGGGCTGGGACCGCTTCGGCGGCTTCGAGGTCAACTTCCTGCCCACCTACAAGGGTCTGCACGACGCCGGTTACAACGTGCTCACCTACGACCTGCGCAACCACGGCATGAGCGGCTACGGCAACGGCGGGATCTGCACGATCGGCCTCACCGAGTACCGCGACGTCATCGGCTCCCTCCGATACGTGAAGACGCGCCCCGACACGGCAGGCATGAAGAAGGCCCTGCTGTCGGTGTGCCTGGGCGGCAACTCCACCGCCGTGGCGTGGGCCAAGCACCCAGAGGAATTCGCCGAGATCCAGGCGATGGTCCTGCACCAGCCGCTGGAGGGCCGGTCCATCGGCGAGCAGTTCTCCAAGGCGATCGGCTTCAAGGGCGGCTACGACCGTCTCGACCAGGCCGTCCTGGAGCGCACCGGCTTCCACCTGGCGGAGCAGTCGCCCGCCAAGTACGCCTCCGCGATCACCGTGCCCACGCTGGTCGGGCAGGTCCACGACGACGTCATGACCACCCCGGAGGCCGTGCAGGCCGTCCACGACGCCATCCCCGTCGAGGACAAGGAGATGCACTGGATCTACGGCACCTCTCGCCGCTTCGACGGCTACAACTACTTCAGCGAGCACCCCGAGGTCGCCGTCACCTGGTTCGACGGACACGTCCGCTGACCGGCGGCGCGGGAAGGCCAAGGGCATGTCCCCGACGGACAACTACATCTTCGACCTGGATACCGACGTCACCCGCACACCGGTGTCGTACAAGAACAGGTTCGGCATCACCATCGCCGCGGACCTCTACCGGCCGGGGGACTTCAACGCGTCCCGTCGGTACCCCGCGTTGATCGTCGGCGCACCGCACAGCGCGGTCAAGGAGCAGGGTTCGGGCATCTACGCCCAGAACATGGCCAAGGGCGACTTCGTGGCACTCGCCTTCGACCCGTCGTTCAACGGGTACAGCGGCGGCGAACCCCGGCACATCACGTCGCCGGAGGTCTTCACCGAGGACTTCAGCGCGGCCGTCGACTACCTGGGCACACGTGACTTCGTGGACCGCGCGCGCATCGGCGTGATCGGCATGTGCGGCAGCGGCGGGTTCGCCATCAGCGCCGCCCAGGTCGACCGGCGCATCAAGGCGGTCGCCACGACCAGCATGTACGACATCGCCCGGGCCTACTCCAAGGGCCATCTCGACTCGATCACCGAAGAGGACCGCATCCGCATCCTCGACGAGCTCGCCGAGCAGCGGTACGCGGACTTCGAGGCCGAGCATGCCGCGCTGGCCCCGCGCGGGGCGCCCATCGGATTCGACGAGAACACCGACCCCGTCGGCCGCGAGTTCGGCGAGTTCTACTCGACCCCGCGGGGCTACCACCCCAACGCCATCACCCAGTTCACCCTGACCAGCACGATGGCGTACATGAACTTCTCGCTGCTGGACCACATCGCGTCGATCTCGCCGCGGGCCCTGCTGTTTGTCGTGGGCGAGCACGCCCACTCGCGCTACTACAGCGAGGATGCCTGCGAACTCGCCGTGGAGCCCAAGGAGTTGTACGTCGTCCCGGGCGCGGGCCACGTGGACCTGTACGACAGGACGGACCTGATCCCGTTCGACAAGCTGGAGGAGTTCTTCACCAAGAACCTGGCGTGACGGCCACGTCGAGTACTGATGGGGGGCATCCGGACGGCCGGATGCCCCCGTACGCATTACACGGCGTCGGTGAGGGACCGGAACTCGTCGTCGGTGAGGTCGAGCAGCGCGGCGGCGGTGTTCTCCTCCAGGTGTGCGACCCGCGAGGTGCCGGGGATCGGCAGCATCACCGGGGAGCGGCGCAGCAGCCAGGCGAGGGCGAGCTGGGAGGGGCTCGCGCCGTGCTGCTTGGCCGCGGCGTCCAGCGGGCCGCCCGGACGGGCGAGTTCGCCGGTGGCGATCGGGAACCAGGGGATGAACGCGATGTTCTCGGCCTCGGCGTAGTCGAGAACGTCCTCGGCCGAACGGTTCGCGAGGTTGTAGAGGTTCTGCACGGAGGCAATCTCGGCGTGGGTACGGGCCTCCTTGAGCTCCTGGACCGTCACCTCGGACACACCGATGTGGCGCAGCTTGCCCTCCTGCTGCAGCAGGGCCAGCTCACCGAGCTGGTCGGCGAGCGGCACCCTGGGGTCGATGCGGTGCAGTTGGTACAGGTCGATGCGCTCAAGTCCGAGGTGGCGCAGGCTCAGCTCCACTCGCTCGCGCAGGTACTCGGGTCGTCCGTCGGGACGCCAGTCGCCCGGACCCGGACGGGTGAGGCCGCCCTTGGTGGCGATGACCAGGTCGTCGGCGTAGGGGTGCAGAGCCTTGCGGATCAGCCGCTCGCTGACGAACGGCCCGTAGGCGTCGGCCGTGTCGATGAAGGTGACGCCCAGTTCCACGGCCCGGCGCAGCACCCGGACGGCCTCGTCCGGGTCGCGCGGCTCGCCCCAGACACCGGGGCCCGTCAGCTGCATGGCGCCGTAGCCGAGACGGTTGACCGTCAGGTCGCCCCCGAGGTCGAAGGTGCCCGAGGCGACGGCGGGGCGCTCGGTGGGCTGCGTGCTCATAACAGGTCCTTTGAGAGAGTGCGAAGGTCCATCCAGGCCACCGGCCTGCCTCATCGAGCGTTGCACCATCGCCCGGCGCGGAAAAGGGAAGGATCCCTCCCCCCTTCCGACTTACCGCATCTTTACCGCATCACGAAGTTGTTCGGCGGAGCGTCTTCGTCCGTCGAAATCATCACGCTCTTGGTCTCAAGGTATTCGTTGACCGCCTCCACCCCCTGCTCACGTCCGATACCGGACCGTTTCACACCGCCGAAAGGCACCATGTAGCTGTACGTGCGGTAGGTGTTCACCCAGACCGTGCCTACACGGAGTGCCTTGGACATCCGCAGGGCCCGTCCGATGCTCTGCGTCCAGACCCCTGCCACCAGGCCGTAGGCGACTCCGTTGCCGATGCGCACCGCCTCTTCCTCATCCTCGAAGCCGATCACCGACAGAACGGGCCCGAAGACCTCTTCCTGAGCGATGCGCATGCCGTTGGTGACATCGACGAGGATCGTGGGCTCGACGAACTGACCGCCGGTCAGGCCGGGCCCGCCCGCCGGTCGGCCGCCGAGAACGCAGCGCGCGCCTTCCGTCTTGGCGATGTCGATGTAGTCCAGCACTTTCTGATACTGCGGAGGCGTCGCGATGGGGCCGACGTTCGTGTGCGGATCCATGGGATCTCCGAGCCGCACCCCGCGGGCGAGACCCAGCAGCTTCTCCGTGAAGCCGTCCTTGATGGAGTTGTGGACGAGAAGACGCGATCCCGCCGAGCACATCTGGCCGGCCGCTCCGAAGATGCCGGCGACGACTCCCCCCGCGGCCGCATCGAGGTCGGCGTCGTCGAACACAATGTTCGGCGACTTCCCGCCGAGTTCGAGTGAGACGCGCTTCATGGTACGCGCCGCGCTCTCGTAGATCCTCGTCCCGGTCGTGTCCGAACCCGTGAAAGTGATCTTCGCGACGTCAGCATGGTCGACCAACGCGGCCCCCGCCTCCGGTCCGAGGCCGGTGACGACATTGAACACACCGTCGGGGAGCCCTGCCTCCTTCAGGAGTCCGGCGAACTCCAGCGTGCTGGCGGAGGCGAACTCGGACGGCTTCACCACCACGGCGCATCCCGCGGCCAGTGCCGGGGCGCACTTGACCGCGACGAACCACAGTGGAGAGTTCCAGGCGGTCAGCGCGGCGACGACGCCGATCGGTTCGCGCGTGGTGAACGCGAACACGTTCTGCTTCTCGGCGGGGATCGAGGCGCCCTGGATCTTGTCGGCAAGGCCGGCGTAGTAGTACCAGCATGCGGAGATCGAGGCGAGTTGGCCGCTCATCTCGGCGAACAGCTTGCCGTTGTCACGCACTTCGATCTCGGCGAGGCGCTGTGCGTTCTTGGCGATGACATCGCCGATGTTGCGCATGATCCTGCCGCGCTCCGACGGGCTCATGCTCGCCCAGGGCCCGACGGTCATGGCACGGTCGGCGGCGGCCACGGCACGCGACACGTCCTCGCTGTTGCCGCGGGCGATCCGAGCCCAGGGCTCTCCCCTGTACGGGTCTACCGTGTCGAGCCATTCGCCGCTGTCAGGGTCGACCCAGTCGCCGTCGATGTGCAGCCGATACTTCGTCATACGTGATCCTTCGTCAGTTGTGGGGCAAGGCCTGTCACTCGGGGAGGATCCCGTCGACCACCGGCCAGCTTGCGGGAGCCAGCCCCTCCACCTGCGGCGACTGCGCCTTGGTCGCCTTGGTCAGCCCCTCCTCGTCGGGGACCGGCCGGGCCAGGAAGACTGCCCCGAATCCCGCGAGGCTGGTCAACGCCATGAACGCGGAAACCGCCCACGTGGAGTTGGCCCACGTCAACAGGGCCGTGGCGATCAGCGGTGTCAGGCCGCCGCCCACCATCGTGCCGCCCTCACGGCCGAGGGAGACGCCGCTGTAGCGGACACGTGTGCCGAACAGGCTGGTGAAGAAAGCCGGCTGAACGGCGTCGTTGACGGCCGCGCCCCCGGCGATACCCAGTGTCACGGCGATGATGACGACGGTCGTGTCCCGTGTTCCCATCAGCAGGGAAGAACGGGAACGCGAACAGGATCTGGAACACCATGCTGATCGCGACCATCCTGCGAAAACCGAAGCGGTCACCGAGGTGACCCCACACCGGTGCCATCACCATCGCCACCAGGGCACCGATCACGGTGGCGAGGAGGATCACCGAATCGGGAAGCCCGAGTGTCCCGGTCGCGTAAACCAGGGAGTTGTGGGACCACGTCGGTCCGGAGCGCGCCGTGGGCGCGGTCGCCTACACCGCCTGCAGCGTGATCGCACCGGGGGTGATCCGTGCCGAGAACCCGCGCAACCGCCTGGTCGTCGGACGCCCCGACGGCCGGCCCGACGGGCGACTCGACAGCCTGGCGTCGCTCCTGAACCCCACTGGCCTGGAGACCACCGTCACGCCGAGGATCCGTGACGCGATCTGGGCCAAACTGCTGATGAACCTGATCGGGGGCTCGCTGGCCGTCCTCAGCACCTCGCCCATGAAGGACGTCCTCGACAAGCCCGCCATCGCCCGTGCCCTGGGCTGCGACCCGGGCGATCCCTACGAGGGCCTGGGCAAGCTGGCGAAGTCCGGCCACCTCCAGAGCATCGCGCAGGACCTTCAGGCCGGCCGGCCCATGGAGATCGACGCCATGTTCCGCGTCCCCCTCGAACTGGCCGAGCTGATGCAGGTCCCGACCCCCAACCTGGACCTGGTGATCGAGCTGGCCACCCAGCGGGCCCGTGCCGCGGGCCAGTATCACGACACCGCTGGATGACACCGGACGAGCCCTGGACACAGGCCTGTGTCCGGGGCTTCCTCTCACACGCCCTTCTGCCACGCGCTAGACGTGCGGCGGAAGGGCGTGTGCCTCTTCTTCGAAGCCGTAGACCGACTTGACTTCGAGATATTCCTCCAGGCCGAACACGCCCATCGACCGACCGACGCCGGACTGCTTGTAGCCGCCCATCGGGGTGAGGGAATTGGTGTTGGCGCCGTTGTAGGAAACCCGCCCCGCACGCAGGCCGGACGCGAACTCGTAGCCGCGTTTGCGGTCCTCGCTGAAGACGTAGCCGCCCAGACCGAAGACCGAGTCGTTGGCGATGTCCAGTGCCTCCTCCTCGGTCCGGTACGGCATGACGACGAGGACCGGGCCGAAGATCTCCTCCCTGGCCAGGGTCATGTCGCGGGTCACGTCGGCAAGGACCGTGGGCTTGCAGAAGAAGCCGCGGTCGAAGCCGTCCACCCGGCCCAGTCCCCCGGTGACCAGGCGCCCGCCTTCCTCCAGACCGGTCCGGATGTGGTTCTGGACGCTGTCGAACTGCTGGGCGTGCACCAGCGGGCCATGGGTCGTGGCAGGGTCGCGCGGGTCGCCCACGCGCATCCTGCCGATCTCGTCCACGAGGAACGGCAGGATGTCCTCGACCTGGCTCTCGTGCACCAGGAGCCTGCTGGGGGCGTGGCAGGACTGGCCGGTGTTGGAGAACCCGCGCTGGATGTTCCAGCGGGCGGCCTTTTGCAGGTTCCCGTCGGTGAGGACGATGTTCGCGGACTTGCCGCCCAGTTCCAGACACTGCCGCTTGACCGTCCGGGCCGCCGCCTCGCCCACCTTCGCTCCCGCGCCGGTCGATCCCGTGAAGGAGATCATGTCCACATCGGGGTGGCGCGACAGGGCATCGCCCACGACACTGCCACGGCCGATGACCAGGTTGAAGACGCCGGGGGGCGTGCCCGCCTCGTCCATCACCTCGGCCAGGGCCACACCCGACACGGGCGAGGCGTCCGAGGGCTTCAGCACCATCGTGCAGCCGGCGGCGATGCCGTAGATCACCTTGATGACCGACGTCTGGATCGGCCAGTTCCACGGCGAGATCAGGGCGCAGACGCCGATGGGCTCACGCCGGACGATCGTTTCGGCCAGTCGCTGTTCGAAGGCGTAGGTGCGGATCAGGTCGCGGGCGACCTTCATGTGGCCTGCCGGGCCGGACACCTGCGCCTTGAACGAGACGGGTACGCCGACCTCTCGCGCGATCAGGTGCGCAAGCTCCGCCTCGCGGCGTTCATAGGCGGCGATGATGCGGTCGATCAGCGCGATCCGCTCGTCGGCCGACGTCTTCGAGTAGCTCACGAAGGCGCGCTTGGCCGCGGCCACGGCGCGGTCGACATCGGCCACCCCGCCTCCTGAGCCGACGGTGGCCCAGGGCTCCTCGGACGTCGGGTCGATCAGCGTCCGAGTCCCGTCGCCGCTGGGCGCGACCCATTCGCCGTCGATGTAGAGCTGTCCAAAGTGTTCCACTCATGCCTCCAAACGGTCGAGCTACGTCGGGCGATCCGGGCTCGAGGACCGCCTGAAACGGTCAGGCGCGCCGCGCGGCCGACGTGCTGAACCGCTCCATGACGGAAAGGATTCGCTCCCTGACCTCAGGGCGTGCGATCAGCGCGATGTTCGCATTGAGGCTGTCTCGCAGGGCCGCCTCGAAGGCCGGTGTCGACACACCGCGGGCGATGGTCTTGGTCTGGGCGAACGTCTCGGCGGGCCCATGGGCCAGCTCCGCTGCCAACTCCCGCGCACAGGCGTCGAGTTCGTCGGGCGCGCAGACCTCGTTCACGATGCCGAGGCTCAGCGCCCGCTCGGCGTCCACGAAGGCGCCCGACGCCAGCAGCCTCGTCGCCGCGGGCAGCCCCGCCACCAGCGGGAGCAGGAAGGCCCCGCCGGCCACGGGAACCATCCCGAGGTTGACGTAGCTCTCGGCGAATCGCGCGGTGGAGGCCGCCACCCGTACGTCACAGGCGAGGCCGAAGTCGAGCCCCCCGGCCGTGGCCGCGCCGTTGAACGCCGCGACGACCGGCTTCGGGGCGCCCCAGATGAGGCGGACGGTCCGCTGCACGGCGGGCATCCACACATCGGCGAGATAGCTCATCAGGCCGTCGGGACCGTCGCCCTGGTACACGTCGTACATCTCCCGTACGTCGGCACCGGCGCAGAACACCGAGCCCGTACCGGTGAGGACGACCGCCCGGACCGCGTCCGTGTCACAGAGCCTCTGGACGGCGTCGCCGAGTTCCGTGACGACGGCCGGGGTCACCGAGTTGCCGCGTTCCGGACGGTTCAAGCGCACCGAACCGATCACGTCCGTGCCGTCGACCACCACCTCATCCACGAGGGGTCACCACCTTTGTCACGTTGGCCGGGACGCCGGCCGGGTCGGCGACCCAGGCGCGCAGCATCCGTTTGATGTCACCGCGCGCGATCTTCGACTCGCCGGACGCGCGCGGAATCGGGTCCCCCGAGAGATAGACGTGGCGGGGCCGCTTGAACCCGGCCAGCCGGTCGCGCACCCAGAGGGTCAGCTCCTCGGCGTCGAGCGCGTCGATGCCGGGCGCGTGGACCAGCGCCGCCGGGGTCTCGCCCCACTCCGGGTCGGGGACACCGACGACGACGGCCTCGCGGACCCCCGGATGCTCCTCGAAGGCGCGCTCGATCTCGACGGGCTGGATGTTGGTGCCGCCGGTGATGATCGTCTCGCTCGCGCGGCCGACGATGAAGACGCGTCCCTCCTCGTCGAAGTGGCCCAGGTCCGAGGTGCGCCACCAGCCGTCGGGAAGGAGGCGGTGGGCGTGCTCGGCCTCCGAACCGATGAGCGCCGTGGTGACGCTCGGGGTGCGGATCACCAGCTCTCCCTGGACGCCGGGCGGCACCTCGTCCAGCACCTCCTCGCCGACCAGCAGGGAGAACTCCACCCCGGGAATGGGCCTGCCGATCGAGGGCCACAGCTCGGGCGACCGCATCTCCCGCCGGCCAAGCAGCGTGGTGGACGCAGGCGCCTCGGTCTGGCCCCAGCACTGGACCAACGCGTCCGTGTACTCGCTGACAACCTCCAGTGCCGGGATGGCGGCGGGCTCCCCGGCCAGCATCAGGCAGGAGAGCTGCGCGTCACGCAGCAGTTTGAGCTCGTCGGAGAGGCTCATCCGGCGCAGCATGGTCGGCACGGCGAACATCCAGTCGATCCGCTCGTCCTTGACCGCCCGGAGGAGTTCGTCGGCGTCGAAGCGCGGCAGGATCACGTTCGTGCCGCCGCACAGCAGGGTGGGCAGGACGCTCCAGCCGCCCGCGTACACCAGGGGCGCCGCCTGAAGCGTCCGGGGAGCGGGCGCCGGCCCGCTGGTGCTCATGATCCAGGTGTTGCCGAGGATCGCCGCGCGTGCCCCGCGGTGCGAGATCGCTATCCCCTTGGGTGCTCCGGTGGAACCAGAGCTGAACCTGATGTGGTAGAGGTCGTCGGGGCCGACGGGGACACGCGGTCGCACCGGCGCGCCCGCGGCGACCAGGGCGTCGAACGAACGCCAGCCCGGCCGTTCACCCAGGACGACCTTCAACAGGCCGTCGCCGCCGGTGACTTCGTCGATCGAGGCCGCCGCCGGCGGGTCCGCGACCACGAGGCGGACCTCGGCGAGTTCCATGCACCGGCGGAGCTCACGAGGGGTGAAGCGGTGGTTGAGCGGGACCTTCACCAGCCCCGCCTTGAGCAGCGCGAACTCCAGTACGACGTACTCGACGTGGTTCTGCGCTACGTAGGCCACCCGGTCGCCGTGGGTGAGTCCGAGGCCTGCGAAGGCGTTGGCCAGCCGGTTCGACGCCTCGGTCAGGTCGGCGACGGTGAGTCTGTGCCGGCCTCCGAGTGCCTCGACGGCGACGGAGTGGCGCGGCCTGCGCTCGACCTGGCTCATGAGCTGGACGACCGTCTGCGCCGCGGCGTTCATCGCGGTGGCCATGGCCTCAGTCCTGTCCGAAGGACATCGGCATCGTGGCGAGCGACAGCCCGCCGTCGACGACGATCGTCTGGCCGTTGATGGCCGCGCTGCGCGGCGAGCAGAGGAACGCCATGACCTCGGCGACCTCTTCGGGCGTGGGGTAGGCGCCGGAGGGGGTCATGCCGAGCCAGTGGCGTTCGTACTCGCCCCAGGCGTCACCGGCGTAGAACCGGAAGGAGTCGGTGTCGATCGGCCCGGGGCAGATGCCCACAGCGGTGATTCCGCGGCTGCCCAGCTCGACCGCGAAGTACTTCACGATCGTCTCCATGGCGGCCTTCGCGGCGCCGAGGAGTCCGTGGCCCGGCAGGGCCCGGAAGCTGTCCCAGCCCGAGACGGCCACGATCCGCCCGCCCGGCGGCATGTGCGCGGCTCCGGCGCGCGCCAGGTCGAGGAAGCCCTGGACCGTGATGCCCATCGTCTTGGCGATGTGATGGGAGCGGATCTCGGTCAGCGGTTTGAACGCGCTGGCCGCCGCGTTGGCGACGATGACGTCGATCTTCCCGAAGTGCTCGGCCGCGGTCGCCACCAGCGCCTCGACCGCTTCGGTGTCCGAGATGTCGGCCTGCACCGCGAGTGCTCTGCCGCCGGCCTCCTCGACACGGGCGACGGTCTGCGCCGCAGCCTCGGCATCGCGCCGGTAGTTGACGACGACGTTGGCACCTTCGCCGCCGAGCCGAAGCGCGAGGCGTTGTCCCATGCCACGAGAGCCACCCGTGATGATGATCGTCTTGCTCTTCAGTTCCATGCTGTCCTCACCATCGGGAGTTGTATGCGTCCGGGGGCCCGTCCGGGGGCTACGACCCCATCGTCAGACCGCCGCCCACGCACAGGGTCTGGCCGGTGATGTAGCTGGCCTCGTCGAGTGCGAGGAACGTGAGGGCGGCGGCGATCTCCTCCGGCTCGCCGGCCCTGCGCATCGGGACCGCCCGCACGATGCTCGCCAGCAGCGACTCCCCGCCCTGGCTCTCCAGCAGCGGCGTGGCCGTGATCCCGGGGGCCACCGCGTTGACCCTGATGCCGTGCCGGGCCCACTCGCGGGCGAGTGACTTGACCAGGGCGATGACGCCGGCCTTGGCCGCGGAGTAGACGGTCTCACCGGAGGTTCCCACCGTGCCCGCCTCGGAGGAGGTGAGGACGATGCTGCCGCCGTGCTCGCGCAGCACGCGTCCCGCCGCCGCCGCGAGGTAGATGCCGGACATCAGGTTCACGTCGATGATCCGGCGCCAGTACTCGGGCGACTCGTCGAGGAACGGCGTGATGGCCGTCCAGCCGACGGTGGAGATCACGTGGTCGACGCGTCCCAGAGCGCCGACCGCCTCGGCCATCATCCGGTCGCAGGCTTCGGGGTCGGTCGCGTCCCAGGACGCGTCACCGAGGGCGACGATGTTCGGGTGCTCCTTCGCGAGCTCCCGCACGGCCTCGGCGTTCAGATCGGCCGCGGCGGTGGTGATGCCCTGGTCCGCGAGACGCAGGGCGGTGGCGCGTCCGATGCCGGAACCGGCGCCCACGACCAGTGCCTTCTTGTCATTGCCGTCGGGCATGTGTCCTCCTGTTGCGGTGGTTCGGGGTCACCGAAGCTCGTCGTGCACCCAGCTGAGCGCCTCGACGACCGGGACCAGCCCCAGGGAGGTGCCGAGCATGAGCATGACGACCTGCTCGATTTCCTCCGGTGTCGCGCCCGCCTCCTTCGCGCGGGTGCAGTGGACGCGGAACCCGCCCTCGTTGCGGGTGGCGGCGAAGGCGGCCAGCAGACAGAACTCGCGTTGCTTCGCTTCCAGGGTGCCGTGGGCGTCGGCCGCGCGGCGCAGGCCGCGGAAGGCGTCCGCCATGGCGTCCGAGGTCTCCCTCAGCCGGTCCAGGTTGGACACGAAGGTGTCCTGCTGGCTCAGGGGATAGACCGGCGGTCCGCTGTGCTCGGGCATCGTCACTTCTCCTTCTGCAGGTCGGCGTCTTCGGTGTCGGCGAGCCGGGCCAGCGCGGGCAGCCCGTAGCTCTCGGCGTACGCGGCGGCCGACGAACCGATCACGTGGGCGGGGGCCTTGGCGTACAGGCGTCGTCGGCTGACGAAGGACCCCGCGGCCGCCCGGATCCGTACGGCCGACTCGGTCATGGCCAGCAGGGTCGCCGTGCCGTCGAGGACGGGCGCGCCGTCCACCTCGCGCAGCCCGACGGAGTTGAGGAACGCCGTGATGCGTCCGCCCGCCGGGATGATGACCTCGGCTCCGAGGGCCATGGTCGCCCGGGCCGCCGCCAGGAAGGAGTCGGTGGCCCGCTTGCGGCCCTCGTCGTCGGAGAAACAGGCGTCCAGCTCGTGCGGGGTGAGGTCCATGCACGCGATGCCGGCCAGTCGTTCGCGCAGCCCGTACCTGGCGACGTTCTCCTCGAAGCGTCCACCGAAGTAGGGGTTGACGCCGACCAGGGCGAACTTGCTGCCCATCAGGCAGGCCATCAACATCGCGGTCTCGCCGTAGCCGAGCACGGGGATGTCGACCATGGAGCGGGCCTCGCGCAGCGCGGGGTCCAGGATGTTGCCGATCGCGACCGCGTCGAAGCCGGACTGCTCCGCGTCCAGCACGGAGTCCAGGATCGACACGGAGTCGAGGGCCTCCCAGAACCGGAAGCTGTCGATGCGTCCGACCCGGGTTCCGCGCAGCTCGACCTCGGTGCCCTCGGCGACGAAGTCGTCGATGTACCGGCGCAGGAACGGGAAGTAGTTCGGGGAGTACGCGGCGTTGGACAGGCTCAGATAAAGGATGCGGGTCACGGCGTTCGTCTTCCGATCACTGGGCTGGGTCGACGCTCTTGTGGTGCTCGCGGTACCAGTCGACGAACTCCTGGAGACCGCTGTGCAGGTCGGTGGTCCCGGCGAGGCCGAGTGCCGAGGCCAGCCTCTCGGCGCTGACATGCTGGTACCTGGTCCGCTCGTCCCGCCACTCGATGGCGGCCGGGTCGGAGCCGTGGATGCGCACGAGCGTCGTATAGAGCTCTTCCGAGGTGACCGGCGGCCCGACCACGTTGACCGCCGTACGCTCGACGCCGGTCGCCTCCAGCGCGCGGACGGTGGCCCGCGCCGCGTCGTCGACGTGGACGAGGGCGTGCACGGCGTCCCGCTGCCAGGGCACGGACGGGCGCTCACCCCGGTCGAGCGCGTCCAGCATGTCGAGCATGATCCCGGCGTTGGAGTCGCGGTTGGCCCGCGGCCCGTAGATCGTGCCGTACCGGAGGATGACGTACGGGGCTCCGCCGCTCTGGGCGAAGGCCTCCGCGAAGGCCTCCGCGAAGGCCTCGGCGGCCAGCTTGCTCGCCGAGTACATGCTCAGGCCGCGGCGCACGCGAGCCTGGTCCTCGGTGAACGGCGGTGCCGCCGGGTCGTCGAACGCGCCGTAGACGCAGTGGGTGGACCCGAGCACGAGACGCTCGACGCCGTGCCGGGCCGACAGGCTGAGCAGGTCGTAGGCGGCGCCCACGTTCACGTCGTGCGCGGCGCGGGGTGAGGCCGAGGCGGCATGGGTTCTGACGGCGGCCAGGTGGACGACCTGGTCGCAGGCGCTGACTGCCATGTCGAGCGCCGTGGTGTCGCGCAGGTCCATGGCGAGGAACTCGACGTGGTCCAGAGCGGCCAGGCCCTCCGCGCGTTCCGTGCGGGCGATGTCCGTGGCCAGCACCTCGTGGACGCCCGTCCCGCTGAGCCGTTCCACGACGTGGGAGCCCAGGAATCCGGCGGCGCCGGTCACCAGGACGCGTCGGCGGGCGGTCATGCCGCCACCCGCTCGAAGATCGCCGCGAGCCCCTGGCCGCCGCCGATGCACATGGTCTCCATCCCGTAGCGGGCGTCGCGCCGGTCGAGCTCCCGCAGCAGATTGGCGAGGATCCGGCCGCCGGTGGCGCCGATGGGGTGGCCGAGGGAGATGCCCGAACCGTTGACGTTGACCCGCTCCAGGTCGTCCTCGGAGAGTTCCCACGTGCGCAGGCAGGCGAGCACCTGGGCGGCGAAGGCCTCGTTGAGCTCCACCAGGTCCAGGTCGGACCACTTGAGGCCGGCCCGTTCGAGCGCGGTGCGCGCCGCGGGTACCGGGCCGATGCCCATGCGGTGCGGTTCCACGCCGGCCAGCGACCAGCTCACCAGGCGGGCGTAGGGGCGCAGTCCGAGCTGCTCGGCGCGGTCCGGCGTGGTCACGATCGCCACGGCGGCCGCGTCGTTCTGGCCGCTGGAGTTACCCGCGGTCACGGTCGCGCCCTCGATGGTGCCCTCCAGTATCGGCCGGAGGCGGGCGAGGGACTCCACCGTGGTGCCTGGCCGGGGATGCTCGTCGGCGGTCACGGTGATGCCGTCGCCCTTGCGGGCGGGCACCACCACGGGGATCGTCTCCTCGGCGAAGAGGCCGCGCTCCATCGCGCCGACGGCGCGGGCGTGCGAGCGGACCGCCCACTCGTCCTGCTCCGTGCGGCTGATGCCGTACTCGGCTCGCAGGTGCTCCGCGGTCTCGATCATGCCGCCGGCCACCGGGAAGCGTCGGCCGCCCGAGTTGCCGCGCGGCTGCGCGAGCCGGTCCAGCAGCTCCGGCTGCCGGCCCTGGTTCCAGCGCATGCCGGGGATGTAGTACTCGGCCTGGCTCATGCTCTCGGCGCCGCCGGCGAGCACCAGCTCGGAGCCGCCGGTCGCCACCTGCATACAGGCGTAGATCACGGCCTGCAGCCCCGAGCCGCAGCGCCGGTCGATCTGCAGGCCGGGGACGGTGATGTCGAGGCCCGCGTCGAGGGCGGCGATCCGGCCGATGGCCGCCGCCTCCCCGTTGGCGTAGCCCTGGCCGAAGATCACGTCGTCGATGTCGTCGGCGGTGATGCCCGTGCGGTCGACGAGGCCCTTGACGACCGTGGCGGCGAGGTGGGTGACCGGGACGTCCTTGAAGACGCCTCCGTAGCGTCCGACCGGGGTGCGGACGGGCTCACAGATGACGGCCTCGAACATGGTGCGGCTCCTTTGGGGCGTGTCCTTGGGGCGCGGTCAGACGCTGGACTCTCCGCCGTCGATGGCGATGGTCTGCCCCGTCAGGAAGTCGGGGGCGTCGAGGGACAGATAGGTCACCAGGTCGGCGAGTTCCTCCGGCCGTCCCATACGCCGTGCGGGGATCCGGCGCAGCACCTTGGCGACCGCCGCCTCGTCCTCACGCAGCTCGGCGTTGATGTCCGTGGCGAAGTAGCCGGGGGCGACGGCGTTCATCTGCGCTCCGAACCTCGCCCACTCGGCGGCCACGGCACGGGTGAAGTTGATGACGGCGCCCTTGGACGCGCCGTAGGCGGAGTACCCGGGTCGGCCGAGCAGTCCGAACACCGAGGCGACGTTGACCGCCCGGCCGCGGCCCGCGTCGGCGAAGTGCCGACCCGCCGCCCGACTGCACAGGAACATGCCGCGCGCGTTGATGTCGAAGATACGGTCCCAGTCGTCCTCGGTCATGTCGGCCAGGCTCACCTGCGCGGCGACACCGGCGTTGTTGACCAGGACGTCCAGGCGCCCGTACTCCCCGAGACAGGTGTCGAAGAGAGCCTGGACCGACGCGGCGTCGGAGACGTCGGTCGGCACGTCCAGAGCGGTACCGCCCTCGTCGAGCACGGCGCTCCGCGCTTCCTTCAGCTGCCCGGGCGTACGTCCGGCAAGTACTACGGCGACCTTGCGGCGGGCCAGGCTGCGGGCGACGGCGCGACCGAGGCCCCGACCCGCGCCTGTGACGATGGCGACCTGTGTGGACATGCGTTCAAGATGTCTGACATTCAACTCACTGTCAAGGTGTGATCAACGAGTTCCTCGGTCAAGCGTTTTGTGCGCACCCGCACCAAGGGTCCGGCCCAGCCGGTTGCCGCTCCGCCGTACGCTCATCACGGTGTGCCCCTTGAGGCCGTCCGAAACATGACCGACCGCCGAGACCGCCATGCCGAGCGACAGCAGCCCGATCGTCCCGGCGGCACGATCTCTCAGGGACGCGGCGCCCCGCACAGCCGACAGCACGCCGGGAGGCAGACGCGGAGCAGATCGCTGGAGGACAGCACCGTGAAGCCGACGACCATCCGCGCCCCAACGGTGACGGCCATCAGTCGCGGAACCCGTAACAGCACCCGGCGGGCTCCCTTCGGACGAGGGGCGATGCTTACACGAATCCAAAAGTCAAACCATTGCGAGATTGTAATGCGAATGCTCCACTGAAAGGAGAGTGCAGCCGCGACGTCAGGAGTTGCCATGCAGGGGGCCGTTTTCCTGGGTGACCGCAAGGTCGAGCTCCGGGAGTTTCCCGATCCGGAGCCGGGACCGGGCGAAGTGGTGGTCGCCATCCGGGCCTCCGGCCTCTGCGGCAGCGACCTGCACTACTACCGCGACAGGCCGGGAGCGGCGACGACCACCGGGAAGTACGTGGCCGGGCACGAGCCGGCCGGCGTGGTGCACGCCGTGGGTCCGGGCGTCCCCGCTGACGTCGCCGCCGTCGGGGACCGGGTCATGGTCCACCACTACGCCGGATGCACCCGCTGCGACCACTGCCGCACGGGGTGGCCCCAGATGTGTTCCACGGCGCCCACGCGCGTCTTCGGCACCCATGAGCACGGCGCGCACGCGCCGTTCATGCGGGTGCCCGCGGCGACGCTGGTGCCGTTGGACAGGGCGCTCGGTTTCGCGGCGGGTGCCGCGATCGGGTGCGGCACCGGCACGGCCTGGGGCGGGCTCGATCGCCTGGGCGATGTGGGTGGGGCGACGATCGCCGTGTTCGGTCAGGGTCCCGTCGGGCTCTCGGCGACCCTGCTGGCCACCGCGCGGGGCGCACGGGTCGTCGCCCTCGACACGGAGCCCGCCCGGCTGGTCAGAGCACGCGAGCTCGGGGCCGTCGCCACGATCGACCCGACGGCCGTGCGGGCAGCCACCGCACTGCGCGAGCTGACCGGCGGCGCGGGTGTTCCCCTTGTCCTGGAGACGTCGGGCGCGTCGCGAGCCGCTTCCGACGGTCTCGCGTCGCTCGCCCCCTGGGGCCGGATGTGTGTCGTCGGACTGGGCGGCGAGGTCCGATTCGACGTCCTCGACCTGCACCGCAGTCAGATGACCCTGATGACGTCCTGGTCGATGTCCATCGTGCAGATGCGCCGGTGCGCCGAGTTCGTGGCCCGAAACGAGGTGCCGATCGACGACCTGTTCAGCCATCACTGGAGTCTGGACCAGGTGGCGGAGGCGTACGAGGAGTTCGACAAGCAGTCCGCGGGCAAGGGTGTCATCGTCTTCGACGGACCCTGACCGGGATCACCCATGCCGCCGGACACGGCAGGAGCCGACGAAGTGACCGGAGAGCACAAGCAGACCAGGGCCCGGCGGATCATGATCGGACTCGACGACCGGGGCAGGTCGACGATCGTCGAGGACGGGCCGACGCGCACCCGCCTGGCGACGGAGGCGTACACCCTCAACCAGATCTGGCAGGCGACCACGGTGCCCACTCCCGTGAGCGCCGAGAACACCCTGGGGCCAAAGGCGGTGATCCCGCCGCCCCCGAACGGCTACACCTTCGTCGTCGCGACGTTTCCGCCCGACAGCGAGTGGGACTATGAAGAGGGCTGGGCGAAGGCACTGGCCGACTCGGGCGCCGGCGAGTCGCTGGACTCGGCCGGGGGCATCCCCGGATTGCACGCGACCGAGACGATCGACCTCGTGACGATCGTATCCGGCGAGATCTACGCGATCACCGAGACGGGCGAGACCCTGATGCGCCCCGGAGACTCCTTGGTGCAGCGTGGCACCAAGCACGCGTGGAGCAACCGCGGCCACGTGCCCTGCACCCTCGCCGCGGTCCACATCGCCGCAGTCCGGTAGCGAAGGCCTCGGGGAACAGTGTTGTCAGTGTCAGACAGTTGACCGACTGCAACGGCCGAGCTAGATTCGCAAGGCAGCAGTCGCGGACACCGTCCGCCGAGTCGTCCTCGGGCCGGTCCGGCCCTGAGCGAGACCGGCGACACCGCCAAGGACCCCTTCGACCCGCGGGCCCGACCCCGCGCGCACGACCTTCAGGCATGGGCCCGGCCCGCTCCGGGCCGGCCGCGAGGTGAGAGTGAGGTACCCGTAGTGACGACCGGGAAGCTGGGGTTCATCGGCATCGGTGCCATGGGATCGGCCATCGCGAGCCGTCTCGTGACGGGGCGCGAGTTGTACGTGAACGACCTGAACAGGCAGGCCGCCGACGAACTCGTACGCCAGGGCGCCACCTTCGCGCCGACGGACGAGATGGCGAAGCAGTGCAGGTACGTCTTTCTGTCCCTGCCCGGCCCGGCGAACGTGGTCGAACTCCTCCTCGGTTCCGAGGGCATCGCCCGTCACTTCGAGCCGGGCACACTGGTCGTCGACACGACCACCGGAACGCCCACCACGGACAAGGAGATCGTCTCCGCACTCGCCGAACTCGGCGTGGACTTCGTCGACGCGCCGATAGCCGGCGGTGTGAAGCGGGCCCGGGAGGGCACGGCCACCCTGATGGTCGGAGCCTCCGAGCAGGCGTTCACCAAGGCCCGGGACCTCCTGCTGGCCGTGACGTCCGACGTCCACCATGTCGGCCCCTCGGGTGCCGGCCACGCCATGAAGCTGGTGAACAACCTGCTCAACAGCTGCAACCGCTTCGCCGCGCTCGAGGCCGTCCGGCTCGGGCAGGCGTACGGCATCGACCAGGACACCGTGGTCGAGGTCATCAACAAGTCGAGCAGCCGCAACTACACGACGGAGACGACCTTCCCGCAACTGCTGAGCGGCGACTCGTACAGGCCGCAGGGCTTCACGCTCCAACTGATGCTCAAGGACCTCCACCTGGCCAACGAAATGGCGGAGAGCCTCGGGCACGCCACGCCGATCGGACACCTCGTCGAGGAGTTCACCCAGGAAGCCATCGACCGCTTCGGCCCCGGAGCGGACCAGAGCCAGCTCATGGCGGAGTGGTACCGCGGTTGACGGCCCAAGACCGTGTGCCCTCCCCGCCGCGACGGCGGGGAGGGCACACGGTCATCCGGCGCCCTGGGCGGTCGAGTACCGCAGTACGTATTCCAGGTGCGACTGCATGGCCTCAGCGGCCGCCTCCGCATTCCCGCTCTCGATCGCACCGAGGATCATCATGTGCTGCTTCACCGTCCGCCGACCCACTTCCTCGGTGACGTCGAGGAACTGCGCCGGATGCGTGGCGTCGTGCACGGCGGCGATGAACGCGGCGAGCAGGCGATTGCCCGAAGCCTGCCCGATGGTGGTGTGGAACGCCAGGTCGTAGCCGGGAATGTCCGGGTCGTCGATCGTGGTGGTCCGCTGCCGCTCGACGATGGAGCGCAGCTTGCCCAGATGTTCCTCGGTCCGGTGCCGGGCGGCCATCCGCGCGGCAGGAACCTCCAACACCCGTCGCACTTCGGTCAGTTCCGGCACGTCCAGCGCGCCCAGACGCAGAATGGTG
The DNA here is from genome assembly GCF_040295925.1 of Streptomyces sp. NPDC002588. Taxonomy (NCBI): domain Bacteria; kingdom Bacillati; phylum Actinomycetota; class Actinomycetes; order Kitasatosporales; family Streptomycetaceae; genus Streptomyces; species Streptomyces sp. NPDC002588. Next base: position 24,767 of record NZ_JBEOWF010000058.1, read on the forward strand.
TCCACCGACTCACTGAGCATGCGGCTCAGTGAATCCGGCGTCACCGTGTTCACGAAGCTTCCGCCCGCCATGCCGGGGATCTTCCGGATGAGCCCGGCGCTCACCAGCGCGCCCAGCGCCTCACGCACGGTCGGTCGGCTCACCCCGAACTGCCTCGCCAGCTCCGTCTCCGGCGGAAGTTTCTCCCCCTGGGCGAAATGCCCCTCCAGGATGGCATCCCTGATCTGCTGCTCCACTTGGTCACGCGGCCGCATGACCTGGCGTGCCGTGAACCTCTCCGCCGCCCCGGGCCCCGCCCCATCCGCCATGCCGCGCCTCCCAAACCCGTCCACCTGTCCGACGCGATCACGTCGGAGACACACAATGCCCTAGATCGGAACCTGCAGTATATGACCAGCACGGTCAATTGTCATACTGAAAAATGTCGTGCTTAAAACCGGAGCCCGGTCGTCCCGCGCCGGACTGTCGGCGTGGGGCGACCGGACTGTCGGCGTGGGGCGACCGGACGAGCGTCACGACCCGGCGTATCACACCGCGTACTCCTTGAGCAGGCTCCGGCCAATGATCATCTTCTGGATCTCGGAGGTGCCCTCACCGATGAGCATGAAGGCCGCCTCCCGGTAGAGCCGCTCGATCTCGTACTCCTTGGAGTAGCCGTATCCGCCGTGGATGCGGAACGAGGCCTCGACCACTTCCTTGCAGTACTCGCTCGCGAGCATCTTCGCCATGCCGGCCTCGACGTCGTTGCGCAGGCCGGAATCCTTCTTGCGGGCAGCCCGGACCATCATCGTGTGGGCGGCCTCCACCTTGGTGGCCATCTCGGCCAGACGGAACAGGATCGCCTGGTGCCGGGCGATCGGCTTGCCGAACGTCTCGCGCTGCTGCGCGTACGCGATGCCCAGCTCGAAGGCGCGTACTGCGATGCCGCAGGCGCGCGCGGCGACGTTCACCCGGCCCACCTCGACGCCGTCCATCATCTGGTAGAAGCCCTTGCCGGGATCCCCGCCGAGGATCTGGCCGGCGACGATCCGATGCCCGTCGAAGATCATCTCGGTGGTGTCGATCCCCTTGTAGCCCATCTTGTCGATCTTTCCCGGCACGGTGACGCCCTGGGCGGTCTCCCCGAAGCCTGGCTGCTTCTCGACGAGGAACGTGGTCATGTTCCTGTAGACGGAGTCCGCGCCCTCGTCGGTCTTGGTCAGCACCGCGACCAGGTTCGACGAACCGCCGTTCGTCAGCCACATCTTCTGGCCGGTGATCGAGTAGGAGCCGTCCGAAAGCCTTTCGGCCTTGGTGGACACGGCCGAGACGTCGGAACCGAGGCCCGGCTCCGACATCGAGAAGGCGCCCCGGACCTCGCCGGTGGCCATCTTCGGAAGGTACTTCTGCTTCTGCTCCTCGGTACCGTGCTGCATCAGCATGTACGCGACGATGAAGTGCGTGTTGATGACACCCGAGACACTCATCCAGCCCCGGGCGATCTCCTCCACGCACAGCGCGTACGTCAGAAGGGACTCGCCGAGCCCGCCGTACTCCTCCGGGATCACCAGGCCGAAGACTCCGAGTTCCTTCAGTCCCTCGACGATGTCGGTCGGGTACTCGTCCTTGTGTTCCAGCTCGGTCGCGACCGGCATGATCTTCTCTTCGACGAACTGCCTGACCACCTTGAGGATCTCCCGCTGGTCCTCGGTCAGTTCTTCGGTTTGGGCAAGACGGTCCATCTCAGGGTCCGTTCCTCTCGATCCTGTCGTTCACGCGAGCGAGTCCGCCAGGTCCGGGGGCAGCCCGATGGACCTCAGCTCGATATAGCCGTCGAGCCCCTCGGGCCCGTGCTCGCGCCCGATCCCGCTGGCCTTGAACCCGCCGAAGGGGGCGCTCAGGCCCACGGGATGGCCGTTCAGTTCCACGACGCCGGTGCGCATCCGGCTCGCGAGTTCCAGGCCATGACGGGCGTCCGCCGTGAACACCGCCCCGCTGAGGCCATAGGGGGAGTTGTTGGCGATGTCGACCGCCTCGGCCTCGTCCCGGTAGGCCATCACGGCGAGGACCGGTCCGAAGATCTCCTCCTGGGCGATCGTCATGTCCGGCCGCACATCGGTGAAGAGCGTCGGCTCCACGAACCAGCCACGGCCCTGGCCCTCGGGGCGTCCGCCGCCCGTGACCAGGGTCGCGCCCTCCTTGCGGCCCGTGGCGATGTAGTGCTCCACGGTCTCGCGCTGCCGCTGGGAGAACAGCGGTCCGATCTGGGTGGCCTCGTCGTGCGGGTCGCCCACCGGCATCGAGCCGATCAGGGAGCGGAGCCGCTCGACGAGCTCGGCCCGACGCGCCTCGGAGACCAGCACCCTGGTCTTCAGCGTGCACACCTGACCGTTGTTGCGGAACGCCCCCAGGCGCATCGACTCCACGGTCCGGTCGAGGTCGGCGTCGTCCAGGACGATCGCGGCGGACTTGCCGCCCAGTTCGAGCATGACGCGCCGCAGGTCGTGGCCGCACAGCGCCGCGATCCGGCGGCCCGCGGCGGTCGATCCGGTGAAGGACACCTTGTCGACGCCCCGGTGCGTGACGAGGTACTCGCTGCTCTCGCGCTCCGCCGGAACAATGTTGACCACGCCCGCCGGGAACCCGGCCCGCTCGATCAGCTCGCCCAGGAAGTAGGCGTCGAGCGCCGTCTGCGGGGCCGGCTTCAGCACGACCGTGCACCCGGCCAGCACCGCCGGCACGATCTTCTGGACGCTGATGCCCACGGGCACGTTCCACGGAACGACCGCAGCCACCACGCCGACGGGTTCCCTGGTCACCAGGGCGGTGCCCGTCTCGGCCGTACGAACCGACCGGAACGGGTAGTCGGGCGCGACGTCGAGGTAGGCATCGACCACCCGTACCGGGTGGGTGACCTGGATGGCGCGGGACTGGGTGATGGTGCAGCCCATCTCGTCGGTGATGAGCTGTGCCAGCGGCTCCTGGTGCTCGGCGAGCAGCCGCCGCAGCTCCCGCAGGGCCGCCATCCGTTCCTCCACCGGCATCCGCGGCCACGGCCCCTTGTCGAACGCCTCGCGCGCCGCCGCGACCGCCCGGTCGATGTCACCGGTGGACGCCGAGGGGACCTCGGCGATGACCTCCTCGGTGAACGGCGACACGATCCTCAGGTGCTCACCATGCGCTGGAACCCACCGACCTCCGATGAACAGACGGTCGTGGCGGCCCTCCCACACCATGGACCTCTCCTTACGTTCGTCGCTCACGCCGACACCGAGAGGCGGATGTCCCGGGCGACGAGCATGCTCTGGACCTGGTTGGTCCCGTCGTAGATTTCGGTGATCTTCCCGTCACGCAGCCGGCGCTCCGCGCCGATGTCGTCACGGTCGCCGTCCTCGCCGAGCAGTTCGACGCAGGCCGAGGCGACGCGTACACCCAGTGTCGTGCAGTGCAGCTTGACCATGGCGACCTCGGCCACGGGATCCTCGGCACTGGCGTCGACCAGGTCGCAGACCTCCCTCAGCATCGAGCGTCCGGCCGCGATCTCGGCCCGCAGCCGGGCCAGCGCGAACTGGAGGTCCTGGGCGTCACGGGTGCGCGAGGAGAGAAGATCCCGCTCCGCGCAGTGGCGCACGGTCGCGTCGAAGGCGCCCTGGGCGAAGCCGATGCCCTGGGCGGCCGCACTGATGCGTGACTTGGTGACCGACCGCAGCAGCAGGGGGTAGCCCTCGCCCTCGGCGCCGAGCCTCGCCCCCACGGGGATCCGGCAGTCCTGGAAGCCGAGCGTGACGGTCGAGGCGCCCTTCTGGCCCAGCTTCTTCATCGGCTTGCCGGCTTCGAGGCCCTCCGTGCGCGCGGTGTCGACGAGGAAGGCGGTGATGCCGTCCTTGCCGAGAGCCGGGTCGACGGTCGCGAAGAGCACGATGACGTCGGCGACGTCGCCGTTGGAGATGAACGTCTTCTCACCGTTGATCACATAGGCGTCGCCGTCCCGGCGCGCCGTCGTACGCATCGACGCGACGTCCGAGCCGGCCTCGGGCTCGGTCAGGGCGATCGCTCCGATCGCCCTGCCCCCGCAGATCGCGGGGATCCACGCCTCGTGCTGGTCGGGCCGGCCCTGGAGGTGAATGGGATGGGCGCAGTGCATCTGCGTCATGTAGACCGTCGAGGTCGAGCCGCAGGCGGCCGCGATCCGGGACAGGGCCTCGGCGTACGTCGCCGTGGAGGTGCCGAGTCCCCCGAGCGACGGTGGCATCAGCAGCCCGCCGAGCCCCGCTTCGGCCAGCGCCCGGACGGATTCCGCGGGGAAGGAGCCGTCCCGGTCCACGGTCACGGCGGCCGGGGCCACGGTTCGTGCGATCACCTCGTCGAGGAGTCCGATGACGGCGGTGTGGTCCGCCGGGGGTGGGATCTGGGGGGCAGGGTTCACTGCGTCACTCCTCGGTGAAGACGGGCTCGCGTCGCTCGGCGAAGGACGTGATGCCTTCCTGGCCGTCGACGGAGGCGATCGACAGGGCGGCGAGCGCGGCCTCGTGCTCCAGGGCCGGGCCGGCCGTGCTCCGCCGTGCGGCTTCGAGCAGGTTGGCCAGACCGGTGCGGCTCCCGGACGCGATCAGCCGTGCCGTCGTCTCCACCTCGTGCCGCAGCTCGGCGGCGGGAACGGGGGGGACCGACAGCAGACCGATCTGCCAGGCGCGGTCGGCGTCGATCCGACCGCCGGTGAGCATCAGATGGAACGCCGCGGCCTTGCCCACCGTCCTGGGCAGCCGCTGGGTGCCCCCGAAACCCGGGATGCAGCCGATCCGCGCCTCCGGGAGCCCGAAGCGGCTGCGGTCGGAGGCGATCACCACATGGCACGCCAGCATGAGTTCGAAACCTCCGCCGAGGGCGTAGCCGTCCACCTCGGCGATCACCGGAACGGTCGAGCGCTCGATCGCGTTGATGGCCTGGTGGCCCCGCCGGATGAAGGCGTGCGCCCGGTCGGCGTCCAGGCCCCGGATCTCCTCCAGGTCGGCACCGGCGCTGAACGCCCGGTCGCCCGCCCCGCGGATGACCAGACAGCGGATGCCCTTGCTCTCCTCGGCGACCCGGCGTACCTCGTCGGCCAGCGCGTCCAGCACGGCACTGTTCAGCGCGTTGAGCCGGTCCGGGCGGTTGAGAGTGATCGTCCGCACGCGTGCGGCCTCGTCCACCTCGATCAGGGAATCCATACGACACCCGCCTCCGTGAGATCGGCGATCCGCTCGTCGTCGAAGCCCGCACCGGAGAGGATGTCGCGGCCGTGCTCGCCCTGGAGCGGGGCCGGCAGGCGGGGCGCCCGGCTGTTCCGCGAGCCGAGGCGCCACGGGCTCGCGACGCCCCGGAAGACGCCGGCTCGCGGATGCTCCTGGCCGACGATCGCCTCGCGCGCCTCCACCTGGGGGTCGTCGACGACTTCGGACAGCGAGTTGATCCGTGCACACGGTACGCCCACGTCCTGCAGGGCCTTCAGCGCCTCCTGCGAGGTCATCGTGGCCAGGACCGACTGGAAGGCGTCGACGACCTCGCCGCGGCGCGCGCGCCGTCCGGCGTTGGTGGCCAGGTCCGACCGCCCGGCCAGCTCGTCCAGACCCAGGGCCGCGCAGGCGTGGAGCCAGATCTTGTCATTGCCCACGGCGACGACGATGGGGCGGTCGCTCGTCCGGAACGGCTGGTAGATCGCGACCACGGAGTCGGTGCCGCCGCAGGGGCGGGGCTCCGGGTCGCCGGCGAGGTAACTGGCGATGCGGGGCGACATGAAGGCGAGGTCGGCCTCCAGCAGGGAGACGTCGATGACGTCGCCGACGCCGTGCAGCTGCTGCCTGACCAGGGCCGCCGCGATGGCGTACGCCGCGACGGTACCGGCCGCGACATCGGACAGGGCCGTGCTGACGCGCTGCGGCACCCCGTCGTCGCCGGTGACGCTCATCATCCCGGAGCGGGCCTGGGCGATCAGGTCGTAGCCGGGGAGAGCGGCGTCGGGGCCGTCGAGCCCGAATCCCGACAACGCGCAGATCACCAGTCGGGGAAACCGTTCGCGCAGAGCGTCCAGTCCCAGACCGTGCCGTTCGAGCTTGGCCGGATTCAGGTTCTCGATGAACACGTCCGCGGTCTCCAGCAGCCGGAACAGCACCTCACGGCCCTGCTCACCACGGATGTCCAGGCACAGGCTCTTCTTGTTGCGGTTGACCGAGAGGAACCAGGCCGCTTCGCCGTTGAGGAAGGGCGGCCCCCATCCACGGGCGTCGTCTCCGCGCACGGGCTCGATCTTGATGATCTCCGCTCCCATGTCGCCGAGATACATGGAAGCGGTCGGTGCCGCGTAGGACGACGAGATGTCGACCACGGTGATCCCGTGCAGCGGGGCAGGGGACGCGTTCATGAAGCCTCCGTCCTGGGGTGGTTCGTCGGGCCGGGCGGGATGTGTACGACGGTCATCGCGCACCGCCCCCGGCCTTGCCGAGGTGCCGCGCGGCAACCTGCGCCAGAAGGGACCGACGGCCGCCTCCGCGGGCCAGGAGGCTGATCGCGTCGCGCAGCAGGCCGGCGACCGGGTACTCGTCGATGTATCCGTAGCCGCCGAGCACCTGGATCGCGTCCACGCAGACGTCGACGGCGGCCCTGCCCGCCTCGGCCAGCAGTTCCGCCGTGTCGCCGTCACCGGCGACCGCGCCGTCGAGCATCGCGCGCACCGCGCCGACGCGGACCCGCATCTCGGCCAGGATCGCGCGCAGCCCCGCGAAGGTGCCGATCGCGGAACCGAACTGGCGCCGCTCGCCGGCATACGTCTCGGCCGTGTGCAGCGCGTGCTCGGCGATGCCGAGAGCCACGGCGGAGGTGAACAGGTCCCAGTCGTGGGCGGTGCGCCGCGCGACGGTGTCCGGCAGCGCCATCACGGGGCCACCAGGCCGAACGGTCCGCAGGGCGGCCTCGCGCAGCCCGCTGCGTCGTGCTTCCGCGGCCCGGTCCGGCACCAGCTCGTCCCAGCGGGCCAGGGCGGCCGATTCCGTTCGGCGGTCGAGGAGCACGAAGGCGCCGGGGGCGAACAGGGTCGGCACGGTGGCCGTCCAGAGGGCCGGAGCGGCCGGGTCGGTGACCGCGGAGGTCAGGTCCGGCATGTCGCTCTCTGCGGTCTCCGTAGCGGCGAGACCGCGCTGCGCGGCGAACCGGCCCGCGAGGGCGAACGCGGCCGAGGGCGAGACGTGCGCGGTCGTGCGCACGGCGGCCACGAGCCAGTCGACGGCGTCGTCGAGCTCGGCCGTCTCCCGCGCGAGGTCCAGGACGTCCGCGTCGCCCAGCGTGGCGCGGAGGGTGCGGGCGTCTCTCCCGTCGACCGGAGCGAGACGCTTGTTCAGCACGGCGAGGAAGTCGTCCAGCTCCACATTGCGCCCGCTCATCGGTAGAACCTCTCGCGGCGGGGGTCGCGGCGCTCCTCGAAGGACTCCGACATCTCGGTCGCCTCCTGGGTGGAGCGGTAGGCGGTGAGCAGCAGGTCGTGCGCGAGGCGCGCCTGTCCGGCGACGCCGGTGTGACGGCTGGAGAAGGCGGTCTTGAGGGCGGCCAGCGCGAACGGGCCCCGGCGACGCAGGTCCTGGGCCACCTCGACGGCCCTGTCGAGGACTGGGCGACCGGTCACCACCTCGTTGACCAGGCCCATGTCCAAGGCCTCCGCGGCGGAGTACTTGCGGTTCAGGTACCACATCTCCTTCGCCCTCTTGCGGCCGATGGTCTCCTCCAGGTACCAGGTGCCGAAGCCGGCGTCGAAGCTGCCGACCATCGGGCCCACCTGCCGGAACACGGCGTGCTCGGCGGCGATCGAGAGGTCGCACACGACCTGGAGCACGTTCCCGCCGCCGACGGCGTATCCGTTGACGGCAGCGATCACCGGCTTGGGCATCGCGTCGATGAACTCGTACAGGTCGATGACCGGCATCACGCTGGAGTAGTCGAGGGAGTCGAGCTTGTCGTGCTCCCCGCCGATGCAGAAGAACTTGTCACCGGCGCCGGTGAGGACCGCCACGTCGATCTCCGGGCTCTGGCGCACGTGCTGGAGCGCCGCGAGCAGCTCGCGGGCCGTTTCGAACCTCAGCTTGTTGGCCCGGTCGGGCCGGTTGATCGTGATCACCGCGACGCCGTCCTGGACGGCGACGGTGATGTCCTCGTAGCTCATGGACTCAGCTCCTGGTTCGACGAGTCGGCCCGTTCGGGATGCGGCTGTGTCACCTGACACCCAACCTCACACCCAGTTCTGTTTTTCATAGGCGTGAAAAAGTTTGACATTACGATACTCTGTCCGGCAACCCTGTCAAGGATCTTGGAGATCGTCGAGGAGACACTGATGTCACAGCCACTCGCCCCCGTCTGCGTGATCGGAGCGGGCACGATGGGCCGGGGGATCGCACAGGTCGCCCTCGCCTCGGGTCACCCCGTGTGCCTGGTCGACCCCGACGCGGGACAACTGGACGCCGCCCGAAGCGAGATCACGGCCCGGCTCGGCCGCAAGGACCCCACGGCGCCCGCTCGGGTCGAGGAGCGGCTGACCACCGTCACGGAGCTCACCGACGCTCCGGCGGAGCCTCGTACCGTCGTCATCGAGGCCATCCTCGAACGTCTGGACGTGAAGCAGGACGTCCTGCGGCGCGCCGCCGCCCACTTCGGCGAGTCGTGCGTCCTCGCGACCAACACGTCCTCGCTCTCGGTGACCGCCATCGCCGCCGGCGTCCCGGACCCGTCACGCGTGGTGGGCATGCACTTCTTCAACCCCGTCCCCGTCATGGGGCTCGTCGAGGTCGTCCGGGGCCTGCAGACCGCCGACGAAGTCGTGGAGACCATCGCCGAACTGGCCGTCCGCTGGGGCAAGTCCGTCGCCCACGTCCGCTCGGCACCCGGGTTCATCGTCAACCGGGTCGCGCGTGCCTTCTACGGCGAGTCGCTCAGGCTCGTCGAGGAAGGGGCCGCCGCCACGGAGACGGTCGACGAACTCATGCGGTCGGCGGGCGGGTTCCGCATGGGGCCGTTCGAACTGATGGACCTGATCGGCAACGACGTCAACTTCGCGGTGACACAGACCGTCTGGGCGTCGTACCACTACGACCCGCGGTTCGCCCCCTCCCTGGTCCAGAGCGAACTCGTCGCCGCGGGACGCTTCGGCCGCAAGACCGGTCGGGGCTACTACGAGTACGGCGAGGGTGCCGAGCAGCCGCGCGCCGTGGCCGCGGAGGTGAACGCCGAGGCGGCGGCGTCCGCCGTCCCCGTGGTCCTGCACGGTTCGGACGACCAGCTGGAGACCCTGCTGTCCCGCAGCGGTCTCGAGTTCGACAGGAAGGACAGCGACACGCCTCGCATCGAGTTCCCCGGCATGGGATCGGCCATGATCACCCGCGGCCGGAGCGCGCGCGAGGAGTCCTACCGTCGGAGCGAGCCCGTACTCCTCCTCGACCGCTGCCTCGGCCCCGCGACGGCGACGGCCCTCGCCCTCGCCTCGACCGACGCCCCGCTCACCGATGTGGTCGTTGCCCTGCTCGATCGTGCCAGGGTCCGCGCCTTCCCCGTCGCCGACGTGCCGGGGCTCGTGGTGGCCAGGGTTCTGTCCATGATCGCGAACGAGGCGTGGGAGACGGCCCACCACGGGGTCGCGACCCCGGAGGACATCGACACCGCGATGCTCCTGGGCACCAACTACCCGATGGGACCGTTCGCCTGGAGTGCCCGCTGGTCGACGTCGAGCCTGCTCGGACTGCTGGACGCGCTGTGGTCGTCCTACCGCGATCCCCGGTACCGCGCGAGCTACGCCCTGCGCTCCGCGGCGCTCGGCATTCCGGGCGGCAACCACGAGTGACGGCGGGCGGGGGCCCGCCTGCCGATCGGCTCAGCGCACGCCGGCGGACGCTTTCCGGAGCCGGGCGGGGACCCTCGACCGCCGCCCGACTCCGGCTCACACGCCCGCGCCCGGGGTCTGCCGGGCCTCGCGATGCGGGGCGAGGCCCGTCGGCCCGTGGATCAGGGCGCACCGTGGGAGTCGTGGGCCCGTTCCAGGAGGTGGCGGGCTCGTTCCAGGACAGGCTTGTCGACCATGCGACCGTCGACCGTGGTGACGGAGTCCCCGGCGGTGAGGACGCCGCGCGCCCACTCCAACTCCTCCCGGGACGGGGCGAACCCCCGGCTGACGGCCTCGACCTGGCCGGGATGGATGCAGAGTTTGCCGGTGAAGCCCAGGCGGCGGGCGTGGGCGATGTCCTCCTGCAGTGCCCCGCCGTCCTTCACCGCGGTGGTGACCCCGTCGACCGGTGAGCGGATGCCCGCCGCCGCGCAGGCGAGGACGAGCCGGGAGCGCGCGTACGCGAGGGCGGCGTGGTCGTCCCATGCGACACCGAGCTGTCCGGCGAGGTCGACGTTGCCGAAGGCCACCCGGGCGACCCCGGCCGTGGCGCACACCTCCCGGGCCCGTTCCACACCGCCCGCCGTCTCGATGAGGGGGACGAGTGCACAGCGTCCCGCGACACGGGCGGCGATGTCCGCGAGGACGGCCGGGTCCTCGGCCTTGGGCACCATGACCGGGCAGCCGTGGCGGGCCGCCTCCATCAGGTCGGACTCGAACCACGGGGTTCCGGGCGGGTTGATCCGGACGACCGTGTCGTTGCCCTGCGCGAGCCAGTCGGCGGCGCTGGCGCGGGCTCGCGCCTTGTCCTCGTCCGCGACCGCGTCCTCGAGGTCGATGATGACCAGGTCGGCGCCGCTGGCGACGGCCTTCGGGAAGCGGTCGGGCCGGTGCCCGGGGACGAAGAGCCAGCTGCGCGCCGAAGTGACGCCCCTGTGGAAGCCGGTCATACGAAGGTCACCTCCGCCGTGGCGTGCCGGTTCTCCCGGCCGGTGGCGATGCGCAGCCGTGCCCCGTCGTCCGCCGGTGTGCCGGCTGCGAGCAGGCGTTCAGCGGCGTAGGCGGGGCTGCGCAGCCGATAGGAGAGGGTCCGCACCTGGCGGGTAGGCGCATGGCGGCGTACGAGTTCCGTCATGAGCAGCGCCAACAGGGGGCCGTGGACGACCAGCCCCGGGTGGCCCTCCTCGTCCCGGGTGTAGGGCAGGTCGTAGTGGATACGGTGAGCGTTGGCGGTGAGCGCGCTGAAGCGGAACAGCAGGGTCGGATCCGGCCGCAGGGAGAGCTGCCACGCGTCGTCGGCCTGGGCCGCCGCTGGTGTTTCGGATACCGCGGGCGTGTTCCGCGCGGGAGCCCGGCCGGACCGGTAGACGATGTCCTGCTCCTCGACGAGACAGGTTCGGCCGCGCTGCCGGAACTCGTTGCGCTGCGTCACGAAGAGCAGTTCGCCGGTTCGGCCGTGCTTGACCTCAAGGCCCCGCAGACTGCTGACCCGCTCCGCCCGCTCGCCGATACGCAGAGGTTCGGAGACGGTGCAGCGCCCTCCGGCGAACATCCGCTGCCGGTCCGGGACAGGGGGCAGGAAGTGGCCGTGCGCCGGGTGGCCGTCGGCTCCCAGCTCGCTCTGTGCGGGCCACTCCAGGAAATAGAGCCATTGCCACAACACCGGCAGGGGGTCTCCCCCGGTCGCGACGGGCCCGGGTTCGTCGAGCAGCGCCGACAGGGCGGCGACGGGCCCTGGAGGCAGCGGGTCCTCGCGGATGACCTCGCCCGGTTTCCATGACTCCACGTATGCCTGGAGGGGGCTGTTCGTGAGCTGCAACGGTCCGTCCTCGGTAGCGGCTGACGCCGACTGACGACGGCTGACGACTGCAGACGGCGACAGACGAACGACAGGCGATGACAGACGAACGACATTGACATGATTGTAAGACAATGACACGGTCGTCAATAGATAGACGATTTCGGCGCTCTGCAGTGCGCTCGTCCCGCCGAAGGGAATCACGTTGACGCCATCCCTCCAGCCGCTCAGCGGTCTGCACATCGTCGAAGGCGCGTCCTTCGTGGCCGCACCGTCGGCCGGCCTGGCCCTCGCCCAGCTCGGGGCGGACGTCATCCGCGTCGACCCCCCGGGCGGCGGGAGCGACTTCCTGCGCTGGCCCCTCTCCCCCTCCGGGGACAGCCTGTTCTGGACCGGCCTCAACAAGGGGAAGCGATCGGTGACCATCGATCACCGCAGCGACCGGGGACGGGAGTTGCTGCTCGCCCTCGCCACCGCGCCCGGGGAGGGGGCCGGGATCTTCCTGGACAACATGGTCGGCCGGCACCGGCCCTCGTACGAGGAACTGCGCGCCCGGCGCGAGGACGTCATCCACGTGCACCTTCAGGGCAGGAGCGACGGGTCACCGGCCGTCGACTACACGATCAACGCGGAGGTGGGCGTACCGCAGATGACCGGCCCCCAGAGCACGGAGCAGCCGGTCAACCATGTCCTGCCCGCCTGGGACCTGCTGTCCGGCATGGTCGCGGCCTCGGGAATCCTGGCCGCCGTCCTCCATCGCGAGCGGGAGGGCCAGGGGGCGAAGCTCGAACTCGCCCTGGCGGACGTGGCGCTGGCGGGCGTGGGCACCATGGGATGGCTGGCGGAGGCGGAGCTGCGGGGCGGGCCGCGAGCCCGGCAGGGCAACCACATGTACGGCTCCTTCGGCGTGGACTTCGAGACCTCGGACGGCCGCCGGCTCATGGTGGTCGCCCTGACCGAGGGCCAGTGGCGCGCGCTGCGCGAGGTCACCGAGACGGGTGCCGTCTTCGCCGCGCTGGAACGGGTCCTGGGCGCGGACCTGAACCAGGAGAGCGACCGGTACCGGTTGCGGGAGACCATCGCCGCGGTACTGAGGCCGTGGTTCGCCCAGCGGGACCTCGGCACGGTGCGCGGGCTGCTGGATCGCGCGAGGGTGCTGTGGAGTCCGTATCTGGACATGGCCGAGGCGGCTCGGGCCGCGCGCGCCGACAAGACGTCGGTGGCCGTGGAAATGGACCAGCCCGGCATCGGTTCCCTGCTGGCCACCGGCCGGCCGCTGCGGTGGGACGGCGACGGGGCACCTCCCGTACCGGCGCCGCGCCTCGGCGAACACACCGAGGCCGTGCTGTCCGACGTCCTCGGTCTCTCCCCCGGGGAGATCGGCCGGCTGCACGACGCGGGCGTCATCGACGCGGGTGGCAACGCGGGCCACGTGCCCCGGTAGGCATCCCGGCATCAGCCTCGTCGGATTCCCGTCGAAACCCTTGACGGGCAGGTATTACGAGCATATGAATACGGTCTTACATTAGTCAGCTGCGCCGGAAGTATGGCAAAGGCGCCTGTGAAGGAAAGCGACCGGCTGATGAACGTGCAGAGCCAGGGCGTGTCCATGGAGACCGCCCCCCGATCGGACCGACTCACCGACCTGAAGTACCGCTGGCCCGCGCGTTACCGCGCGAGCTGGGCGGCCCTCACGGTCCTCACCGTCGCCGTCGTCCTCATCGCCCCGCGGACGCTGAGCAGCGCCTCCCTCGGGCTGGTGACCGCGCTGGCCGGGGTGCTCGCGATCGCGTCGCTCGGGCAGACGCTGATCATCATGCTGGGCGCGATCGACCTGTCCGTCTCGGCGATCATGTCGCTCTCCGCCGGGATGGTGGTCCACTACGGCGGCCCCGGGGCGAACGTCCCCGCGGTGATCGTGACGGCGTTGGCCGTCCCGGTCCTGCTCAGCCTGCTGAACGGCGTGCTCATCACGGTGTTCCGGCTGAACGCGCTGATCGTGACGCTGGCGACGTTCGGCATCGTCTCGGGCGGGATCAAGCTCTGGACCGGCGTCTCCCTGTCGCTGACGGGCAAGGCACCCGAGCCGCTGACGAACGTGGCGCAGAAGGAGTTCTTCGGCGTCAACGCCTGCTTCCTGTTCGCCCTCGTCGCCGCGGTCCTGCTCGCCGTGGTGCTGGGCAAGACCCGCTTCGGCCGCCGCATCGCGGCCGTCGGCGTCAACCGGCGGTCGGCGCGCGCGCTCGGCATCCGGGTCACCGCCGTGGAGCTGTCGACCTTCGCGCTGGCCGGGCTGCTCTACGGCGTCGCGGCGGTTCTCCTCGCGGGCTACATCGGCACACCGGACGTGGCCGCCGGCGCCCCGTACCAACTCGCCACCATCACCGTGGCCGGTATCGCGGGAGTCCTCTTCACCGGCGGACCGGTCAGTGTGGCGGGCGTCGTGTGCGCCGCCGTCTTCCTCCAACTTCTGGACCAGGCGCTGTCCATCCTCGGCCTCTCGGCCGGACAGCGCGTGGTCATCCAAGGTCTGGCGCTCGTGGTCGCCGTGGCCGCCATCACCATCGGCCAGTACGGCGCGTCAGGGCTCAGCCGTGGCATCAAGCTGGTCGGCCGCCGCGCGGGCTGACCACACCCGGTCACCCGCTCACGCACAAGGAGTCAAGCCAATGACAAAGGACAAGTCCTACCGCGCGGGTCCGCGCAGATCCCGCCGCGGTCTGACGATCGTCGCGGCCGCCGCGGCCGGCGCGCTCGCGCTGGCCGGATGTTCCAGCACGACATCGAACGGCTCAGCCGCCGCGGAGAAGACCGTGGCGCCCAGTACGTCCGTCTCCGTGAGCCCCAAGGCGGTGGCCGACACGATCAAGCGGACCTTCCTCAAGGACATTCCGCTCGACTCGCTGAACCCCGCGGTGCAGCGTGCGATGCAGACCGCCGCCGTCTCCGGCACCCCCGCCACGCAGGCGAAGCTCAAGGAGTGCCTGAGCACCAACGTCTGCGAGACCGGGCACGGATCGCTGACCATCGGGTTCCCGAACGACAACATCAACCCGTGGCGACAGACCTTCCGGGCCGAACTCACCGCCCAGGCGATCGCCTCCCCCGAGGTCTCCAAGATCATTTACAGCCTTTCGCCCGATGTGGCCGGCTACCTGGCGAACTTCAAGAGCCTGATCGCCCAGCGGCCGGACGTCATCGTCATGGACACGATCTGGGGCGGCGCGGTGCTGCCCGTGGTCCAGCAGGCCAAGGCGGCCGGGATCGTCGTCGTCCAGGTGGAGACGCCGGTGCCCGACGCGGTCGCGAAGGCGGTCGACGTCTACGCGCCCGCCGACCTCTGCGGTGCCTACACGGACGGCGCGAAGCAGGTGGCGGAGCTGGTCGGCAAGCCGGGTACGTACGGGCTGTACACCGGCATCCCCGGCAACGCGAGCGCGGCGGCGTGGCAGCCGTGCCTCAACAAGGGCCTGACCGGCGCCGGCTGGAAGAAGTCGATCGAGGGCTTCACACAGTGGACGCCACAGGGCATGGCGCAGGCGGGCAACTCGCTCTTCGCCTCGGGCAAGAACCCGGACGCGGTCGCCTACGACTACACGCTCGAGTACTTCGCCGCGCCGTACCTGAAGGCGAAGCGGACTCCGCCCATCCTGATGTCGGACGTCGTCAACTACGCCTACCTCAAGCAGGTCCAGGACGCGCAGGACGCCGGCACCAAGGTGACCGCGTTCTTCGCCAACAGCCGTGTGTGGTACGGCCGTATCGGTGTCACCGCCGGGATCATGAAGAGGCAGGGACAGAAGGTCGACCACGATGTCTCGATCCCGTACCCGATGGTGAACATCAACGACGTGCTTCCGCTGTACGACCCGGCCATGCCCGCGAACGCGCCGGTCCCCACCCTCTTCACACCTGACCAGGAGTCGGCCGTTCTCGCGGAGGGTTCGTGACCCGCGAAACGCTCGGCGGTCCCGGCCGGGTGGGCGTCGCCCCACCCGGCGGGACCGGGTCATCGATCCATCCAGTGGAGGAGTCCCCGATGGAGAAAACCCGGCTGCCGCTGGCTGTCGGTGAGGATGTCGCCTCGGCGGCGGCCGTGACGCTCACGGGAGTCTCGAAGTCCTTCCCCGGCGTCCGCGCGCTGTCGGATGTCGACTTCGACTGCCGTCCCGGTGAGGTCCATGCCCTGGTCGGCGAGAACGGTTCGGGGAAGTCGACGCTGATCAAGATCGCGTCCGGCGTCATCCAGGCCGACGCGGGCACCGTCGACATCGGTGGCGAGCAGCTGGGCACCGGCGGGGTCAAGCGCGCCCGGCGCCTCGGTCTGATGACCGCCTACCAGGACACCTCGCTCGTCACCGAGCTGAGCGTCGCCGACAACATCGCTCTCAGTTTCAACGCCGTCGGCAAGCCGAGGCCGGTCGATCTGGACCAGGTCCTCGCGCGCTTCCAGCTCCCGTTCGGGCAGTCGGACACGGTGGCCTCGCTGGGCCCCGGCGCACGCCAACTCCTCGAAGTGGCACGCGCGATGGCCCATCGCCCCCGCGTTCTGATGCTCGACGAACCGACGGCCGCACTCGACATGCGGCTGGCCGAACACCTCGGGGAACTCATCAGGCTCTCCCGGGACGAGGGCACCGCCATCGTCTACGTCAGCCACCGCCTGGCGGAGATCAGAAGGCTCGCCGACCGCCTCACCGTCCTGCGCGACGGCGTGGTCCAGGGGACGTACGCGTCGAAGGACTGGGAGATCGACGAGATCGTCGAACTCATGGTCGGCACCTCGACCGAGCTGGAGTTCCCCGCGCGCACGGCTCCCGCGTCACCCCCCACCCGACTGGACGTGCGCGACCTTCAGGGCCAGGGCTTCGGGCCCGTGTCCATCCAGGTCGGGGCGGGCGAGATCGTGGGGGTCGCCGGCGCCGAGGGCAACGGTCAGCGGGCCCTGCTGCGCGGCATCATCGGCATCGGCCTCACCGGCGGTTCGACCGGCGTCGACGGCAAGGCACTGAACCGGGTCACCCCGGCGACGGCACTCGACGCGGGCATCAGCTTCCAGAGCGGGGACCGGGCCGCCGAGTCGGTCTTCGCACCCATGTCCGTCATGGACAACGCGACGGCCCAGCTCGGCTCCGACGCCGGCCCCTCCGGCTCGTCCCTGACCCGCAGACTGCTTCCGGCCTTCCGCCGGGCGACCGACGAGCTGGGCATCGTGGCGGCCTCCCCGTACCAGCCCATCAGCGGCCTGTCCGGCGGCAACCAGCAGAAGACCGTCCTCGCCCGGCCCGCACTGCGGCCGCCGAAGGTGCTGGTCGTCGACGAACCGACGCAGGGCGTCGACGCCCGCGCTCGCATGGACATCTACCGGGTGCTCGCCGACGCGGCCGACGACGGGATCGCCGTCCTGGTCAACTCCTCCGACTCCGCCGAGCTCGCGGGACTCTGCGACCGGGTGTACGTCATGTCGCGGGGAACCGTCGTCAGGGAACTGACCGGGACGACGACCGAGAGCGAGATCG
Source organism: Streptomyces sp. NPDC002588 (assembly GCF_040295925.1). Classification (NCBI taxonomy): domain Bacteria; kingdom Bacillati; phylum Actinomycetota; class Actinomycetes; order Kitasatosporales; family Streptomycetaceae; genus Streptomyces; species Streptomyces sp. NPDC002588. The sequence goes on from NZ_JBEOWF010000058.1 coordinate 41,955, forward strand.
TACGAAGCTTCGTCAGCGCGACCGACGTGGCGGAGGCCGACGGGCCTGCCGTGGCCGCGGGCGGCGGGCTGCTGCACCGGATGTTCGGCCGGCTCGCCGCGCACCTGCCGATCGCCGTGCTCCTTGTGCTGATCACGGTCGTCTCCCTGTACACGGGCGCGCACTCGGACGTCTTCTGGACCCGGACGAACCTGGCCAACCTGCTCATCCTGACGCTGCCGCTGGGCTTCGTGGCCCTCGGGCAGCAGGTGACGATGCTGGCCGGACTGCTGGACATATCGGTCGGCTCCACGATGAGCCTCACGGTCGTCCTCGCGTCGATGACCCTGCCCGACCTGTATCCCTCGTCCCTCCTCGCCACACTCGGCGTGCTGGCGCTGGCGGTGATCGCGATCGCGGGCTTCAACAGCCTGCTCATCGAGGTCCTCAAGGTGACACCGATCGTGGCGACGGTGGCGACCATGGGAATCGTCCAGGGCATCGCCATCGTCCTGCGCCCACAGCCGGCCGGAATGATCGCGCCCCAGCTCGTGTCCCTGGTCTCGCAGGGCATCGGCTTCGTCCCGGCCGCGTTCATCGGCCTCGTCGCCATCGCGCTCGCCATGGAGTTCTGGCTCCACCGGGCGCGCCGGGGCCTGGCCCTGCGAGCGGTGGGCTTCGACGGCGAGTCCAGTCGTCGCGTCGGCGAGCGGGTCTCGGCCGTCCACGCGGCCAGCCTTCTCGTCTGCGCCCTCGGGGCCGTCATCGGCGGCGTCTTCCTGGCGAGCCAGACCGGTCTGGGTTCCAATGATGTGGGAGCGGGCTATGTGCTGCCCTGCTTCGCCGCCGTCTTCCTCGGCGGAGCCGTCCTCTCCGGAGGCCGCGGCTCCTTCGTCGGAGCGCTGCTCGGGGCACTGTTCCTGGGCCTGCTCAACAACGTGACCCCACTGCTGAACATCCCGGACGCCTGGCAGCAGATCATCTACGGAGGCATTCTGCTGTTCGCGATCGCGTCCTACGTATCCCTCGAACGCACCCGCAGCCGACGCGCCAGCCTGGCTGCCCGGCCCACATAGCCGCGGAGGACGACCGTGACGCACCGCATCAGCACCCTCATCCCAGGCCGGACCTTCATCGAGGCGCCGCGTTGGCACGAGGACCGGTTCTGGTTCTCCGAGCTGTACACGCACAGCGTGATGTCCGCGCGCGAGGACGGCTCCGATCTGCGCGTGGAGGCGACCGTCCCGGCGCAGCCCTCGGGACTGGCCTGGCTCCCCGACGGCCGGCTGCTCATCGTGTCGATGCGGGATCGCAGGCTCCTGCGTCGCGAGCCGGACGGCACCCTCGTGGTCCACGCCGATCTGAGCGGACACGTCGAGAACTTCTGCAACGAAGTCGTCGTCGACCGGCACGGCCGTGCCTACGTCGGCGACTTCGGGTTCGACCTCGACCACCATCGCCCGCTCGCGCCCGGATCGCTGCACCGTGTCGACCCGGACGGCCGGATCACCCGGGTGGCCACCGATCTGTGGTTCCCGAACGGGTGCGTGATCACCCCGGACGGCGTCCTCATCGTCAACGAGACGTTCGGCAACCGCATCACCGCCTTCGACCTCACCGACGACGGCCTGCTCGTCAACCGCCGTGCGTGGGCCCGGTTCGGACCGCTGCCCACGACAACGGACTTCGCCGCCGCCGCCGCGGAGTTCGTCGTCCAGCCGGACGGCATGTGCGTCGACGCCGAGGGCGCGCTGTGGATCGCCGACCTCGCCGCGGAGAAACTCCTGCGCCTGCGTGAGGGCGGCGAGGTCATCGACGAGATCTCGCCGGGCATGATGCCTTTCTCCGCCGCCCTCGGCGGCAGCGACGGCAGGACCATGTTCATCTGCGCCGCACCGAACTTCGACGAGACCGAGCGGCGCACCACCACCCTCGCCGCGGTCCTGACCGCGCGCGTGGCGGTAGGGACGACGCCGACGGGCGCGGTGAGCCGAGCGGCCGGTTGACCGACCGCGATACACAGGATCACTTTGCGCAGTAAATGAAATGAGAAAGGAATTCGGCATGCCCGAACTCACCGGGAAAAACGTCCTCATCACCGGCGCCCTCGGCACCATCGGGCGGGCTCTGGTCGCCCGCTACGCCGAGGAGGGCGCCAATATCATGGCTCTGGACCGACCGGACGCACCCGATCCGCAAAAGGTCCTGGACGGCATCGCCCCGGGTGTGCGCTATTTCGCCGCGGATCTGAACGACCTGACCGCTCTGGAAACCGATGCGGCGGCCCTGGCCGACGAAGTCGGCGGGATCGATGTATTGGTCAACAACGCCGCGCTGGTGATATTCAAGCAGCATGACGAATTCACGATCGAGGAATACGAGGACCAGGTGCGGGTGAACTCGTCCGCCGCCTTCGTCCTCTCCCGGGTCTGCTCCAGGCACATGAAGGAGAAGCGCTACGGCAAGATCGTCAACATCACCTCGCTCACCCTGACGGGCCGCTGGGACGGCTACGTGCCCTACATCGCCTCCAAGGGGGCCATGTACGGCCTGGTCAAGGGGTTGGCCCGGGAGCTCGGCGCACACCTGATCAACGTGAACGGCATCTCGCCGGGAGCCGTGGTGTCGGAAGCCGAGTTCCGCGACCGGGGTGACAAGCGCGAGGAATACCACCAGTGGATCCTCGAGAACCAGAGCCTCAAGCGCCGGATCGAGGCCGTCGACATCGCCAACGCCGCGGTCTTCCTCTCCACTTCGCAGTCGGACCTGATCTCCGGGCAGAACATCCAGGTCGACGGCGGCTGGTAGGCCGTCGGCTGTCCGTGGGCCTCGGCCCACGGACAGCCGACGGGTGTCACGGCGCCGAAACCGTGTCCAGATCGCTCTCCAGCAGTTCGCCCAGCTCGCGCAGCGCCTGGTCGGCATCGGCCCCCTCGGTGCGGAGCAGTACCTCGTCCCCTTGGCCGGCTCCCAGACTCATCACCGCGAGGATGCTGGCAGCGTCCACGGTCACGTCTCCTCTGGTGAGGGTCGCGCTCGCGGTGCTCTTCGCCGCCGCCTGGACGAACAGGGCGGCCGGACGGGCGTGCAGACCGGACCGGGAGCCGATGGTGACTCGGCGTTCAGGCATGTGTGGGGTCCTTCCATGAGTCCGTCGAGCGGGACGCGGACACGCCAACAGAAAAGACCCGGAGCCGCCACCCTCGGGGGTGGGGCTCCGGGTCTTGCCTGATCGCGTCAGTGACAATCCCGCGGGCCGAGCATAACCCGGCGACCCCGTCTGCCGGAAGTATGGACAACGCCCGCATCGGAGGCTAAAGTCCCCGGCCAAGGACGGAGTGTCCTGCGGATTTCGGGATTGTTACTCGGGTTTTCGACCCCCGAGGCAAAACCCGGATTCCGGTCCGTGTCCCCTTGCGGGGTGCGGACCGGAATCCGGGTTTTTTTGTTCCCGCGCAGGGCGCCGGTACCACTGTTACGGCAGCTCGACGAGGAGTCGGCCATGAAATACCAGGAAGTAGCGAGCGGCATCCTTGAGGGTGTCGGCGGCGAGTCAAACGTGAGATCGGTGGAGCACTGCAACACCCGTCTGCGGTTCTCACTGATCGACCGCTCGAAAGCGGACAAGGCCGCGGTGGAGACCGTCCCCGGAGTGATCGCGGTCGTGGACAGCGGCGGCCAGTTCCAGGTGGTCGTGGGCAACCGGGTCCGGGAGATCTACACCGAACTCGGTCTGGCCGAGCGGCAGGCCGGGGACTCCGAGGACACCCGTCCGGCGGCCGGCGGCCTCGGCGCTCGCGTGATCGAGCTGATCACCAGCATCTTCACCCCGGTCATCTGGGTGCTCGCCGGTTCCGGTCTGCTCAAGGCCCTGCTCGCGGTCGGCGCCAAGCTCTCACCGTCGTTCGGCGGTTCGACCACGTACGCGATCCTGTTCACGGCGGGCGACGCGGTCTTCCAGTTCCTGCCGTTCCTCCTCGCCGTCACGTCCTCCCGCCGCTTCAAGGCCGACCTGATGACGGCCCTCGCCCTCGCGGGCTCTCTCGTCTACGCCAACACCCTCGGCGTCCTGCCGGGGCCCGACGGCACCACCCAGACCCTCCAGGCCTTCTACAACGGGGGCGGCGACCTCACGTTCGCCGGGATACCGGTCGTCATGATCGCCTACCTGGGCTCGGTGATCCCGATCATCGTCGCCGTCTACGCGCAGTCGCACCTGGAACGACTGCTCAAGCGGGTGATCCCGGACGCGATCCGCAACTTCTCCGTACCCCTGGTCACGCTGGTGATCATCGTGCCCGTGACCTTCCTCGCCCTCGGCCCGGTCGCCCACTACGTGGGTGTCTGGCTGTCGGACGGAGTCGACTGGCTGTGGGGCCTCTCTCCGTTCGCCGGCGGCATCATCATCGGCGGCCTGTGGCAGGTGTTCGTCATGTTCGGCCTGCACTGGGGCTTCGTGCCCGTGATCATCCAGCAGGTCACCACGGAAGGCGTGTCCATGCTGGTCGGGCCGACCTTCGCGGCCGTCTTCGCCCAGGGCGGCGCGGTCCTGGCCGTGTTCCTGCGCACCCGCAACCCGCAGATCAAGGCCGTGGCGGGCACCGCCTCCATCTCGGCGCTCCTCGCGGGCATCACCGAGCCGGCGATCTACGGCGTGACCCTGCGCTACAAGCGCCCCTTCGTCATGGCGCTGATCGCGGGCAGCATCGGCGGCGGCATCATCGGCGCGAGCCACTCCGCTCCCTCGTCCCTCGTCCTGCCCGGCGGCATCACTCTCGGCTCGGCCGTGGACGTGGGCAACTTCGGCCTGCTGCTGATCGGTTCGGCGGTCGCGGTCGTCCTGGGCTTCGTGCTCACCTTCGTCACCTTCAAGGAGCGGGAGCTGACCGCCCCGGCCGACACGCCGGCCACGCCGAGCACGGCCGACCAGCCGGAGCCCGCCACTGGCACCGCCTCGGCATCCGTCGCCGTGGCGGTACGGACCAAGCCGCTGGAGCTGCTCGCGCCGGTCGCCGGCACGGTGGTGGCCCTCGCGGACGTGCCCGACAAGGTCTTCGCCTCCGGCGCGATCGGTGACGGAGCCGGTCTGGCCCCCGCGGGCGGTGAGGTCCGGGCGCCCCTCGACGCCACGGTGATCACGATGATGCCGCACGCCTACGGGCTGCGGACGGACGACGGCGTCGAGGTCCTCGTCCACGTGGGCATCGACACCGTCAAGCTCAAGGGCCGCCACTTCCACCCCGCCGTAGCCGAGGGCGACCGGGTCCGCCCGGGTGACCTGCTCGTCGAGTTCGACCCCGAGGCCGTACGCGACGCCGGATGCGACCCCGTCACCGTCGTCCTGGTGACGGCGAAGGCGGGCTACGCCGAGGTCGAGTCCAAGACCGGTGACCTGCTGACGGGCGACGCGTTCCTGACCCTCCAGCCCTGATCGACGACCATCCCGTACGGAGTTGACGACATGACCGATCTCCCCCGCCTTCGTCCCGGCTTCCTGTGGGGCGCCTCCACCTCGGCCTACCAGGTGGAGGGCGGCTGGGACGCCGACGGCAAGGGCCCCTCGGTACAGGACGCCCGCACCAACATCCCCGAGGGAACCACCGACTTCCGGGTGGCCGGTGACCACTACCACCGCTACCAGGAGGACGTCGCTCTCTTCGCCGAACTGGGCCTGAAGGCGTACCGGTTCTCGATCGCCTGGACCCGCGTCGTCCCGGACGGCGACGGCCCGGAGAACCCGGACGGCATCGCCTTCTACCACCGCCTCATCGACGAACTGCTCGCCCACGGCATCGAACCGGTCGTCACCATGTACCACTTCGACCTGCCCCAGGCGCTCCAGGAGAAGGGCGGCTGGTCCTCGCGCGCCACGGTGGACGCGTTCGCGCGCTACGCCGGCATCCTCTTCCGGGAGTACGGCGACAAGGTCCGGTACTGGCTGACGATCAACGAGCAGAACATGATGATCCTGCACCCGGGGGCGATGGGCCTGGAGCGGGAGGACACCGTCGAGGCCCGGCGCGACCTGTACCAGCAGAACCACCACATGCTGCTGGCGCAGGCACGGGCGATGGCCCTGTGCCACGAGACGCTGCCCCAGGCCAAGATCGGCCCGGCGCCGAACATCGTCTCCATCTACCCGGCCTCCAGCGCCCCCGAGGACGTCCTGGCCGCCGACGACTTCTCCGCCATCCGCAACTGGCTCTACCTGGACGTCGCCGTACACGGCCGCTACAACCCCACCGCCTGGGCCTATCTCACCAGCAAGGGCATCCAGCCCGCCTTCGCCGAGGGCGACCAGACGGTGCTGGCCGCCGCCCGCCCCGACTTCATCGCCTTCAACTACTACGCCACGCACACGGTGGCGGCGCCGTCGGGCGGTGCCGAGGACGTGGGCGACACGGGGGACGCGCTCGTCTCGCTCGGTGAGGCCGGCGTCTACCGGGCGGTACGCAACCCGCACCTCAAGACCAACGACTTCGGCTGGGAGCTCGACCCCACCGGCTTCCGGATCACCCTGCGCGAGATCCACGACCGCTACCGGCTGCCGCTGCTGATCACGGAGAACGGCCTGGGGGCGTACGACACCCTCGAGGACGACGGCACGGTGCACGACGGCTACCGCATCGAGTACCTTGCCGAACACATCCGGAACATGCAGCTCGCGGCGGGTGACGGCGTGGACATCATGGGCTACTGCCCCTGGTCGGCCATCGACCTGGTCTCCACACACCAGGGCGTCCGCAAGCGCTACGGCTTCGTCTATGTCGACCGGGACGAGTTCGACCTGAAGGAGCTGGCCCGGGTGCGGAAAGACAGTTTCTTCTGGTACCGGGACGTCATCGCCCGCAATGGTGTGTCGGCGTCATAACGACGTCCCTGCAGCAGGTCCGCCGCCGTGCGACCGAGGAGCCGCGCGTGAGAGTAGTCAAGGTCTTCAACAACAACGTCGTTCTGGCCGCCGCGAACGACAGCGACGACGTGGTCGTGCTCATGGGGCGCGGCCTGGGCTTCGGCGTCCGGGCGGGCCAGGACATCGACGCCGGGCGCGCGGAGCGGACGTTCGTACCGACGGCGGGCCAGCCGCCGGAGCGGATCGCCCGCTTCCTGGAGGAGATCCCGGCGGACCACCTGGGCGTGGCCGAGGACATCGTCCGTCTGGGGCGGTCGGAGCTGGGTGACCACATCGGGGGCCATGTGGTCATTCCGCTCGCCGACCATCTGTCGTTCGCCCTGCGCCGGGCGCAGGGCGGGCTGGAGATCGCCTATCCGCTGCGGGGCGAGGTGCTGCACTTCTACCCCCGCGAGGTCGCCGTCAGCAGGCGCGCCATCGAGCTGGTCGCCGACCGGCTCGGCATCCGCCTGCCAGACATCGAGGCCATCCCGCTCGCCCTGCACTTCGTCAACGCCCAGTTCGAGGCTCCGGATCTGGGGAAGGTGGTGAAGCTGACCGAGACGTTCACCGTCGTGCTCGCCGAGACCGGCACGTTCCTCGGCACGCCGGTGGACGGCGACTCGCTCGAAGCGGCCCGGTTCATCACCCACCTGCGTTATCTCGCCAGTCGGCAGGAGAGCGGAGCGACGGCCCCGGACACCTTCGACTCCCTGCACGACAGCCTGCGCGCGAGCCACGCGCGTGAGGTCGCCTGCGCCGAGCACGTCGGGCGCGTCCTCGAAGAGCGCTTCGGCTGGACGCTGGGCCGCGACGAGGTGCTCTACCTCGCGCTCCACATCGGCCGTCTCACCGCGAGGAGCCGAACCCCGTGACCGCGCCCGGACCCGACTTCGCCCGCCAGGTGATCCGTCTGGTCGGCGGCGCGGGCAACATCGACGCCCTCACCCACTGCCTGGCCCGGCTGAGGTTCGTCCTGCACGACGACACCCTGGCCGACGACGCGGCGCTTCAGGCCCTGCCCGAGGTGGTCGTCGTCGTCCGCCAGGGCGGACAGCTCCAGCTCGCCCTGACCTTCCCCGTACCCACCGCCCACGCGCAGGTCGCGCGTCGTCTCGTAGCGGAAAGGAACGACCTATGAGTCCCGCCGCCCTCGCCGGGCTGGGAGTGAGCCCAGGGGTCGTCACCGGCCCCGTGGCCCGCCTGGGGCGCCCGCCCCGGCCGCCCGTGGACGAACAGCCCGCGGCGGACGTCGAGGCGGCGGCCCACCGTGTCGTCGAGGCCTTGGAGACGGTGGCCCGGCAACTGGAGGAGCGTGCCGAACGCACCCGGGGACCGGCGGCCGACGTGCTGCTCGCCACCGCCCTGATGGCCCGTGACCCGTCCCTGCCGACGTCCGTCCGCGCCCGGTTGGAGGCCGGCCTGCCCACGGCGGCCGCCGTCGACGCAGCCTTCGAGCAGCACTGCGAGGCCCTCGCCCGCGCGGGCGGCTACCTGGCCGAGCGGGCCGCCGACCTGCGGGACGTACGGGACCGTACGCTCGCCGTTCTCCTGGGTGAACCCATGCCGGGCCTGCCCGACCCCGGGCACCCCTACGTCCTGGTGGCCCACGACCTCTCCCCCGCGGACACCGCCGCACTGGATCCGGCGCGGGTGCTGGCCCTCGTCACGGAGGCGGGCGGACCCACCGGCCACACCGCGATCCTCGCCAAGGGACTGGGGATACCAGCCATCGTCCGGTGCCCGGCGGTGACGGCGGTGCCGGAGGGCACGCAGGTGCTGGTCGACGGCTCCGTCGGCACAGTGACGACCGCCCCCGACCAGGAGACGGTCCACGCGGCGCGGGCCCGCACACGGGCGCGGCGCACCTTGGCCGCCTCGCACCACGGCCCCGGCCGGACGGCCGACGGGACGCAGGTCGCCCTGCTGGCCAACATCGCCACCCTGGAGGACGCACAGCGCGCCGCGGTCGCCGACTGCGAGGGCGTCGGACTCTTCCGCACCGAGGGGCCCTTCCTCGACCGGCTCACCGCCCCGGCGCGGGAAGAGCAACAACAGGTCTACGCCGAGGTCTTCGCCTTGTTCACCGGGCGCCGGGTGGTCGTACGCACGCTGGACGCGGGCGCCGACAAACCGCTGGCGTTCGTCCCCCACGGGGCGGAGGAGAATCCGGCACTCGGCGTGCGCGGCTACCGGGTGACCCGGCACACTCCGGAGCTGCTCGATACGCAGCTCGCCGCCCTCGGCGCCGCCGCACGGCAGACCGGGACCGACGTGCGTGTGATGGCGCCCATGATCTCGACGCCCGCCGAGGCCCGGAGCTTCACGGAGGCGGTCCGCCGGACCGGCCTCCCGGTGGCGGGCACCATGATCGAGGTACCGGCTGCGGCCCTGCGTGCCCGACAGCTCATGCGCCACACGGACTTCGTCTCGATCGGTACCAACGACCTCGCGCAGTACACCCTCGCCGCCGACCGTACGATCGGCATGCTCGCCGACCTGCTCGACCCCTGGCAGCCGGCCCTGCTCGACCTCGTCGAGCGAACCGGCACAGCCGGCGAGAGCACCGGCACCCCCGTCGGGGTCTGCGGCGAGGCCGCGGGTGACCCCTCGCTGGCCTGCGTGCTCGTGGGCCTGGGCGTGCGGTCGCTGTCCATGGCGCCCGCGCTGCTGGCCGACGTACGCGTGGCCCTCGCGCATCACACGCTCGACGACTGCGGGCGCATGGCACGAGCGGCTCTCGACGCGGACGACGCGGCGGGTGCCCGTCAGGCCGTACGAGCGCTGCTGTCCCCGGTGTTGAAGGAGCACCTGTGACACCCCTGCGCGTGGGACTGGTCGGCTACGGCATGGCGGGCGCGGTCTTCCACGCGCCGCTCATCGCCGCAACACCCGGGCTGGAACTGACCGCAGTCGTGACCGGCCGGGCGGCTCGCGCCACCGCCGCCCGTGAGCGGTACCCTGGCATCGCCGTGCTCCCTGGGCTCACGGACATGCTCGCCTCCCGCAGACCCGACCTGGTCGTCATCGCCTCGCCCAACCACGTCCACGTAGAACAGGCCCGCATGGCACTGGAGGCCGGTGTCCACGTCGTCGTCGACAAGCCCGTCGCCCCGGCCGCGGCGGAGGTCCGGGAACTGGACCGTCTGGCGCGGGAGCGGCGGAGGGTGGCGGCGGCCTTCCACAACCGCCGCTGGGACGCCGACTTCCGCACCCTGCGCGCCCTGCTCGACGCCGGCCGCCTGGGACGGGTCCAGCGGTTCGAGTCCCGCTTTGAGCGGTGGAGCCCGGTCCCGTCCGGGGGCTGGCGCGAGTCGGGCGACCCGGCGACGGCCCCCGGTCTCCTCTACGACCTGGGGACCCACCTCGTGGACCAGGCGCTGCACCTGTTCGGCCCGGTATCGCGGGTGTACGCCGAGGCCGACGTACGACGTGCCGAAGTCGAGGCGCCCGACGACGTGTTCGTCGCGCTGCGCCACCTCGGAGGCGTGGTGTCGCACCTGTGGATGAGCAAGGTGGCGGCGGCACCCGGATCGCGTATGCGCGTCCTCGGCTCGGAAGCGGCCTTCGTGGCGCACGGCCTCGACGAACAGGTCGCCGACCCGAACAGCCCGAGGACCGGCACCGGTCAGCGGGCCGTGCTCACCCGCGGCGCCGAGGAGAAGCCCGTCACCCTGCTCCCCGGGGACTATCCGGACTTCTACCGCGGGATCGAACGCGCGATCCGAGGCGAGTGCGCACCGCCCGTGACGCTGGGCGAAGCAGCGGTCGTTCTGGACGTCATCGAGAAAGCAATCATGAGCAGCCGGACAGGGACCGTCGTCGACGCGCCCCTGTGAGTCGGCCCGGTTCGCGTGCCGAGAAGCCTCCACCTCCGTGGCGAAGACGGAGTTGTCGGGGCCTGTGCAGCTCACCCCCGCGACAGCGCCCCGCCGGAGTGTTCGGAAGCCGACGACCGGCGGCGCCGGTGCCGGACAACCAGGACGGAGCCGGCAAGCAGGCCGAGGGAGGCGAGAGCCATCTGGCCGGCGAGGGACGGACAGTCCGACGGAGTGTCGTAGCCACCGTCCTCGAGACCCGCCTGACGCTCGAAGTGGTTGAACGCGCCGGGAAAGAACGCCTCGTCGAGGGCGTAGAGCGCGGGAAACGCGGCGGGCCCGGCGGCGAGTGAGAAGCCCGCCCACTGGTCGGCGTGGCGGGCCTCGTGCTCTGCCAGGCGGTGCGCGCGGGCCGTTTCCGTCTCCATGCGCTGGTCGGTGAGGAAGACCGTGCCGAACATGGTGCCGGCACGGACGACCCCGTCGTCCAGAACCACGGCGGTCGTTCCGTTGTCGCCCTGGTACACCTCACCGCCCTGGCCCATGCCGTAGAGGAGGGCAGCCCCGGACACCGGCGCGTTGACCACCTACGAGCGGCTTCCCACTCACCGGCACCCCTGGCGGCCTGGGCGGACGGTGCCGGGCCGGTGCGGAACTCGCCGACGGAGCCGGCCGCCGTGAAGGACACCGCGCACACCAGTTGCACCACCGTCCCGGCGACGACCACCGCCACCCGCCGCCGGGACGGCATGCGACCGCGCAGCGTTCCCACGGCGGCGAGGACCAGACCGAGCAGGCCGCCGCAGATCAGACAGGCGGCCCACCACAGCGCGCTGAGGGTCCGCGGGTGTCCCGGCCGTGTGGCGGAGGGCTGTTGGTCCGGAACGGCCCTCTGCCGCGGTGGGACGAGCGTTGGGGTGGTGGGCCGGGTCAGTGTGGATGTGGACATGGGGATATCTCGGCGTCGGGGTGGATGGCTTCGCTCATCGCGCTGCGGCGCGTCGCCGCAGTCGCAGCACCGGGACCAGGTTCAGCAGCAGCCCGATCGCCGCGACGCCAGTGACCAGGTTGAGGCCGGGGCGGTAGGCGGTGAAGTCGGCGCCGCTGTCGCCCGCTTGGGCGATCACGGCCGTGAGAACGGCGAGGACGAGGGCCGCGCCGACCTGGCCGGAGGTCTGCACCAGGCCGGAGGCGAGGCCCTGTTCGGAGTCGTCGATGCCTTCGGTGGCCTGGGCCATGATGGCGCTGTAGCCGAACGCGAAGCCGCCGCCGAGGAGCAGCAGGGACGGGAGCATGGCGGTGACGTAGTCGGGTGAGGAGCCGGCCGTGGCCAGGAACCAGACGTAGCCGAGGGTCAGCGAGGTCATCGAGGTGATGATCAGTGGTGCCGTGCCGAAGCGGTTGACGAGTCGGCCGGTGAGGGGCGAGCCGACGGCGACGATGAGGCCGACCGGCAGCAGCGCGAAGGCCATGCGCAGGGGCGACCAGCCGAGCCCGTCCTGCAGGAACAGCGTCATCATGAACTGGAAGCTGAGGTAGGAGCCCATCAGCGCGACGATGCTGAGGTTGGCCCGGACCGTGGTGGCCTTGCGCAGGATGCCGAAGCGGACCAGCGGGTGCCGGACCCGCTGCTCGATCAGGACGAAGGCGATCAGCAGCAGGGCGGCGACGCCGAAGGCGGCGAGGGTCGCGGCGGAGGTCCAGCCCGTCTGCGGGGCGGTGACCACGGCGTAGACCGCGAGCAGCATGCCCGCGGTGAGGGTGACCGCTCCGGCCGGGTCCTGGCCGCCGGTCTCGGTGCGGCGGTCGCGCGGAATCAGGATCAGGCCGACGACCAGCGCGAGCAGGGCGAGCGGGACCGGCATGAGGAAGGTCCAGCGCCAGCCGATCCCCGTGAGCAGACCGCCCAGGATCAGGCCCGAGGAGTAGCCCAGGGCGCCAAAGAGGCTGAAGACCGACAGCGCCCGGTTGCGCTGCGGGCCCTCCGGGAACGTCGTGGTGAGGATCGACAGGCCGGCGGGCGCGGTGAAGGCGGCCGCCACGCCCTTGACGAAGCGAGTGGCGATCAGCAGCGAGCCGCTGTCGACCAGACCGCCGAGCAGCGAGGCGGCGGCGAAGACGGCCAGCGCCATGAGGAAGACGCGGCGGCGTCCGAGCAGGTCGGCTGTGCGGCCGCCGAGCAGCATCAGGCCGCCGTAGCCGAGGACGTAGCCGTTGATGATCCACTGCAGGGAGCCGGTGGCCATGCCGAGGTCGTGGCCGATGGAGGGCAGGGCAACGCCGACCATGGAGACGTCGAGGCCGTCGAGGAACAGCACCAGGCACAGCACGGCGAGGACGGCCCAGAGGCGGGCGGTCCAGCGCGGTTCGGGGACGATCGAGGGCAGCGTCCCGGGGCGGGACTGGGTCAGGGACATGGGGAGGTGGATCTCTTTCCTGGCGGATGAGCAGGCAGGTCGGACGCCTCGGCGCTGAGGAAACCGGTTCTGCCGGTGGGAAGAGGGCCGGACCGGGGGCGGGGACGCGCAGCGCGGTGGGCCTGGTGACGAGCGTGCCAGGAGAGCCGGACACGAAAAAGGGAGAGCCTCTTCCTAGGCGCGGGGCGCGTAGGAGGAAAGGCTCCCCCTTTGAAGGGAATACCCGGGCGACGGTCAGGCGGAGCTGCCGCTGGTCGAGTGGCTGGGGTCCGCCGCCCAGGAGGCCAGCATGCGCAGGCTGTCGTGGGTGGGCGTGCCGGATTCAGCGGTCCACACGATGATCGCCAGGTCGGGATCGGCGGCCCAGGTGACGGCGTTCCAGTCGAGATGCAGGTCGCCCACGACAGGGTGGCGCAGGTGCTTGGTCCCGGTGTCCCGGACGGCGACGTTGTGGGCTGCCCACCACTGACGGAACTGCTCGTCCCGGACCGAGAGTTCGCCCACCAGAGCGGCGAGCTGTGTGTCCCCGGGGTTGTTGGCGTTGTGCATCCGCATCTGGGCGATGGCCAGCCTGGTGACGCCCTCCCAGTCCGCGTACAGCTCGCGCATCGCGGGGTCGGTGATGAGCAGCCTGATGTAGTAGCGCTGCTTCTCCGGGATCTTCCCGAAGTCGGTGATCAGAGCCGCGCCCATGGCGTTCCAGGCGACGATCTCGGTGCGCGGCCCGATCACGAAGGCGGGAGTGTGCGCCATGTCGTCGAGCATGCGCTGCAACTGCGGCTGCGCCTTGAGGCGTGGCTGCCTCCGGGGAGGGCGGAATTCGTCCTTGACCGCGAGCTCGTACAGGTAGGCGCGCTGATCGTCGTCCAGGTGCAGCACCCGGGCCAGGGAGTCCAGCACGGACGGCGAGGGCTGGATACGGCCCTGTTCGAGGCGGGCGTAGTAGTCGGTGCTGATGGCCGCCAGTACGGCGATCTCCTCACGGCGCAGGCCCGCGACGCGACGCGGGCCGCCGTCGGGCAGGCCGACGGCGGCCGGGTCGAGCTCGGCGCGGCGCGCCTTGAGGAATTCCCCCAGATCATGGCGGTGAGGATCGCGGTTCATGCCACCACCCTGGCATCGGAAAGCGCTGTTGTCAGGGGGACAGATTTGTCCCTGGAAGTTCTCACCGTCAAGAGGCCGCGCTACTGTCCTGCGGGATCAGCGGACGCGGCTCCACTTTCCGTGGAGCTGGACGAACTCGCCACCGATGACGGAGCTGGCCATGCAGGTGCCCTCGGTGTAGTCCTCGATGTGGGTGACGTGGTCACCGGCGTCGGGCTCGGTCCATCGCACGACGAACAGGCCGTCGCGGAGCTGGGTGGTGGTGTACTCCATCGTCTGCTTACGGCCCTTGATGGCGCCGCCCGTCACCTCGAAGCTGACCTGGGTCGCGGAGTCGAAGGTGATCTCCACCGTGAAGTGGCCGAGCGGGGTGTCGGGGCCGAGGTCCGCCAGCCAGGTCTGGCCGACGCTGGGGAGAGTCGCGTTGCTGTCCATCGGTACTACCTCTTTCTTTGAGCGTTCGAGCGGTGGTGCGGGGTGTTGTCAGCCGAGGGTCTTGACGACTTCGTGGGCGAGCGGGACGGCCGAGGCGGGGTTCTGGCCGGTGATGAGGGTGCGGTCCACCTCGAGGTGGGGGGCGAAGTTCTCCTCGCCCTTGTGGTAGTCCGCGCCGACGTCCGCGACGAGACGGTCCTGCAGCAGCCACTTCGCCCGGTCCGCGAGGCCGTTCTGGATCTCCTCGGAGTTGGACAGACCGGTCAGGCGGTAGCCAGCGAACGGGGACTTGCCGTCGGCGTCCACGGTGGACAGCAGCGCGGCCGGGCCGTGGCACACCAGCGACACGATCTTGCCGGAGGCGAGCCAGTCGCTCAGCAGCTTGCCGGCCGCGGGGTCGTCGGACAGGTCCTCCATCGGGCCCCAGCCGCCGGGCACGAACACGGCGTCGTAGTCGTCGATGTTCACGTCCTCGATGCGGACGGGGTTCGCCAGTTCGGTGGCCTCGCGCAGGGCGGTCTTCATCTGCTCGGCGCCCTCCTCGCCACCGTTGAAGTCCGGCGTCAGGCTGAGGGCGTCGGCGGTGGGCGGGACGCCGCCCGGGGTGGCTGCGGCGATCTCGTAGCCGGCCTTCTTGAAGACGCCGTACGGGCCGATGGCCTCCTCGGCCCAGAAGCCGGACGGCTGCTCGAACCCGTCGGCCAGGGTCCAGTGGTCGGCGGCGGTGATGAGGAAGAGGATCTTCGCCATGGAATGCTCCCTGGGGTGAGTGCGGGCGGTCAGTTGTTCGCGGCCTGCTGGACGACGTGGCTGTCGGCGGCCTGGATCAGGTGGGTGAGCTTGCCGTCGCCGACCGTCCACAGGTGGATGAAGCGCGCGTCGAACTCGGCGCCGGACTTGGACACCGCGTGGTAGTGACCACGCACGAAGACGTGCTCACCGGCGTCGTAGAAGTCCTCGGCCACCGCGCCGAAGGAGGTGAAGCGGGGCGCGAGCCGGCCGAAGAAGTCGCCGCCGGCGCTGGCCCAGGTCTTGTAGACGCCGCCGTAGGGGAAGCCGGGGGTGATGTCCCAGACGATGTCGGGGTCGATGACATCGGCGACCACGTCCGGGGCCATGCCGGAGTCGTAGAGGCGGCGGACGAGAGCGAGGTTCGGGGAGTCGGACACGGTACTGCTCCTTTGCGGGTCAGGCTGCGGGTGAGTTTTGAGGTCAGGCGGCGAGGGCGGCACGGCCGGCGCGGAAGAAGGCGGTCTGCTGCGCGACGCGGGCGCCGAGGCCCTCGGCGGTGGCAATGTCCGACTTGTGAACCGCCTCCGGACCAGCATCGACCGGAGTCTGAGCACCTGCGCCGACGAAGTAGCCCAGACGGTTGATGTCGTTCTCACTGCCTTCGGTGGAGGCCCAGCCCGGCTGGACGCCGAGGCTGACCCAGTGCATGCCGTGCTGGGCGGCCATGGTGAAGAAGTAGCCCAGGGTCGAGGACTTGTCGCCGTTCTTGGCACCGGAGTTGGTGAAACCGGCGGCGATCTTGTCGGCCCAGGTCTGGGTGTACCAGCGCTTGCTGCTGGCCTCGGCGAAGGCGTGGAAGGCGGCGGAGGCGGTGCCCATGTAGGTGGGGGCACCGAAGACGATCGCGTCGGCGGCGTCCAGCTGCGCCCACTGCTCGTCGGTGATCGTGTCCACGGGGATGGAGATCACCTCGGCACCGGCTTCCCCAGCACCGCGGGCCACGGCCTCGGCGATGACGGCGGTGTGGCCGTAGCCGGAGTGGAACGCGACGGCGACCGTGGGGCGAGAGGTGGAGGACATGGGGGTATTGCTCCTCGAAAAGGATTGCGTGAATCGTGCTCTGGAAGCATGGCACGGAATTCGACAGCGAAGGTAGGAAGGATTCGTCCCTGGCTTTACGCCAGGAATCACCTGCCGATTTTACGAATTCATGGCGCGGGTCGCCGCCCAGGAGGAAAGGAAGCGCAGGCCCTCGTATGCGCGCGAGTCGGGTTCGGCGCTCCAGACGATCAGCCGCTGATCGGGGTCGGCCACGCAGGTGAGGGCGTCCCAGGAGAGGCGGAGTTCACCGGCGACCGGGTGATCGAACACCTTGGTGCCACCGGTCCGGGGCACCGCAGGGCGGCCCCCCCACCACTGGCGGAACTGGTCGTCCTGCACCGACAGCTGACCGACGAGGTCGGCCAGTCTCCGGTCGTCGGGACAGACCGCGGCCTGCTGCCGCAGCACGGCCACGGCGTTGCGGGCGGAGTCCTCCCAGTCGGCGTACAACGTTCGCATGGCCGGGGCGGTGAAGAGTTGCCGGACGTAGTTGCGCTGCTGCTGGGGGATCTTCGCGAAATCGGTACCGAACAGAGCGGCGGCCATCGGGTTCCACGCCAGGATGTCCAGGTGCCGGCCCAGGATCACGCCGGGGGCCACGCTGAGCTCGTTCAGCACGGTGCGCAGCCTGGGGTGTGCCTTCTGCGGGGCCCGCCGCCGCGCCTGACCAGCCGACTTTCCGGCCAGCTCGAACAGATGGTCTCGCTGGTTGTCACTGAGGTGCAGGACCCGGACCAACTCGGCCAGAACGGACGCGGAGGGGGCTGTACGGCCCTGCTCCAGGCGGGTGTAATAGTTGGTGCTGATGGCAGCCAGCACGGCCACCTCGTCCCGGCGCAGCCCGGCCACGCGGCGGCGCCGGTCGGTTTCAGGCAGACCGACCGTACGGGGGCTGAGCTCGGCCCGGCGGGCCTTCAGGAATTGACCCAGCTCCTTACGGTGCGCACTGCTGTTCATACTGGCCAGTGTGCGCTGTCCGCCACTCGGCTGGGTAGGAAGGTTTTATCCCTGGATACCTCTCTCCCGGGGTGGAATTCTCCTCTGTACGGGCCCTGCGGGCGGTGACAGAGTCAGAGACCGACAATTGTTTATTGCAGGCCGTCGGCGCTTCTGTACACCCTTTTGACCTCCGTCGACGAATCCGGCACGTCCGGGTGACACCGCTGCCCGAGAAACGCATCAGGAGAAGAGACATGCGCGCAACCGTGATCCACGCCCCCGGTGACATCCGGGTGGAGGACGCCCCCGAGCCCAAGATCCTCAAGCCGACGGACGCGATCATCCGCACGGTCGCCACCTGCGTCTGCGGCTCGGACCTGTGGCCGTACCGCGGCCTGGAGCCGGTGGGCGACCCGCACCCGATGGGGCACGAGTACGTCGGCATCGTCGAGGAAGTCGGCAGCGAAGTCGCCAACGTCAAGCCCGGCCAGTTCGTGGTCGGCTCCTTCGCCACCTCCGACAACACCTGCGCGAACTGCCAGAAGGGCTGGCAGTCCTCCTGCCTGAACCGCGAGTTCATGGGCACCTGCCAGGCCGAGTACGTACGCATTCCCAACGCCCACGGCACCCTGGTCGCCACGGACGACCACCCCTCCGCCGAGCTCGTGCCCGGCCTGCTCGCCGTCTCCGACGTGATGGGCACCGGCTGGTGGGCCGCCCTGGCCGCCGAGGTCAAGCCGGGCTCGACGACCGTGGTGGTCGGTGACGGAGCCGTCGGCCTGTGCGGGGTCATCGCCGCGAAGGAACTCGGCGCCGAGCGGATCATCGCGATGTCCCGGCACGAGTCCCGGCAGAAGCTCGCCCTGGAGTTCGGCGCCACCGACATCGTCACCGAGCGCGGCGACGAGGGCATCGCGCGCATCAAGGACCTGACCGGCGGCATCGGCGCCGACTCCGTCCTGGAGTGCGTCGGCACCTCCCAGTCCATGAGCCAGGCCCTGCACTCCGCCCGCCCGGGCGGCAACGTCGGCTTCGTCGGCGTCCCCCACGAGGTCGCCGTCGACGGCCAAGAGCTGTTCTTCTCCCAGGTCGGCCTGCGCGGCGGCCCGGCGCCCGTGCGCCGCTACCTGCCCGACCTGATCGACCGTGTGCTGTCCGGCCACATCAACCCGGGCAAGGTCTTCGACCTCACCCTGCCGCTGGAACAGGTCGCCGAGGGCTACAAGGCGATGGACGAGCGCCGCGCCATCAAGGCCCTCCTCAAGCCCTGACCCGGTCGCCTCGTGGGCGTGAGCTGCGCCGCCGCGCTCACGCCCACGAGGGCACCCCGCCGCACGGTCGTGAAGGAGACACGCCCATGACGACCTGGACGAACGACGAACTGACCCGGATCGAGCACGCCGAGGAACTTCAGATGGCCCCCGCGCGCAGCGACGGAACGCCACGCACACCCGTGCCGATCTGGGTCGTCCGCGACGGAGACGACCTCTACGTCCGCTCCTTCCGCGGCAGCGCCGGCGCCTGGTACCGGGCGGCCCGGGCCAGCCACGAGGGCCGTATCCGCTCGGGCGGCGTCGACAAGGACGTCGCCCTCGTCGAGGTCACCGACCCCGGCGTCAACGACCGCATCGACACCGCCTACCGCACCAAGTACGGCCGCTACGGGGCGCGTTACGTCGATCCCATGGTGGCCTCGCGGGACACGACCCTGAAGCTCGCACCCCGCTGAACGGCGGCTCTTTCACCCCCAGGAGAAGCACCTTGCTCGGTCTCGAACTCGTCGTGGTCCTGGGCGTGGCCGTGCTGGTGGGCAACGCCGTGGGACAGCGCCTCGGCATCGCCCCGCCCGTCGTCCTGCTCCTGACGGGCGTGCTCCTGGGGTTCATCCCGGCGGTACGGGAGGCACAACTGCCCCCGGAAGTCGTGCTGTTGCTCTTCCTGCCGGTGCTGCTGTACTGGGAGAGCCTGACCACCTCCCTGCGGGAGATCCGCGCCAACCTGCGCGGCATCCTGCAGCTGAGCACCGTACTCGTCATCCTCACGGCCTGGGCCGTCGCCGCGGCCGGGCACGCCCTCGGGCTGCCGTGGGGACCGGCGTGGGTGCTCGGCGCGGCCATGGCACCCACGGACGCGACGGCCGTCGGTGTCCTCGCCCGCGCCCTGCCCCGCCGCCAGGTCACCGTCCTGCGCGCGGAGAGCCTGGTCAACGACGGCACGGCCCTGGTCATCTACGGTCTCGCCGTCGGCATCACGGTCGGCGAGGAACACCTGAGCATCCCGCACGTCGGCGGACTGTTCCTGCTCGCTTACGGCGGCGGAGCAGCGGTAGGCGTGGCGGTCGCGTGGGTCAACATGAACCTGCGGCGCCGCCTGACCGACCCCCTGCTCGGCAACCTCGTCATGATCCTGGCGCCCTTCACCGCCTACCTGCTCGCCGAACTCATCGAAGCCTCCGGCGTCCTCGCGGTGGTCGTCAGCGGCCTGATCATGTCCCAGGTCGCCCCGCGCATCATCCAGGCCGAACACCGCACGCAGGCACTGGCGTTCTGGCCGCTGGCCACCTTCATCATCAACGGGGCGCTGTTCGTCCTGGTCGGGGTCGAGCTCCAGTACGCGGTCCGTGACCTGGGCCGTTCCGATCTCCAGGACGCGCTGATCGCGGTCGGTGTCATCTGCGTGGTACTCGTGGCCGTGCGCTTCGCGTTCCTGTACGCCTCCACCTACCTGGTCCGCGCACTCGACCGCCGCCCCCGGCAGCGCTCGCTCCGGGTCGGGCACCGCACCCGGGTCGTCAGCGGGCTGGCCGGCTTCCGGGGCGCGGTCTCGCTCGCGATGGTGCTCTCGGTGCCGCAGACCCTCGACTCGGGCGAGCCGTTCCCCGACCGCAGCTTCATCGTCTTCGTCACCTCCGGCGTCATCCTCGTGACCCTGGTGGTGCAGGGACTGCTCCTGCCGGTGGCGGTGCGTTGGGCCAAACTGCCGCCCGACACCTCGGTCGACAAAGAACACGACCTCGCCGAGACCACCGCCATCGAAGAGGCGATCAAGGCGATGCCCCAACTCGCCGCCGACCTGCGGTCCGAGCCGAAGATCACCGAGTGGCTGCGCCAGGAGTACGAAGCCCACCTGGCGTCCGTCCGGGCCCGAAGCGCGGGTGTGACCGACGACCCCGCCGTGCTCCAGCACCAGGACTACCTCGCACTGCGCCTGGCCCTCATCGCCAGCAAACGAGCCACCGTCGTACGGCTGCGTGACGAGCGCCGGATCGACGACACCGTACTGCGCCGCCTCCAGGCCGCCCTCGACAGCGAGGAGATCCGCCTGTCGGGCGGCGCGGCGAGCGAATGAACCGTTCTGAGGAGAAACCTGTCATGAAAGCCGTTGGACTGACAGAATTCGGCGGGCCTGAGGTACTGCGGGTCCTGGAGCTTCCGGTCCCGGAAGCCGGGCCGGGCGAGATACGGATACGGGTGCGTGCGGCGGCGGTCAACCCCGTCGACGCGCTGGTGCGCCGGGGCATCGCCTTCGTCGCCGACGCCGAGCCGCCCTACGTCCCCGGGATGGACGCGGCCGGTGTCGTCGAGCAGATCGGCGAGGGAACCGACACCGACCTGAAGGTCGGCGACCGGGTCATGGCCGTGGTGGTCGTCTCCGGCACGCACGGAGCGTACGCCGAGCAACTCGTCGTCCCCGCCGAGTCGGTGGTCCGCGCACCGGCGGGCGCGACCGACGTCGAGGCCGCCACGCTGCCGATGAACGGGCTCACCGCCCGGATGGCACTGGACCTGCTGGAACTTCCCGTGGGCGCGACTGTGGCGGTCACCGGAGCGGCCGGCGCGGTCGGTGGCCTTGCCGTCCAGCTGGCCAAGGCCGACGGGTTCCGGGTGATCGCCGACGCGGCGGCCAAGGACGAACAATTGGTGAAGGAACTCGGCGCGGACGTCGTACTGCGGCGCGGCGCCGAGTTCCCGGACCTGGTACGCAAGGAGGTGCCCGAGGGTGTCGATGGACTCGTCGACACCGCGGGCATCGCCGCTCAGGCCGTCCGCGCCGTGCGCGACGGCGGCCGGGTAGCCTCGTCGGTCGGCGGCACCCAGGTGCCCGCCGAACGCGGCATCGAGACCCGGTTCACGTTCGTGCCACAGTACGCACGTGAGCACGCCAAGCTCGACCGCCTGCGCGAACTGACGGAGGCGGACCGGCTCACCTCGCGCGTCGCGCGGACGCTGCCGGCCGAACAGGCCGTCGAAGCACACCGGTTGCTGGAGGCGGGCGGCCGCCGGGGACGGGTGGTGCTCACCTTCTGAGCAGACCACAGCGCAGAAGGCGCTGCTCACCTGCCACCGAAGTCCACTGACCGACTTCAAAGGGCGCCTGAACTGGGTTCACACTCGCCAGGCGCCCCTCGTGGTCTCGGGGATGCCGCACTGGTCCCTCCATCGGCGCGACGGCCCCTCCCCGACATCTGTGACGCGCAGCCCGCTTGCCCTGCCATGCCAAATCCAGTAGCTCGTAGAGCACCATTGGACGCGAGTGAGCGCTTGGCCGCAGAGATGGGGAAGAATGTGGATCACTTCGGGTGAGCATGGCGTACGAGATCGAGGTGCGGGCCGTTCTCGCAAGGTCGAGCAACACACCTTCGAGAGCCTGTTCGAGCAGGCCACGCTGGCCGACGGGCTCGGGTACGAGGCCGTGTGGATGGTCGAGCACCACTTCACCCGCGGCTTCGCCCACTCCTCCGCACCTGCCCTCGTCCTGGCCGCGCTGTCCCGCGTCCCCCAGCGCCTCAGGCTCGCCCTGGGCGTGATGCTGCTGGCAGGAAGTTCTCCAGCCCCCCGTCCTCGGGGGCGGCGCACTGCCGTCGGGCAGCACCCGCTGTGCGAGGTTGGCGACGTCCGCCTCCCGAGTGGTGCAGTGCTCGCCCTCGAAGGGGAACGGCTCGTCCATCCAGCGGCCCCTCATCACCGCCAGCGACTCCTTGAGCCGGGAGAATCGGTCCGTGGGAGCGGCGAACCGGAGGCCGGTGGCGTCGTAGTGATTGCGCATCCAGCAGGTGCCGATGCCCAGCTCGAACCTGCCGTCGGACAGGACCTCGAGGGTCGCGGCCTCCTTGGCCAGGACTACGGGGTGGCGGCGGTCGTTGGAGAAGACCATCGTGCCGATCCGTAGCCGGGTCGTGGTGTCGGCAGCGGCCATCATCGCGGCGCCCGGGGCGAAGCGGGGCCCCACGAAATGATCGAGAACCAGCAGGACGTCGAATCCCGCGTCCGTGAGACGGCGTGCGCTGTCCGTCCGCTTCTTGCCGGACGAGGTGCGACGGACGACGGCTTCAAACCCACAACGGGCGTGGAGTTCATGGGCGGCGTGACCCTGGACCCCCTCAATCCGCTCGGGAGCGAGGACGTCACCGTCGCGATGGTCGAGCGCAGCCGGTGCGGCGGGTTCGTCCACGACGCGGCGGCCGGTGCGCTCGCCGCCGACATCGCTTCGCAACTGCCTGACATGACAAGGTGGTTGCGCCCGGGTGACGACGTGGTCGACCTGGACCGGCTCACTGAGCAGCCGGCGGACCGGGCGCCGGAACTCGGCGCCTTCCACGAGGACGGACTCGCCCTCATCCTCGCCTCCGGCACGACAGGGCTGCCCAAGGCCGTCGTCCACACGCACGCGAGAATCCCGGCCGCAGCTCAGCGATGACTCGACATCGCACACGGTGACCGGTCCGCCTTCCGTACCGGACCGATCATCTGCGGCGTCGGCTACTTCGCCATCGCGGGCCCCTCTCTACGCCGGGATGCGGCTGCCGGTGGAGACGACTTCGGTCCTCTGCCCGGCACGCGGCACCCGCAGGTCAGAGTGTGCCGACCACGATCCGGCTCGGGAAGTCCTCGCCAAGGTGGAGGGTCTGGTGGGCGACGGCGGTCTCGGCCGAGTCGTGGGCGAGCAGGCCGGTGTTGAGGTTGCGGTCCCACCGGGGGTGGCAGCTGGACGTCACCTGGACGCGCAACCGCTCCCCCGGGGTCAGCGTGCAGGCCGTGTTCCACAGGCTGACCGTGAACTCGTACACCTTCCCCGGCTTGAGCGGTGTCGGCGGGTGGCCGGGGCGGTAGCCGCCGGTGGCGTAGCTGTCGCGCCACGAGGCCCGCACGATGCCGTCGTTGAGCGCGATCGAGACTCCGTGCGGTGAGACCTTGCAGAGCCGGACCACGAAGTCGGTGTCCGGGGCGCTGGAGGAGGCGTGGAAAACGGCGCGGACCTCGCCGAAGAGGGTCAGCGATTCGGCGAGGGGCTCGGAGGTGAAGGTGACGACGTCGTCCCGCGCCTCGACGCTCCGCTGGTCGGCCGGGCCCGGCCGGAAGCCGTGGATCATCGTGGCACCGCCCACGGTCGGTACGGGGCTGAGCGGGTCGTAGTCGTAGGCGGCACAGGAGTTACCCCCGGGCCGGTCGAGAAGTCGGCTGTCGTCGGCCAGGTACCAGGTGCGGTGCCCGGCGGGACCGGGAAGCCGCTCGAAGCCGCGCCAGCGGTTCTCCCCGAGGAAGTACAGGAGCACGGGCGGGATGCGGCGCAGCGCGGTGTCGTCGTCCTTGAGGACGGCGTCGTACCAGGCGATGTGCATCGCGTTGAGGTCGCCGTAGCCGCCCATAGCGCCGGACGAGGCGGCGATGCCGAGGCTGAGGTCGGGGAAGTCACCGGAGAAGTCACTGTGCGCCCAAGGCCCGACGACCAGTCGCGGGGGCGGGAGTGCGCGGGTGCGGCTGTGCTCGGCTTGCATGCGGTACTGGGCGAGGGTGGCCGGCGCGAAGATGTCGAACCAGCCGCCGATGTGCAGGGTGGCCGCGTCCACGGGACGGGCGGTGGCACTGTCCCACAGCTCGGTGAGGGCGTTGCCGGGGCCCTGCCCTGCCCAGCCGACGATGTGGGTGTTCATGAAGGTGTTGACGCGGGAGGCGAGGGCGCGGATCGGCAGGGTGTCGAGGACGGCTCCGGCGACCACCTCCTGGTCGAGTGCCAGCCAGTCACGGAAGGCCGACTCGCGCTCCTCGGGTGTGTCGGCGAACTCGCGGACCAGGGCGTTGGGGGTCACGGCGGTGTGCCCCCAGGTGAAGCGGGAGCCGAACTCGTGGGCTCCGCCTCGGTAGAGGGCACCGTCGTTCGCGCTGCCGCCGGCCGACACCCCGAGGGCGAGGGCATTGAGGGGTTCGGGGGCGGTGGCGGCGGCCCGCCACTGGGTCTCGGCGAAGTAGGAGCGGCCCCACATGCCGACGCGGCCGTCACTGGCGGGGAGCCCCGCCGCCCAGGCGACCGTGTCGGCTCCGTCGGCGGCCTCGTGCGCGGCGGGGTCGAAGACGCCGTCGGAACCGAAGCGGCCACGGCAGTCCTGCATCACCACGACGTAACCGGCGGCGGCGACGGTCAGCGGGTTGAAGTAGGCGGAGTTGACGGCCAGGTCCCGGCCGTACGGGGTGCGGGTCAGCAGGACGGGGAAGGTCTCGCCGTCCCGGTCGGGCCGGTAGAGCGTGGCCCGCAGAACGGTGCCGTCGGTCATCTTGGCCTCGACGTCGTGCTCGACGAGGACGGGGTGTTTCGGCACGGGCAGCCTTCTCTGTGAGGGGGGAGGACGGACGGAGCGTGGCGGTGACGGGTGTCCGCCACCGCCACGGGGTCATGCGGTTGCCTACTTGCGGCCCAGTTCCTCGGTGGGCGTCCGATAGGTCTCCGGCACGCCGAACAGGACGACCGCGGCCGAGGCGAGGCAGCACCCGGCGGTGAGCACGGCGACCGGGATCCAGCCCGTGGGGCCGGGGCTGATGACGGCGGCGGCGATGGTGGGGGCGAACCCGGTGACGATGAGGCCGAGTTGTGAGGACGTCGCGGCGCCCGAGTAGCGGATCCGGGTGGGGAAGAGCTCGGCACCCATGGGCGGGGCCAGGGGGTTGACGAGGCCGTACCCGATCGTCATGAGGAGGATCGAGGTCAGGAAGATCAGCGGGATGTCGTGCGTGCTGATCGCCCAGAAGACCGCGAACACACCGGCGGCGCAGACCAGGTTGCCGGTGATGAACACGGGCTTGCGGCCGATACGGTCGGCCAGGATCCCGGCGCAGGGCTGGACGACCAGGCCCAGGGAGGCGGTGACGATCGTGACCGCGAGCATGACCGTGCGGGGCAGCCCGATACTCGCGGCGTAGGCCATCGCGAAGGCCGCGAAGATCGTCGAGACCACACTGAACAGACCGAGCGCGATGACCTTGACAACCGCGGCCCAGTGGTCGCGCAGGACCGCCTTGATGGGCAGTTCCCCTCCGGGTTCGGCGTCGGCCGGCGCGAAGATCTCCGGCTCGGGGAGCCTCACGCGGATCCACAGACCGATGCCCACGATCAGGGCGCTGGCCAGGAACGGTATCCGCCAGCCCCACGCCAGCAGGTCGGGCTGCGGCAGTGCGGACACTGCCAGGAAGGCCAGAGAAGCAAGGAGGATGCCGGCGACGGCGCCCGTGTTGACCCAACTGCCGTAGAAAGCTCGTCGGTTGCTCGGCGCGTGTTCCATCGCCATGGTCACCGCGCCCACCGACTCACCGGCCGCCGAGGCACCTTGGACGACACGCAGCAGGACGAGCAGGACGGGAGCGGACGCGCCGATGGTGGCCGGGGTCGGCAGGCAGCCGATCAGAAAGGTGGCCACCCCCATCATCATCAGCGTGAGAACCAGCATGCGGCCGCGGCCGACCCGATCTCCGAAGTGACCGAAGACCGCACCCGCCAGGGGGCGCACCACGTAGCCGATGCCGATCGTGGCCATCGACAGGATCGTTCCCAGGGCGTGCGACACCTGAGGGAAAAAGACCTGGTTGAAGACGAGCGCGGAGGCCGAGCCGTAGATGAAGAAGTCGTAGTACTCGAGCGTGCTGCCGACGAAACTCGCCACGGCGGCCCGGCGGACGTGCGGCGAACCGGTGCCGGTGTCGGTGTCGGTGTCGGTGTCGGTGTCGGTGTCGGTGTCGGTGTCGGTGTCGGTGTCGGTGTCGGTGTCGGCGGGAGGATCCGGGGGCGCTGCGGCGGGCGCCGCCGAGGAGCGAGGAGTGACCATGACGGCTCCGGACGGGGAGAGAGGAAGGGCGCCGCGGCTCGACACCCAGGAGAAGCGGTTGGCCTCAGGGGCCCGCGCCCCTGAGACCCCCGAAGCTATGCAACTCTCCCGGCGGTCGTCAATGATGCTGCAATCAATCTTTTCTTCGCGGCGTACCGCCCTGATAATGGGGCGATGCGCATGAAGCACGAGCCGGTGACGACCACAGCGGCGACGGACGATGCACTGGTGATCGCCGACTTCCCCCGTCCGCAGAAGGGCTCGTCGACCCAGCACCTGCTGATCACCCTGCTCACCGACTTCTGGCTGGACTCCGAGGAGTGGCTGCCGTCCCGGCTGATCGTGGCCCTGGCCGCCGACCTGGACGTGACGGCCTCGGCCACGACCTCGGCGCTCAGCAGGCTCGCCTCGCGCGGCGTACTCGAACAGTCCAGTGCAGGCCGCAGCTCGCGCTACCGGCTGACGGACAACGCCCGTGCCCGGCTGACGACGGCGGTCGACCGGGTCTTCGCGTTCGGCACCGGCTCGACGCGCTGGGACGGATGCTGGACGGTGATCGCCTTCACCATTCAGGAGACGTCGCGCGATGTGCGTGAGCTGTTCCGCAGGCACCTGAAATGGCGGGGATTCGCTCCGGTCTACGGCGCGCTGTGGGTCTCACCGAGAGAGGACCCGATCGAGCTGGAGCGCGCCTGCGCCACCTTCGGGGTCACCGACTACGTGATCTTCCGGACCGCGGACACCGCCCTCCACGGCAAGAAGCTGATCGATGCCTGGCCCCTCGACGAACTCACACAACACTACGAGCCGTTCATCGACCGCTTCGCACCATGGGTGTCGCGCACGGCGAACGGTGACGTCTCCGCCGAGGAGGCCTTCCGCGTCCGCATCCAGCTCATGGACACCTGGCGCATGTTCCCCTGGAACGACCCCGACCTGCCACACGAACTGCTGCCCGCGCGCTGGCAACTGACCGAGGCGCGCACCCTTTTCGCGAACCTCTGCACGAGTCTGGCGGACCCCGCCCTCGCACACGTACAGGCCCACGCTGTCAGGCACGCCCTCCAACCGGCTCCGACCGTCTGCCTGCGCCTGCCCGACAGCCGGGACGGCCATCAGCCGCCCGCGTGAGGAGGCGGTCTCGACGGTCATCGGTACCACAGGATGACACCGCCGGGAACGCATGTCGGACTGGTTTCCAAGGCGTTGCCCGGTCAGTCGGCCGCCGCTGTCGGCGGGACCTGGCGATGGGCTGAGCCGTGGTGATCGCTCGCCCTGCGGGTCCGCGTGCGGACGAGTTCGTCGATGTGCCTGCTCACGTCGAGAGGGAGGTTCGTCGTGACGTGCGGGGTGTGCGGGGGTCCGTTGTCCGCGTAGCTCCGCACTCGGTCCTGGTACATGGAACGAACCTGTTCGCGGCCGACGTAGCACTCCTCTGCCTCCTGTACGTGGATCTCGACGTAGAGGAGGATGAGGCGGGCACGGCCACGTGCCCGGGGTATGCACTCCTTGACGCGGTCGATGCGGGGCAGCAGTACGTCTGCGATTCGGAGCGTCGCCAGAAGACGCAACGGTGGACGCCCATCTCGGCGCACCGCTCGATCGCCTCGGGACGGGTTTGGCGTAGGAGAGCGTGACCGGTACCGGCCCCCGAGCGGGTGATCGCTCAGGTCCGCACCCGCTCGACGAGATGAAGCAGATGCTGCGGTTCTTCGCCAAGAAGGTCATCCCGGCGTCCAGCTGAGGTCGGCTCCGCAGGGTGTCACCCTGATGGCGTGTGGCCCGCAGGCCACATCAGCGGCGTCAGAGCAGTCAGACCTTCTTCTGCCTCTTCGCGGGTTTGGCCGTGCTGCTGCGCACGGTAAGCGTGGTGGCGATTTCCACGCCGATCTGTGCCGGTCTCTCGCCGCGGCCGAGAGAGAGCGCGAGCTCTGTGGCCGCCGCCGCCATCTCCGTAAGCGGTTGGTGAACCGTCGTCAGCGGTGGGTCCACCCACGCCACGACAGGGAGGTCGTCGAAACCCACGACGCTGAGGTCGCCGGGAATGGTGAGTCCCAATTCGCGGGCAGCCTGGTAGACACCCAGTGCCTGCAGGTCGTTCGAGGCGAAGATGGCGGTGGGCCGCTCGCTCCGCATCAGCAGCTCACGCGCGGCTTCGCTGCCGCCTTTCTGGTCAGCGGTGCATTGATCACCAGGCCGGGATCGGTGGGCAGGCCTGCCGCCTCCAGGGCGGATGTGTAACCATCCTGCCGCGCACGGAAACAGGAGACATCCCGGGGACCGCCGATCATCGCTATGCGGCGGTGCCCGAGGTCGATCAGGTGCCGGGTTGCCGACTGGCCACCACGCCAGTTGGTGGCGCCGACGAAGGGTACGCCGTCGGGGGGCTCCTCCGTCGGGTCGAAGACGACGAAGGGGATGCCCTTGACGCTGAGTTGCTCGCGCTCCTCGTCGGACAGTTGGGCCACGGACAGCACGCAGTGCGGCCGGCGACCCACCATGTCCTCCACGGTCCGGGTGGGTGCGTCATGGAGCCCGAACTCGGAGACCATCACGCCGACCCGGTTCTTGCTGGCCGCTCGCTCGACGCCACGGATGATCTCGACCGCCCACAGGCTTTTCAGTTCGCGGAACACCAGCTCCATGGTGGTGTTGCGGCTGCCCGGCGGCTTCTTGTAGCCGTAGCGGTTGATCAGTTCCTCGACGCGGGCGCGGGTGCCGCTGGAGACGCCCGACCTGCCGTTGAGCACCTTCGAAACGGTGGGGATCGAAACTCCGGCCGTCTCGGCGATGTACGCGATGGTGACCGGTCCTCGAGGTTGGTCGGGAACGTCTCCCGCGTGCTCCGCCGACGCGTCCGCCCCGTTGTCCGCCACGCTCGCCTTCCCTTGCTGCCGCAGCTCTTTATGCTGTCGCCGTTCCCCGGTTCATTGTGGCACTTCAGGCCGGCGAGCGACCGCCGCGCGTGTTTCTCCCGCTTGCTCCTCGGCGCTTTGTGTTTCGTGACCGGCCCGGTCACGGGCAGTGCCACCGTGACCGGGCCAACGCGGGTCCTCAGAGTCAGGTGCTCGACCCCGTCACCGTGGTGCCGGAGCGGGTGACCTGGTACGTCACGGTGGTGCCGCGGTCGACCGGGCCGTGCGCGCGCAGTCCGACCACATCGACGTCCTGCGGATCGCCTCGCCCGAGGCGTCGGCCCGCTCCGGCGCACGGCCGGAG
>NZ_JBEOWF010000059.1:0-71168 GCF_040295925.1 Streptomyces sp. NPDC002588
CTCGGCCACCAACTCGGCCTCCGCGACGAATACCAGGACGACACCACCCCCCACCGCCCCGACATCACCGGCAGCCTCCTCGGCAACTACCACCAACCCGCACCCGACGCCCTCCCCCAAGGCCACCTCCGCGAACGCCACCTCCACCTCCTCGCCACCCTCATCGGCGACACCCCCCTACAAACCGCCGACGGAAGCTGGCGGCAGGCCCACGACGCCACCACCCCCACCCCCCGCTCCCACAAATGGGTCGACCCCGTCTCCGAACCCCTCGGCCCAGCCGACGACAACACCGATCGCCCGGAGACCGACACCGTCGCCGCCCGCATGTGGGCGATGCCGAACAGACTCCAGCGCAACGACTCCGACGACGACTCAAACGCAGCCGACTCCGACGAATCCGACTGGGACGCACCCGCGCCCACCCCAGCCACCACATCCACCACCCCCCACTTCACCTGGACCGCCCCACCACCCGTCGCCGCACAGACGCCCGCCCAGACGCCCCCCTCACCGGAGCCCACACCAGACGACGAGGCAGACACCCAGCCGAGCACGTCTCCGCCGCCGGCCGCGCTCTCGCCCGACTCCCTGCCGACCGGTCCCTTCACCGCAGCGACACTCTGGTCGAACGCTCCCGAGCTGCCTGCCTTCGGCGTGATCACCTTGGGCGACGGCAAGACGTTCCCCGTGCTCTATCCGGAGAACCGGGCAATCGCCGACTGGACGGATCCGTACGAGGGGGTGAACGCCTACGACCAGAGGATGGTGGCGACAGGTCAGTACCTGACGCTCATAGCGCAGCGCGCCGAGAGCGTCGTCGCCGACGCCGACGCCTCCCCGATGGAGAAGGAG
This sequence comes from Streptomyces sp. NPDC002588, assembly GCF_040295925.1. Classification (NCBI taxonomy): domain Bacteria; kingdom Bacillati; phylum Actinomycetota; class Actinomycetes; order Kitasatosporales; family Streptomycetaceae; genus Streptomyces; species Streptomyces sp. NPDC002588. The sequence goes on from NZ_JBEOWF010000059.1 coordinate 856, forward strand.
GCCGCGGCGCGTCTCCTGAAGACGAACGCCCTGCTGGAGACGGACGGATGGCTCCCGGAGTACCGCACCGAGTTCCTGCGGATGCAGATGCTCCTCGGGGAGAGCGACCTGCTGGCCGACCTTCCCGCACGGCTGGAGCCGGACAGCAGCCTCGGCGTTCCGTGGGCGCTCACGGATCCCACCGATCCCGCCCTGCCGGCGGACCGCCAGGTGGGCGGATCCCTGCGCGGTGAGAACGGAGTGTCCTCCCGGTTCCACTCCTGGCTGAAGGAGAACGACGGGGACAGCTACTGGCTTGCCGACTGGGCGATCGGTCAGGGAGCTGGTTCCATCCACCCCAGTTCGCAGTACTTCAAGGTGATGGTCAGTCACTTCCGCCCCCCGCGGGCCGCCGAGGGCTATCACATGTCCACCCTCAGCAGGGAGGGCAACCTCGTCCGCAGCGGCGTGTGGGAGAACGAGCAGGGCAGGGAATTCCCGGTGACCATGTTCTCCTCGGAGTACGTCCGCAGCATGGCCGCTCAACACGCGTTCACCTACGAGATGTTGAACCGGGTGAGCATGCCGAACGTCGACCCGCAGCGGGGGGTCGTCCAGCTGATCCGTCTGGAAGAGCGAAAGCTGCTCGCTCAGTACAACAACGAGACCATGCCTGCGGAGGGCAGCTCCGTACACATGAAGCGCGGCCCGGCGGAGTCGTACAGCCTCATGGGGCCGTACAAGGACCCCACGAAAGCGGAAGGCGACGAGAACAAGGCCACGCTCGGCCCCTTCTGGGTGACCTCCCAGGAAGTGCCGCTGCACCATGTGTTCGGCACCTACCTCCAGAGCCGGGCCTCCTTCGATGGAGAGGCCTGGTCGGAGCACTCGCTCTTCCTGCGCGAGGACGAGAACGAGTTCCTCGCGCTGGGCGAAGGCGCGCGCATCGTCTACCACGGCACCAACACCCCACCCCAGCTGGCCGTCACCGCCGCCACCTCCCAGGACGTGTCGGCCCGGGCCCCCGTGGCCGACCAGGGGTCGTCCGGCGGGTCGGCCACCCGGAACGAGGAGCTCCGTGACCGCCAGGCCCGGCGGTCGCTCGAACGGCTGCGCAAGACCAATGAGTCTCCCGGCACGGAGCCGACCGGGCACGAGGCTCAGCAGAACGAACTGGCCAAGGCCGCTCGGGCACGCAGGTACGCCGCGGAGAAGGCCCTGGAGGAGGCGGGCCGACGTGCCGACGAACTGCGGGAGTTGCTCGACTCCGCGCGCGAACGGCAGCGCACCGCGGCCCGCGCGCAGAAGGTCGCCGCCGGACGCCTGGCCGGGCTCGCGGCCGACGTGAACGACCTCCGGGGCACCACCTCGTCGGTCGAGATGCCGACGGGATCCCTCGCGCGCACACCGGCCCGATGGCCCGACCCGGGCTCCCGGCCCAACCCGCCAAGAGGCCTTACCGCCAACACCGTTCAGGTCACGGCCGCTGACACCGTTGCGCCTTCGCCCGAGGAGTCGTTCTCGGCAGCGTTGTTGCGGGAGGTGAGCCCGCAGTCCGCCCCCGCGCAGGACGGCGAAGGCCGTGACGCCCTCAACCGCTGGCTGTCCGAACGCATTTCGGCCCTCGAGGCCGACGGTGCGCCCCCGATCCCCGGTCTGCCCACCGGTGCGGACACGGCCGACCTGGACGAGATGCACGCACTGGGCGTCGTCCTCGGACCGGGCCAGGCGGCCGAGGCGAGCCTTCTGGGCGGTCGGATCTCCGTGTCCGCGGCGCAGTTGGACATCGGGCAGCGGATCCGACTGCTCGTCAACCGGGCCGCGCCCGGCTCCTATCCGGAGACACTGGCCGCACTGACGGCGGCGGCCTCCGGCCGGAACGTCGTGATCGTCGGCCAGGACGGCGTCGAGCACAGCCAAGGGGACGGAACCGGTGAACCGATCCGGATCGTCTTCGACGGCGTGCGGTATTCGACGCCCTCACCACCCGTGTCGCCTCAACCCGTGCCGCCTCAACCCGCGCAGGAGACCTGAGACATGGCCCGTGCGACCCCCCAGCACACCACGGGAACCGCTGGACCCCGCCACCCCCACAGCTGCTTCGCCAGGAGGACGTCTTGACCACCGCACCGCACACAGCCGGGTCCCCGCAGGGTTCCGAGGGCGAGGCCGCCACGGCGGCCGCCACCACGCCGGACGGAACCTCGGAGCCGGCCGCCGCGGTCACCGCGCCAGGCATCGAACCGGGTGGTGAGCCGGTCGGCAGACCTGCCGGCAGCGCAAAGCCGGAAACGGAGTCGGAGTCGGAGGAGGCGGAAGCGGTGCCGGGCTCCGCCGAGGCCGCCCCCGGTTCCGAAGGCGCGGACGGCACCGCCTCCGCCGAAGGCGCCGCCCAGGCCCAGGGGGCGGACGCCGAGGTGGCCACCGTCACCTCCGGGGACGGCTCCGGCGCGGACGCCGCACGGGAGGGGCAGCCCGGCCGGCCGCCGCGCACCATCCTGGCGGCCGCCGCCATAGCGGGCGCCCTGCTGGTGTCCGTCCCCTTCCTGATCAGCACCCGCGACGACGGCGGCGGCGTCCGGGCCGGTGGTTCCGGCAGCACCGCGGACTCCGTCCTGAAGGATCCCTTCGACGGCGCCCCCGGCGCCTTCGAGTCGGCCACTCCCGTGGCGGGCAAGCCCAACTCGGGCTCCCCAGAGGCGCATACGGCGGACGGCAAGCAGTCGGACGCGTCGGGATCCGGCGCGGCCGGGGGCTCGTCCGGCTCCGGCGGGAGCGGATCGACGAAGGAGGACTCCACGTCGGGCACTTCCTCCTCGACGACAGACGACAAGGCGGCGAGCGGCACCTCGTCGAAGCCCCCCGCCAAGTCCTCGTCGTCCACCTCGTCCTCGTCCTCCAGCAGTGGCGGCACAGCGCAGTCCGGCACCTCCAGCAGCACGACCACGCAGGTGGCCGCCGGAGTTCTGGTCTACAGCCATGCCAGCGGCGGCCGGTGCGTCGACATCGTGGGCGACAAGGGCAAGGACGGATCCCCGCTGGAGATCTGGGACTGCAACGGGAACAACTGGCAGAAGTGGGACTTCCGGTCCGACGGAACCGCCCGTTCCATGGGCCTGTGCATGGACATCGCATGGGCCTCGACCGCCAACGGGGCCGTGATCCAGCTCGCCAAGTGCAACGGGGGCTGGGCCCAGAAGTTCAAGGTCAACTCGTCGCACGACCTGGTCAACACGGCGATCGGCAAGTGCGTCGACGTGAAGGACAACGGGACCGCCAACGGCACACGGCTGCAGCTGTGGACCTGCAACGGCCAGGACAACCAGAAGTGGAGCAAACGCTGACAGCACGGTGAAGACCATGCGGGACGACCGCCCAGCCGCCGTCGTCCACCAGGTGTCCCGCCTGGAGGCATCCCCCCCGGCCGTGATCACGAAAGGCGCGCACCACCAGCTGCGAAGAACCTATTCTGACGATTAGCGCCACGTGGCGAATGGGCACACTCGCTGTCGCCCTCTGCGGCCACCTCAAGCGTGAAGCGGACAGCTCCACCACTCGGCCCTCTGCTCTGGTGACCACGGCCTGACAGAACAGCGTCTGACCAGCATCTTTGCGGAAGCTCTTCCGTCTGGCAGAAGTCGCCTTGCGGAGCCACCGCCGGCGTCAGGACGCTGGCTCCAACCACGGCACGCGGGGCGACGACGCCCCGCCGACAGGGACGGGAACCCCATGCCCCACACGACCACCTTCGCCAGGAACCAGTGGTACAGCTAGCGCATCTTTCTGACCTGCACTTATGTGGGGCGATGAGGCTGTGACCTGCTAGGACGGGTTGCAGAGGCGAGCGGAGGCAGTCAGAGGAAAACACTCTGATTCGACCCCGGTTCGACCCGGGTCGCTCAGAGGCAGTCAGAGGCAGCGACCTCTGCAACTTCCCTTTGAGGGACCCGAGTTGGACGGTGTGGATCACGGGTGGGCAACTCTGACGGGACTCTGGCTCACCCCGGTCGAGCTGCGATGGGGACGCCTGCCTCCACTCGGGGCCAGACGCGCGAAGGCCTCCAGGATGGCCGTCCTGGAGGCCTTGGCCGGCACCGATTGGAGGTCGGTCCCGGACACCACCCGTGGTTTTAGCGGGCCTGGGTGGCGTCCACGTCTTTGCGAGACGACCCACCGTGCCACACAGCACCCACCCGACGAACCCCCAGCAGCGGCACTCTCACCCGTCCGGCCCCTCGGGCCTCTCACACCTGCCTCCGGTTGTTTCCGATCTCGTTCTCCTCGGGGACCTCACCGGCCGCTACGCCGCCGGTAGTTACAGCAGGATCGCCTCCGACGGCCGGGCCGTGGTGCTGCGCGGGGAGCGCCAGGGCGCCGCCGAGCACGGGCACCGGATCACCGCGGCCATCGCCTGCCACGTGGCCCGTATCGGCGGCACCTTCGACCAGCTGACACAGCTCCTGCTGCACCCGGATCATGAGGGCGGGCGGCACGCCCGGAGTATCGCGCTGCGCTCGGGCGAGTCGCGTGCGCTCCACTACATCCGCCGGGTGTGGTCCAGAGCCTCGGAAGCGGTCAGCACCAGCAGGACGCTGGGCTCTCGACACGAGGCGCACGAGGTTCTCGCCGCGCTGCGCGACCGCATCGAGACGACGCCCTGGCGCGGGGAGCGAGGGCGCACCGCGCTGCGGGTCCTGCGGGCCCATCTGAACTTCGCCGAGATCGCCGGCGGACCCCTGCACCACGCCAGCGAACGCCAGACCGCCGAAGAGGCAGGCATCTCGCGGACGACCCTGCGGGCCGTCTACGAGAACGTCCTCAAGCCGCAGGGCTGGCTGCGCCGCCTGCGGGTCGGTCACAGCCGTGAGGGCTCCACTTGGTACCTGAACGTGCTGCCGTCTCGTTTCCGGACCACTCAGTACCCCCCCGACCCGGCACTTGAGGAGTGGACCACCCCTGAGACGGCCACGACGGCCGACATCGACTCCACCGTCCTCGCCCGGCTGATGGGCCACGACGCCTTCGCCCACCACGGCCTGGGCAGCGCCGCCCTCATGATCATCAGCGCTCTGCACCAGCGCCCCCACCAGACCGTTACCGAGCTCGTCGGCAGCTCATCGGTCTCTCGCGCCACCACCTACCGGACCCTGCGACGCCTCGCCGAGCACGGCCTTGCCCATCACACCGGTGAGACCTGGGCTCTCGCGCCGCGTGCGCTGGAGGGTCTCGGCAGCAGCCTCCCGGCTCCCGTTCCCGGACTCGACGCCGTGCTGGCACAAGGCTGGGACGCGGTGGCAGAGCGGCACGACACCAGGGGACTCGCTGCCCAGCGCAAGGCCCTGCACGCGGCCCAACGCACCGCGTACCGCGAGGCGTTGGACCGGCTCGCGGAGCACCGCAGCAAGGCCGTGGTGATCGTCCGCGACGGCCACCAGGTCCTGATCCCCGCGCCACGTCCCGACGAAATCCCGCCCGCCTGGCACACCTCCGATGGGCGGGTCCTCGACCCGGCCACCGGCCGCGCCGCACCCGACTGGCGGGTCGCCACCGACGGCCACTTGATCCTCATCACCCCTACTGACCAGCGCAGTTACGACGAACTGGCCGCCGCCCATACCGAAGCGCTCAGGGAATGGAACTCCGCCGCATGACCCCACAACACCCTCCGGCCTCTCCCACCAAGGGGAAACCTGTGACCCCGGAAGCCTTGCGCGCTCAGTACGAGGCCGGTGCCACGGTCGACGAACTCGTAGCGAGCAGTGGCCTGTCGTACGGGACGGTTCTCAACCGTCTGCGCGAGGCAGGGACCGTGATGCGCACCTCGTGGCAGACGCGCAGGATGCGCGACGGGCAAGCCCGCCGCAATCTCGCGGCTCACCTGCGCCGACTCTACGAGCAACAGGGCGCCACAATCTCGGAGTTGGCCGAGGCGGGGTCCGTGACGCGACGTGCCGCGCGGCGGCTGCTGATCGAGGCCGGGGGCACGCCCCGCACCACCCAGCAGGCACTCCGCATCCGCTCCGCAGCCAATACAGCACGGCGCATGAAGCTCGCGGCATCCCTACGGGCGCGGTACGAGGCCGGCGCCACCGTGCCAGACCTCGCCGCAGAGTGCAGCTACTCCATCGGCAGCGTCTACCGGCTCCTGCGCCAAGCAGGCACCCGCATGCGCCCCAAGCACAACCACGGCCCGGCTCGTACCCGGAAGAAGGAGCAGTCTTGAGCGGACCCGAAGGCGTCCCCAGCCGGGCCAGGCAGTTCAGGGGACCGATGGCGCGTCATCCCGGATGCATCGCTGCTCGGGCTCCTCCTTCGTCGGCAATCAACCGCCCCCGCTCGTCGACAATCTCGCCGGCGCGCCCAAGTCAACGCACCTTTCCCGATTCAGGAGATCAGCACACGTGAGTGAGAACGCCCGTACCAAGACCCTGGCCGCTACTGCGGCCAGCGCCTGGGACGCCTTCGTCATCGTCGTCGGCATGCTCAAGGGCGGCACCGGCAAGACCACCTCCGCCTGGTTCATCGCCCTCTACCACGCCGTCGTCCTCGACCTGCCCACCCTGCTGCTGGACGCGGACGCCACCAGCCAGTCCGCCTACGACTGGTTCAGGGTCGCCCAGGCCGCCGGCTTCGAGATCCCCGCCAACCTGGTCGTCGAGCGGTACCCGTTCGACGACATCGCCGAGTACATCCGGGCCAAGCGGGCCGAGTTCGGCGCGATCGTCGTCGACGCCGGCGGCGGCAGCGCCCGCATCTTCCACGAGGCCGTCACCGAGGCGAACCTGCTGCTCGTCCCGGTCGCCCCCACCAAGATCGAACGCCGCAAGCTCGTGGCCACCTTCGACGAGGCCGAACGCGCCGCCGCCCGCAACGAGCAGGGCGTCACCGCCCACGTGGTCATGGTCAAGGCCGACGACCGCACCAGCCTGCCCGGCCGCGCGAAGGAGCAACTGCTGGAACCCGCCGAGGGCGAGGGCATCGGCCCGGACCGCGACGAGCCGTTCCCGCTCGCCGAGACCACCATCCACTCCTGGGTGCACTACATGGAGGCCTTCGGCGAGATCCCCACCGAACTGAGCGAGTACGCCAACCTGATGAAGGAGCTGACCCAGGCATGACCGAGAAGAACGACAGGCCGAAGCCCCCGGCCCGCCGCACCGGCGGTCGCGCCCTGGGCGGGGCAAAGAAGACGACCCCACCGCCCCCTCCCCCGGCCGCCGAACTCACGCCCGAGCAGTTCGCCGCCGAACAGGCCGTCACCCGGGACGATGGACATCTCTCTGCCAGCGCGCCGCAGGCTCAACCCGCACCTCGCGTCACTCCCACAGAGGCCTCGGCACGGGACCGAACCGAGGCCGTGCCCGAAGTGACACAGGTCTACGCCCAGCCGACTGCCCAGGCGCCGAGCGGCTCCGTGCCGGAGCCGACCGCCAGTCAGCCGGTCGGCCTGGACGCTGCCGCCCCCGAGGCAGGGCCCGGTAGGCAGCAGGTGACGCCTGCGGTCCCAGCTGCCGTGCCTGGAGCACCTGCAGTCCATGCCACGCAACCGGCCGCACCTGCTCCACAGCATGTTCCGTCTCCCGCCGCGTCCACGACTGCTGGCGCGCCCCCCGCCGCCGAGGTGGCAGTTCGCCCTGCCGTCCCTCCGGTCGCAGGCGGTACCGCGTTCCCGGTAAGGACCGAGGAGCCGGGGATGCAGCAGGAACAGTACCGGCGACCCGAGGCAGCGCCCAGCGCGGGAACGCCGTGGGCTCACGGCCCCGGCCGCCCCAAGGACATCCCCGAGACGGCGGTGATCCTCAACCAGCGCATCATCACGCGCGAGAGCCTCGACTCCTCGGTCCCCGCCGCGCTGAAACTGAAGAAGCGCATCAAGCGCTTCGCGCTCGACAACGAACTCGACCACCTACCCATCGGCGACATCGTCTCCGTCGCACTCGACGAGTGGCTCACCGCCCGCGGCTTCTGACACCACGTTCATCTCCCAGGGTGTCCGCGAACCCATGTTTCGTTCGCGGACACCCGTCCCACTGACTATTCCACTAGTCGACTAGGCGGCTAGCTAGTCGACTAGTGGACCTGACCGGAGTCACCCATGCCCGATCTCTCACTCCACGCCCGTCAGCTGCGTGAACTGGCCGACGTGCTCGACGCGCAATCCGACCTGACCGACGACCCGTTGGCGCCGCATCCCGACACATTGGAGGTCATCAGTGGCCGCCATACGAGTCGTGGGCAGATCAACTACGCCGTCCCCGACGCTCTCCAACTACAGCGACGCATCCGCCGGTACCACGCGGACCATGGTGTGCAGCACGGCGACATCGTCGCGCTTGCTCTTGATGCTTTCCTACGCGCCAAGGGCTACCCGCCGGACGCCAAGCCACCGTGACAGACACATCATGAGCAGGCTGGACAATCGACTCTTACTGAGTGGACGTTAAGTCCGATCTTCCTCGGTTCGTGATCGCTCGATCGAGGTACTGATCGTCGGGCAGGCCATCCGCTGGGCATGTGCATGCTGAGATGCGGGCATGGAGCGAGAGCCGTACCCCAGCGACTTAGCGGACGAGCAGTGGGCGTTGATCGAGCCGATGATCACGGCCTGGAAACAGGACCGGGTGGCACGGTCAGCGACCGGAGATCCCGGGTCCTGCGATCTGCGGGAGGTCGTGAACGCGATCTTCTACCAGAACCGGACGGGCTGCCAGTGGCGCTACCTGCCCCATGACCTGCCAGCCTGGTCGGCGGTGTTCTACTACTTCGGCCTGTGGCGCCAGGACGGCCTTGACCAGCGGATCTCCGAACTCCTGCGCTGCCAGGTACGGGAGAAGGCCCGGCGATTAGAGGACCCGTCCCTCGTGATCCTCGATACCCAGTCCGTGCGCGCGGCCGCGGGTGTCCCGAAGACCACGACGGGACTGGACGCCAACAAGAAGGTGTCGGGCCGCAAGCGGGGACTGGCTGTCGACGTGCTGGGGCTGATCATCGGCGTCGTGGTGCTGGCCGCATCCGCCCACGACAACACGGCCGGCACCGCCCTGCTCGATCAGGCTGCCGAGCGGTGCGGGATGCGTCTGGAGAAGGCCCTGGTGGACCAGGGCTTCAAGGACGAAGTCCTCATCCATGGCGCGTTGTTGGACATCGACGTCGAGGTCGTCCGCCGCAACCCGGCCGACCAGGGCAAAGGCTTCGTCCCGCAACCGAAGAGGTGGATCGTGGAGCAGGTCAACGGCACGTTGATGCTGCACCGCAGGCTGGCCCGCGAGTACGACCACCGGCCCGACACGTCCGCCTCGCGGGTCTACTGGGCCTCGATCGCGAACATGACCCGCCGCCTCACCACACCGAGCCCGGCCTGGCGCGACACCCTCGAACTGGCCGCGTGAACGTCATCGAGCTCCTGGACAGCCTCCAGGTCCAGCACGACGAGAGCGCGGCCCGGGCCGGTGAACTACGCGACCAGATCGAGCAGTTGACCGCCGCCCTGGCCGAGACCGAAGCGCGACTCGCGGAGCTGGCTATCACCAGGAAGGTCATCGCCGAACTCGCACCGGCTGGAGGGGAACCCGCACCGCCCGAGACGAACACCGCCTACCAGGCCATCGTGAACGCCTTCAACCAGCACCCCGACCAGGAATTCCGAGCCCGTGAGCTGCACGAACTCCTCGGCATGCCCACCGACGAGGCATCGGTCAACGTCACCCGTGCTCGTCTCGGACGACTCGTCCGCCAAGGCTTCCTCACCCAACCCGGACGAGGTCGCTACCAGAAACGGACTTAACGTCCACTGAAAGGCCATCGGTCGACACCCCCGCCGCCCTTTCGGACCGGCGGGGCATCTCTTGCTCCCGCGACCGCCGACGTCACCAGGTGTTCCAAGGCTGGGCCGTCGCGGTCGACGGTCAGTAGGGACGCGAACCGGCAGACTTTGCGCACGCGGCGGACCCACAACGACGTCGACAGTCACGGGCAAGGCAGGCTACCGAGCAAACGCATCACCGGCTTGAAAGGCTTCGCCGATGTTGATCGTGAAGCTTGGGAAGGATGCTCGCGCCGCCGCTCTACAGTGCCTGCATGGCCTTTCGTTCACGCCGACTTGAAGAACTGTTCGGCGGTGCCCTCGACAGCGTTAACTACGCCGAGATCGTCGGCCTAATCGGCAAGCAGGAAGCGGCCGAAGCAGAGGACCTTGACTACAAGCAGCAGCATTACTCTACAGACCCCAAGAGCCGCGAGGAGCTGGCCAAAGACGTCGCCTCCTTCGCCAACCACCTCGGCGGCGTGGTCGTCATCGGCATGGTCGAGCACGGCGGCGTCCCGTCCCGGGCCTTCGACGTCGACCTGGGGGACCAGCATCTGCGTGACCTTCAGCAGCGCATCGCCTCGACTACTGCGCCCCCCATCCGGTGGGAACCACTTCGCAAGGAGAACCCGGCCAATCCCGGCCACGGCCTCCTCCTCATTGCCATTCCACCAAGCTCGCAAGCACCGCATGCCATCACGATCGCCCCGACGAAGCCCTCCACCACAACGCTGCGGTATCCGCGCCGTGCCGGTACCAAGACCGACTGGCTCACCGAGACGTACGTCGCGAGCGCATACCACCAACGCTTTTCCGCCGCGGCCGACCGAAGGCAACGGATGCGGGATATCGAGCAAGACCTGGTGACCGCTGAACGCAAACGCGACAAGCCTCATCTTCTCGTCACGCTCGTCCCGGATGTGCCAGGCAGGATGCGGATCAATCAGGAGTCATTCACCGACTACAAGCAGGCTCTTCAGGCCACTCAGCCCCTCCTGGGCCTGGACAAACGGCTGTTCCAGCAGGTCAGCGTAGGGGCTCATAAGCTGGTTCTGGATTCTCCGCGAGCACACTCCCGCAGCGACCTCGCGCAGCTCTACGACGATGGATCGGGCATCTGGGCCCAGCCCATCGAAACATGGGTTGACCGGGATGAGGATGTCGATGAGCGGGTGCGTTTTGTCGAGGCAGGCCTGCTCGTCCACCGGCTGATGTCGGCCCTGGCTTTCCTGGCCAGCCATGCACGCGACCGGTGCGGCACTACCGGAACAGCAGCCATTGAAGTCGACTTCGTGGATGAAATGTACTCCCACCCCTACACGCCCCCAGAGCCTGTAGTCGGACGGACGCCACGCGAGCGCGCCTACCCGATGACCGTGGCGTCCCCCGCACCCTTTCCACAAGGTACGCGCACCGCTGTCTACGCCCAGGCTGATATCACGGCCCTCATCGACGACCTCGCAGACGCACGAGTCGGACTCGTCCAGGCCTCGTCACCGCTCGCCGACCAGATCTTCCACACCTTCGGCATTCCGGAGGCACACCCCCTTACCCAGGCCGGTGAGATCCGCGCCTCTGCCTGGCACATCGAACTGCGCGACGCCATCACCTCCTGGGCGCACACACGCGGCATCCCGGTCGTGTAAGCGTTCGGTTCCTGGATAGCGCTTGACCCCGGGCCAGGTTCCGCATCAGTTCCAGGTGGCTGCGCCGGTCACTCTGCGGGTCATGAAGACGAGTGGATCGTGGCCTACGGGCAGTGCCCACCACAGATCTACGAGATCATAATCTGGCAACGGGAACCGAGGCCTGTAGCAGCGAAGGACGGATATGATGGCGACCAACGAGGCAGGTGTCGGAGACCATACCGAAGCGCTTCTGTGGTCTGCCCCCACGGGTCCGCTGCCGGCGCCGCCTATCGACACCAGGGCGCAGGTGCTGCCCATTGGCGATCTGCACTGGCCCGACGCCGAGCGTCTGTTCCTCAGGCTGCTTCACACTGTGCGGCCGGTCCAGTACGCCAAACTCTTCGGTGTCCCGGGCCAAGCCCAAGCCGGGATCGATGCCTACGCTCGGCTTCCGCTCGACCTGGCTGAGGGTGAATCCGGTGGCCGGGACTACATCACTCTGCAATCCCGGCGGGTCAGGACGCTGACCGCGGGCAAGATTGGGAAGGCCGTCGACGACCTCCTGACGGGCGAATGGGCGGACAAGACGGCGATGTTCCACTTCGCCACCTCATTCGATCTGCAGGACACCAAGCTGGACACTGCGATCCGCAAGCAGACCGAACGGCTGGCCAAACTCAAGATCACCTTCGTTCCGTGGGGTGCGCAGGAGGTCTCCAGTCTGCTCAAGGACCAGCCTCGCATCGTCGATGACTTCTTCGGCCGCCCCTGGGTGGAGCGCTTCTGCGGCCCGGACGCAGCCCAACGCCTTGCGCACAACCTGCCTCACCAGGACATCAGAGAACTTCGCGCAGAGTTGCGGGACCTCTACCACGCCGTCTTCTCCGCCCAAGGCGGAGTCCACCCAGTCGAAAACGCGGAGCGAGACAGCCCCTTCGTCATCCTGGACGTCGATCCAAGCCGTCAACGGCCCGACCTCATCGACGCCGAGCAGCCTGAGTCTGCCGTCGAAGAGCAACGTGTGGCAGAGAACCCCGCCAACGGCCATACCCACCTTTCCTCGCGGCTCAGCGCCCATCGGCAGTCGTTCAGATCCGCCCACCAATTGCTCAGACACAGCGACCAGACAGGACCAGCCACCGTCGGCACCGTGGCTGCCGACGAGTGGCTGGCCAGCGGCAAGTACCGGCTACTCATCGGCCGTCCGGGAGCGGGAAAGTCCAGCCTGCTGCGATTCATCACAGCAGACCTTCTCTCGGCCCAGCCGCAGTCTCTCGCGCTGCAGAGACGACACGGCACAGACCTGCCCATCTGGCTGCCGTTCGGGTTCCTGTGCTGCCACCTCGAAGAATCGACGGAAAACTCGCTCGTCTCGGCTGCCGAAGCCTGGCTGAAATCGCAGAGCGCCTCCCGTCTATGGCCGCTGGTCGAGCGCGCGCTGCGGGACGATCGCCTGCTACTGCTCGTCGACGGCATCGACGAGTGGAGCGACGTCAGCACAGCCGAACACGCCCTCGGAATCCTCGAAGCGTTCCTCGGCCGAACGACGGCCTCAGCCATCCTCTCCACACGCCCGTACGCGGTCGACCGGCTCAACTGGCTGCGTCCGTGGGCACGAGCCGAGATCACACCTCTGACAAACCAGCAGCGCCAGACGATCGCAGCCGGGGTCCTCGGGCCAGCCGCACAACCGGAAGACGCAGCAGGCTTCACTCCCGTGTGGAGAGCCGGAGTCGAGGCGTTCCTCGACCAACTTGAAGTCATCCCGGAACTCGCCGAACTCTCCAGATCCCCCCTCTTCCTCACGCTGCTGGCCACGACGTGGCAGGGCGAGCCTCTCCCACGCCAACGGTTCAAGATCTACGCCCGACTCGTCGAACTTCTCATCGAAAAGCATCCGCAGATGCGACAGCGCGCTTCACACGCGCGGGGAGCTGCGTTGCCGAGTACCGAGGTGAACACGCTGTTCGCCGCCGTGGCCTATCGCCTCCGTATCAAGGACCCCGCCGGCACTGTCACCAAGAATGAGATGCGCAGGCTCATCGTCGAGTCGATGACCGACGACGAAGTCCTCGGCTATCAGCTGCCCGAGGCCCGCAGAATCGCCGATGCAGTCCTTGCCATGGCGGAAGACGAGTTCGGACTGATCGTTTCGCACGGCGCCGGCTCCTTCGGCTTCCTGCACCGCGTGGTACTCGACCATCTGGCCGGCCAATACCTGGCCACGCGCCCCGCCGAAGAGCAGATCACGGTCGTACAGCGGTCCGTACAAGATCCGGCCTGGCGCGACGTACTCCTGGCGCTGCTGACCGCGCAGGTCAGCTCTCATACAACGCAACCACTGCTGGCTGCGGCCCTCAACACAAGCGACCAACGATGGACGGACATCGACGGGTACGAGATGCTCGCCGAGGCGCTCTCCGCCGGCGTCAAACTCACCCCGAAAGCGCAGACCAGTTACATCAAACAGCTCGTCGAACGGGTAGAGGTCCATCCCTCTCTACGTCATCGCGCGAACCTCATCACCGCGCTCGCCGGCGCGCTTGCGAACCATGGGACACGCACGCACCTGCTTCCGGTCATGAAACGGTGGCTCACGGCGCCCCGTCCCGATCCGTCGCCGACCATGTGGGCGCTGCGCGATCTCGGCATCGACGACGCCAGTGCGGCCGAATACCTCCTCTGGGGCATTCGACACCCAGACGACCACGTGAAGGTCAACGCGGCAGCAGCCATCGCACACCGATTCAGCGGCCAGCGTCACGTGTTGGACCAGCTGCTGGCGTTCACCGAAACCGGACCGTCCTCGGCGACCCAGGCCGCTGCCCTCCTCGCCCTCGGCGACGGCTGGCCCGACGCGCCCGAGACCACACGCCTGGTCGACTGGGCGCGGCATCAGCCATCCAAGCCGCTCCGACTGGTCGCTCTGCACTCCCTGCAGCGCGGCACCACGTCAGGTGACGCCGCGCTGTACCGGCCAGTGGAGCGAGACTGGCTGCTGTCCCTGCTGTACAGAGAAGACCTTCACTCAGCTCCGTGGCCTGCGGCGGACCTCGTCAAGATCGCAGCGACCGGGAATGCACAGGCAGCCGAGTTCGCGCTGACAACCTTGAAGACGAACGGACGCAATGGCGGCAACCGTGGTCTTGCGTGGTTCCTGGCTTGCAGCGCCTTCGCCGATGACAGCCGCTTCAAGGCCTGGGTGGCCGCACAGTTTTCCGCCCCGGAAGAGCACGGGCTGATCTTGTACGACGCCGGAATGATTCCCCAGCAGTGGCGCGACGACCCGGGATTCGCTGAAGCTCTCCGCCCGTACGTGGACACCGAATTGGGGAGTGTGACGCCTTACCGTGTGGCCAGTCTGGCCACCGTGCTTCCACCCGCCGACGCTCAAACCGTGCTGTTGCGTGGTCTGGACGCCCACCGGCCCTACGCCGCGGCCAGCACACTGGTCGAGCGCTACGGAGACGACGAGCAGGTTCGCACTGCCCTCACCACCAGGCTCCGGGGCGACTTCGATCAAGCGGCACCCATGGCCGGCGTAGCCGTAGACGTGCTCGGTCCTCAGGAGGGCTTCGCCGTCCTGGTGTCCCTGCTGCGCCAGCCGACCACAGGTGACTGGTCCGAGGAGCACGTTGTCGTAGCCGAGGCAGTAGCCAAAGCCTGGAAGAAGTTCGAACACGCCGTCCAAGACGAAGATGCGGAGGCTGAAGCCGCACGGGCGGTGCTTGCGAGCTACGATCCAGCCGAACTGGCAGCCTCGTGCACAGCAGTGAGCCCTCACCCCTTGATGTGGCACGTCCCTGCGGTCATCAACGCCTGGCCTGATCAGCCAGCCGTGCAGGAGTTCGCCGACAAGCTCATCCACGACACAAGACCCATCAGCTCGGGAATCGCGGACACCATTCCTGTCGCCATTCTCAGGGCCTACTGCAACAGGAGCGACGCCCCGTCCCTCCAGATCCTCGACAAGACGCTCTCCTTGCTCAAGCACATCAATGCAGAACTGCGCGAAGTCCTGGTGTTCGAACTTGCGCGCAGCTCACTGTCCGCTGCCGAACTCATCCACGTCATGGCGGAATGGAAGAACGAGCCGGACAGCGAGGTCCGCCGTACGGCGTTCATCGGGCTCGTCCAAGTGATCAAGCGTCACCAGCAGGCTCACAATGACCTGGCAGGCTCCGACACGCTGACGTCCGAGATGGAATGGCTACGCGATGAGATCAGGGACGAGCTGTGCGCCTACGGCCCCCAACTCGAAGAGCGCCGTCAACTGGCATGGATCGGCATGCTAATGCTCGGTGACCCCACGCTGATTGACGGCATCAGGGAAACCATTGGGCACTCCGGTGCGCCCGGCGTCACCCTCGATGTTCTCTACGGCGGTGACGTGGATCAGATTCTTGTGGACCTAGTCGCCGAGAACTGGGAACAGCTGTGCGCCCACTTCGGCGAAAAAATCTACGAACGACTGAACGGAAAGTCCGATAGTCGTCAGCGAACGGCATGCGAGCAGCGGCGACACGTCATCTCAGCACTCGCAACAGTTGCTACCCGCTATCCCGCCATCGTCGAGATGCTGCGCCACGAGGCAGACAGTGACGCTACGCTGCGTCAAGATGAGCATTTCCTCTTGTGGGCCAAAGAGGAGAACAGGGGCGACGAAGGAGTCCTGCGCGCGGTCGTGACCAAGATCGGGCAATCTGAGCACCTACTCGACTCTGTGCTGGACCGCGACAGCTGGACCGTGTCCGATGAGGTGTTCAAGGCAGTCCTTACCGAAGAGTCGATCGTCACCCGGTCAGAACGTGTTGATGTGAGTGACGGGCTAGCAGCCCACTCACAGCTCTTTCCGTCTGACAGCTTGTCCATTTTCGCCCTCCGGGACCTGGAAACATGGTTCACAACAGATCCCGAATCTCGCGAACCCCGCGAATGGGGCAGTTCATTGGCTATCGCGTTTGGCACAGCCCCGCCGCAGGATCTGCCAGCCCTTGCGATCCGCGCTCACACTCGATTCCGTTTGGGCATCTCAGGTGAGCACCTACCCATGTTCACCAGACCACTGATGCGGCGGCTCCGCGTGGACCCGGAAGCTATCGAGGCATTCAAAGGTGCTCTCAGCAATCCTGCAGAAATTCGTGATGCCAGTCCCATAATGGCGGCTCCCTGGGACCCGATTGCTGATGCACACCCGGAGTTGCAACCGTTGCAACGCAGATACCTCTTTGCCGTGGTACTTCGTGAAGCGGGCGCCTTGCCGCAGACAGAGAGGGCAACAACCGCCCGCATCCTCGCATCCGCATCACCCGACACCGTGGTGCACAACCCCTTCACCTACCACGAGGGTCCACTCTGCCTAGCCGTGCTCGACCTCGCAGCACACTGATGGCCTCCCGGAAATCCCGCGGGCAGTGGCTCTGCATACGGAAGTGATTCAAACGGCCGAGCCTGCGATGCCAATGACCGGACCCGAATCGGCACCCGCAAACGACGCCCGTGGAAAAGCCGCGAGTGGGCAGGCCATCCATCTAGCCTGGTCATCCCAGGGGACGCTCCCATCGCCTCAAGCGTTTCTACACCTCCACTCGGCGCTTCGGGCGAGCACGACCCCAAGGTCGCGCAAGCCCTCTCGCGACCCGCCCGGTTTGGCTAGGGCGTCTTCTTTTGGGCTCTGGCCCGGATCTTGTGGAGCGGTCTCGGAGCGTCACGACCGAACGACCAGGAAGTGCCTTCATCGCTCTTTACTCGTGGGGGCGAGCGCCTTGCCTAGGGCGTCCTTGATCGTTGTTGATGCCGCGTCTCCGATTGGCATGAGCGCAAGAAGTGCGGTGCTGAACAATAAGAGCCGAAGACTATTACCGAGGGGAGGATCGACTCCGGGCAGGAAGGGAATACCGACCGCGAACAGGATCAGACCCAAGCTTGGCGCGAGTCGACGTAAGTATCTGAACAGCCGCGTGCCTACCGTCACTTCGGGCGCTGTCGCAAGCAAGGTTTCCCAATTATGATCCACCGCAGCGAGCAGTCCCGCTCGCATGGAATCGCATATGTGCTGATAGGCGGCCTGGTTTCGGACCGAGGCCAGGGCGACACCGTGAGCGCGAATCGTGGCGGCAATGCGAAGTTGGTCACTACGGATCTCGCGGCGTAGCGCGAACTCGAACCTATCGGCAACACGCAGTGGAAGGCGATCGCGCTCAACGGCTCTTGCGGCGTAAGCGAGAATTTGACGGTTTGAGCGAACGTCGTCCACCCATGTGGATATGCTCTCATCGAGACTGACGGTGCATATGAAGAGGTACCAGATAACTATGTCGTGAGGTCGTTGCCAGGGAGGGCGGCAAATTCCGAACACAATTATATAGAGGGATCTCTCGATCGGCCTCGCCACTATTACAACAGCAATATTCACGCTGAAAAAGATTATCCATCCCGCAGCCCAAGGATGCGGGGCGCGGGTGATAGTTAAGAGCATCCACGGAGTACCGACCAGCACTGCGGCGACATGCAGAATATAGGCGTATGTGACCACTGGATTTTGCGAGGAATCAGGAGAAATCAACCTTCGATAGAACCCCAACACTATCCTCGGCCGCACTATCAGATGGGCGAGGCACAGCGCGATGAAGAGGAACAGTGCCTGCTCAACGACGGATACTTGCAGGCCACCATGAGGAGGGCGTGGAATCAGGTTCTTTGGAATTTCCCCCGGAGGCTTCGCGTTGAATAGCCAAAGTTGACCTGCCAAGATAGCGAAGCACACACCTATAAGTATGGCACCGATGATGATCTGTCGACGCTCAATGCTCCAGATAGGCATCGCGAGGCCCCTTCGGGCCTCCAGTGCCTGCTCACGCACTTGGCATAGTTCACCATAGTTCAGGTCAACTATTCTACTGGCCCAGACATATACGAGGCGCGCACCCTCCGCTTCGGATTCGGCCTGTAGTCGTCTTTGGCGGGCGGTGGTGAAGTCAGCCCAAAGATCCACGAGTACCCCCTCGCTTCTCGTGACAACGTGAGCCCACGAACAGGTATAGCCAATTACATCGTGAAGTACGCTTCGTGTCGGCGGTCGCCGAGCTTTGGGTCTGATTTAGAGCTTGCGGAGCGGTCGCGGATGGTCACCGGAGCAGGATCAGCTTACTAACGGCGTGGCCAACAGCGTGCTACTCGTAGACGGTGGTGATCGGCGTGGAGACGCTGGCCCCACTGCCGGGGGCGGCGTAGGAGATGGTCCACACGGCGGCCGACTTGTTTGGGTAGCTGTACAGGTAACCGCCGTTGTCGCAGCCGTAGTTCAGGCGCTGTCCCGCCAGCGTCACGGTGCCGCCCCCGGCGAACGAGCAGCGGGCACTATTGGCCAGGACTTCGATGTCGGGTCCGCCCGGCATGTTGTTGTCGGGAAAGCCCTCGGCGACCGACAGTTCAACCAGGTGCCACTGGCGATCTTCGCATGATCCCGCGGGACGGGTCCTCCTCTTCGCAGTTCAAGGCGTCGACCCAGCGACATCACGCATCAGACCTCAGTAGACCAACGCCCGCCGGATCCTCAATGAACCGTCGAGTCCTGAAAGGTCTTTCAGTAGATTCGCCGTCAGGAACGGCCCCGCACAGCATCTCGGCTGCGGTCAGTGCCCGGACCGGGCTGCTGCACGATCCGTGGCAGGGTGGCGGGGCGCAGCGCCCAGTGCGCGCGGAATTTTTCCAGGATCTTGCGGGCGCTGTGCGGGGATACGGTCATCTCCAAGCGAGCTTCGGCGAGTCGCTGAAGGTCGGCGGAGGCCTTCCCGGGGCCGGTATAGGCGGCTTTACGGGCAGCGAAGTTGCGTCGCGCGAATACCTCGAGCAAGGTGCCGATGAAGTAGAGATAGCAGGAGAACTCCTCCCAGCGCTGGGCGGATTCGCCGACGGAATCGGTGCCTTCGGCGTGGGGAGGGTGCACTGCGTGGGCCAGCTGTAGGATGCGCTGCTCGAGTTCGGGGTTGGCGTGGGTGGAGTCGGCCCCGCGGATCAGGGTTATCAGGGTGTGCAGGTCGTGCACGGTCTGCGCGGAGGCGGCGGAGTCGTCGTGGTGGGCCAACAGCGCGCGAAACCCGGACAGTGCCTGCGCGGCCTCCTCCCACAGCACGTCACGGGCTAGTGCCGCCAATCCGGGCTGTCTGGTGCGCCGGTGGGTCTCTGTCACCTTGCGGGTGTAGCGGATGAGGTCGCGCGGGAGCCCGCCGGACAGTGCGTGGACGAGGGCGACGAAGGGATCGGTGAAGCCGGGGACCCGCATCTGCAGCAACGCTCTGGACTCCTCCAGGGTGCGCGCCTCGATGACCAGGACGTCTTCCAGGGAGCTGTCGGTGACGTCGCGGGTAGGCAGTCCGCGGCGGATGAAGGCCGCACCGATGTCTTCCGACACCGACAGGACGAAATATACGCGCGGTACGTCGAAAATGGCTTTGATCTCGGCGAGGAACGCACGTGCCTGCTCGCTCGAGCCCAGACGGTCGAGTTCGTCGATGCCGATGAAGACCTTCCAGTTGTCTTTGCGCTCGATGGCGCTGATGCGTGACAGCAGGCTGCGGAACTCCCAGACCAACTCCGGGTAAGTGAAGGTGCGCGAGCTGCTGCCGCTGGTGCGGCCGATCCCCAGGGTGAGCGCACGGCCCGAGGCGCCGAGCGAGGTTGAGGCGCTGACGGACTGGATGTGCTGCAAGAGACTCAGGTAGTTGTGGCAGTCGTGCACGAGGCGCCTCACCGGCCGCCCGGTGAGCCAACTCTTTGGATCCGCACGCCATACCAGGAGCGCTCCCACCGCGATCAGTACCAGGCGGGTGACCGAGGGGTGCCCGTGCCACGCGGCCAGCGCCCAGTCCCGCAGGTTCGCTGCCCAGCCCGTGGCGGCGGGATGGGCGGATTGGTAGACGCTGTCGGCGAGATCGCGGACTTCCTTCTGGATCGCCAGGACCACCAGGCCGATCCCGGACAGAAGTTGCGCCCACCGGCGCGCCGAGTGGTAAAGGCGGCGGGGCCCGTGCACAGCGCGCGCCCGTGAGCGGAACAAGAACGGGGTGCGTGGCCGGCGGCCGTACAGTGCGAGGTAGTCGCGGCACACCGCCTGGAACAGGGAGAGTAGGAATTCCTCGGGCCGGTAGTTGGCCGGCGTCTGGACGATGGTGTGGAAGTGCGGTTCGGGCCACCGGCCGAGCAGCCCCTGGCAGGCCTTATTCAGCAGTGTGCTCTTGCCGACGCCCCGCGGGCCGCAGATCGCGATCGCCCCGCCGCTCATCTGGTCGAGCTTGCGCTGTAGCGCGAGCTCGACCGGTGTCGATATCCAGTAGCGGGGGTTGCCAGCGTCGATGAGACCGTCATGGCTGCGGGCCACGAGCAGGGACTCGTGATCCGGCCCGAGCAGCGCGGTCATCTCGCGCCGCATGATCGGGTCCATCGTCCGCTTCAGCTTGACGAGCGCCCACCAAGCCAGGCGCGTCTCGGTGTCGACCGCGCAGACGGCCCACACCACGCCATACGCGGCTGTCTGCATCTGCGCAACGAAGTTGCTCCGGTTGTCCGATTCCCGGAACTCCCGGACGCCGCAGTACCCAACCGGCCAGATGAGGACCACTCCCCCCACCCACCATGGCACCCCGATGGCTGCGTCGGCCATCCAATATGCGAGGGCCACCAGAAGCACAAGTGACAAGAAGGGCGTGGCACGGCAGCGCTCATGCACGGCCAGAAACCGTCGGCGAAAGTCGTCCGCACGGGCCGTCCGCCTGCGCACATCGGAGTAGACGGGACTCGCCCGCAGAACCTCGGAGATGATCCGGGGCTGGTCGAAGGCCCGCCGCAGGTGTTCCTCAGTGACCTGCGGCCGGTCCAGGTCCAGGTACGCCCGGATCTCCGGATGCTCGATCGACGCCGACACGGCGCGCTCGTACCAGGGGCGGATCCGTCGGGGCTCCAGGTGCCAGATTCCGCTGGGCATCCATGCCTTCCTCTGCGCAGCAATCGAATCCCGCGGTCCTAGAACCAGGGGAAACTACCGGGTGCTTGACGCCTCACGCCTCTTGCGGCGCTTCAGGAACGAGCCAGCATCGTAGGATCGGCGCCTTCCAACGAGTCCTGAAACATGACAAGTTGACGCAATGTCGCCGGTAGCATGCGGCGATTTCGGTGTTACATGGATGCGCTCCGCTCAGAGCCCCGCGGCGGGCACGCCCGGCGAGCATGCACCATGCTTTCAACAGCAGCACCTGCCGCCGAGGAGGCCGCCCTACGCGGTCGGCATGCCGTCTCCACGGCTCTATCTGTAAGGCAACTGCACCAAGGAGAGGGCATCTTGGCCGGGCGGCGCACCGCATTCCTTCGCAGACACGATGTGGAGAGACTCCTTCAGCTGGCCAAGGGTGAACTGGAGCACCTGCTGGAGGGAGGCGAAGACTTTCCTCGCGGGTCCCGGGAACACCTCGGACAGCTCGACCGCGCGCTCGGCAAGGAGGCCCACTGGAGGTGGGATGGCGGCTCGGTCTATGTCTGGGCCGCCAGCTCCAGCCGGTTTCGCGAGCGGGGCGCGAAACTGCTTGACCCGGCCCTGGAAACACGGGCCGTAGCCCCCGGCACATGGATCGGATTCCAGCCCACCTCGCAGGGGCCGGCCACGGACTGGGAAACGGATCTCGGTGTCGTGCGTATCCTCCACACCACCCGCAGAGGCGCAGCATCCGCCATGGCCGAAGAACTGGCCGAGGACGCTGGCTCCCAGGGCGTGATCACCGTGTGCGCTCTGTACTGTGACATCGGATTCTCCGGACCGGCTCTGATCGCGGCCGACACAGCGCAGCCGCCCCTGGAATACGAAGCCCAGTGGGGCCTGGTCACCAGACTCGTCGGACACCCACTGCCCTGGTGGCCCAGTGAGCTGCGGCGCTCCGACGTGATCAGCCAGTGGACGCCGGGTGTAACCGTGACCATCGCCGAGGTCCTGCCCGACGAGCGGGAGTCCACCTTGCGCAAGGCGGCCTCCTTCTGGTGGCCTGACGACGCTGCCCAGACAGCACTCACGGATCTGGCCAACTCGCTGCGCAATCAGCGCATCAGCAGTCTCAACAGCGAGATACGCATCTTCGGTGAGCACGGTGCGCACCCGCACGGCGACCCGCTCTTCATCGCCGCCCGACACCGCACCGAGGGCTACCCGCTGCCCCGCACCAGTGACCGTGACGTGCTTGCCGCGGGCTGGCGCACCATCGCCTCCAGTCAGCTCTTCGAAGCCTATGAACCCCTGGAGATCGGAATGTACTGCGACCCGAGCCTCCTGCCGTTTGGCCCGCACACCGAGGTGAGCGCCCGCGGACCCGCTACTCGCCGATGGGCGCAGCAACTGGCGCCGTGCGCCCCCACCGCACTGCACGCGGTCCTCGCCGATGACGCTCAGGACGTGACCTTCTACACCGACCCCGCAACGGGCATCCCCGTTGTCCGCAAGGGGTCCTCCCGCCAAGGCGCATGGGTCTTCCTTGCCCCGTTGCGGCTGCCGGACCGGGACGCCCAGCTCAGATCCGTGATCCTGGAAGACACCGTGTGGATACAGACCGCGGACGGCCGGATCTACCCCGGGCCGTGCACCCCCGGGGACCACCTGTGGTGGGGGCCGGGCGGAGGAGACCAGCCCACGGAAACCGCCTTGGTCATCTCTCAGCTCTTGGACGACCCCGGCGCGGAAGTGAGTCTGGCCGACCGCTGGAGCCAAGCCCCCCGCAGCCTGACCAAGCTACTCAACCAATCCCACAGGTACGGCACCGAACTCCCGCGGGCCGCCCTCGAGTACGCCCGGGCGCAACAGGACAACAACGTGTGAGCCCGGTCGGCAGAAGGTGCCGCCGTACACCATCGCAATGAGCACGTTGTCTGGGTCTGATGCACGTTGGCCGGGGGACGATCAGGACTGCTGCAGGATTGGGTGATGGGCGTGGAGACGCTCACGTCGTGCCTGCCAGTAGTGCAGGAGACCGTCCACACGGCGGCTGTGGCCAGTGCACGCGGCCCGTTCGTCTCCGGTGGTATCTGCTCGTAGCGTCGGACGAACTTCAACTGGCAGTGATGCAGGCGAGATAGCATCCAGCCTCACACGCCTCCCCACGCTGATCGATCGGACAACCTGTGCGCGCAGCTGGTTCCGGCGGGCGGTTCCAGCCCGCTCGCCCCGGTGACCCTTCTCGTGTCGGCCCTTACCGCGTGGTCGGCCGGCTCGGTGCGGGCGGAATGGGAACCGTGTACGCCGCGCTCACCGACAGCGGGGAACGCGTAGCGGTGAAGGTGATCCATCCCGTTCAGGCCGACGACCCTGAATTCCGGGCCCGCTTCCGCCGAGAGGTTCGGCTATCCGCCCGCGTCCAGGGCCCGTTTCTGCTGCCGCTCCTCGCAGCGGACCCCGATGCCGAAGCCCCCTGGCTGGCAACCACCTACGCCCCAGGCCCCACCCTCGCCCAGCACCTGATCGCTCACGGCCCACTGACCGGCGGCACCCTGTACGCCTTCGCCACCGGCACTGCGCAGGCCCTCGCCGCGATCCATGCCGCAGGTGTCGTACACCGGGACGTCAAACCGCAGAACGTGCTGCTGACCCCGGCCGGGCCCCGCATGCTGGACTTCGGCATCGCGCACGCCGCCGACGGCACCAGCGTCACCCGGACCGGCATCCTGACCGGCACCCCCGGCTGGATCAGCCCCGAGCATTACCACAGCGGCGTCACCGCAGCGGAGGGCGACCTGTTCGCCTGGGGCGCGCTCGTCGCCTATGCGGCGACCGGCCGCCTTCCCTTCGGCAGCGGCGCTCCCGAAGCGGTGGCCTACCGCGTCACCTCGGGCGAACCGGACCTGGACGGGATCCCCGAGGCGCTAAAGGAGATCGTGGAACGGGCCCTTGCCAAGGATCCCGCCAAGCGTCCGGACGCCGCCGAGGCAGCCGTGGCCTGCGCACGGCTGCTGGCCGCCCAGTCCACCCAGATACTCGACAACCACACTGCGGCCGAAGCAGGCAGCGCCTCCACGCTGATCGGGGAGTTGGTCACAGCACAGTGGTCCGTGCCCACCCCGGAGGAGTTCCCATGGCCCCTGCCCGCCGCCCCTGAGAAATCCTCCCGGCACCGAGCCCTAGCAGCGGTCCTGGTCACGGCAGCCGTCGTCGGCGCCAGCGTGGGCGGAGTCATGGCCTTCCGACACGACGAGAGTCCTGAGACCAGCGCTTCCGAGAACGCCCCCTCGGCGGCGGCCACGAAAGATCGCGATCCCGGCACCACAGCCAGCTCGACGCCCTCAACCGTGCCCGGCACCGACGTAACCGGCCAGGCGGCATCCGACCCGCGCACGATTCCCGTCCCCACCGACCCGCTGGCCGGCGTGGCCAATCCCGCTTTCACCCGCGCGGACGACGAAACCCAGCCCGTCCCCGGCGAGTGGAGCGCCAGCCGGAACGCTGCCGGCACGGCGGAAGTCAACGCCGCAGCGGCGATCCGTGATCGGATGACGGCCATACTTGCCACCAAGGACATGTCCTTCATGACGCCCACGGTGACGTTCAACCGTCAGGCGCAGACCGTAATGGTGACCGGCGGTCCCATCTCCACCCTGACCGACGATTACAAAGAGGTCTTCCGCCGGGCCGGCGAGATGGCCGCCTGCATCACCCTGGCCCACCAACTCAAGGACGCACCAACCAGCTGGCCGTACGGCCGGTTCTCCGCCTACTGGAAGGACTACGACGGCCAGGACGAGGCCACCATCCTCGGCTTCGGCGAGGCCACCGACGGCTGCTACGCCGAGGAAGCCGGACGGCGCCAGGGTACAGACGAAGGCATCGTCACCGCCCAGATACCCAGCAGCGACAAGGACGAGATCCGCATCGCCGGCGGCACGGTCAAAGCGATCACAGCTGCCTGGAACACACGCGTTGCCGAGGGATACGGCCTGGAGCCCTTCGACCGCGACGACGCCATCACCCTCGGCTTCGACCCCGTCCAAAAGGTGATGTATGTCTGGGCCCAGGACGGGTCGGGCGCCCTGGCCGGCCGCGCACAGCAAACTCACTTCCAGGACGTCGTCACCAAGACCGCCTGCCCCAGGCTGCTGGCCGAGTACAACTCCAACAAGCACTGGGATTACACCCACTGGGCCATCGCCGCCTACCAGGGAAACAGCTCATGGCCCCAGCTCTTCACCTCCGGCAACTGCCTACCCACCGAAAACAGCCCCTGACGCCTCCAGCCCGCACTACACCTCACTCCTGCGGTCATCGACCGGGGACAGCTCAATCGTGCCGTGCTGTCTTCGACATCCAGAGATACCCGCCCAATCTGAGATCGCCCCAGGCTGAGACGTCGTGAGCAGCAGAGGTAATCAACTCCTGCAGGAGACCTTGGGCACAGGCGGCACGGTCCGTCACCCCTGCCGCAGCCGTTGTGAGAAGGATCCAGGCACGGGCCGACCATGCAGCCGCAAGCTGGGCTCCCTCACCTATTGCCCGCTCTCGCAATCCATCGCGCGACGCCCTCAAAAGCATTCAGCGCTCTCACATCGTAGGGTCCGAAGAAGGCTTGGCAGTCAAGGCCAAGTCGGTTGTAGAGAGCTGCAGCCCCTCGCACGTCGCCTGATTGGCCGGTGAGTTCCGCATGCTTATCTCGTGCGTCGATCACCGCCTGGTCACTCGGCCCGAACCGGCGATCCAAATCGGAGATGCGGCGGTCAAGCGCCCGGATGGCTTCAGAAAATCCAGCACTGCCGCCGAGCAAT
The DNA here is from genome assembly GCF_040295925.1 of Streptomyces sp. NPDC002588. Taxonomy (NCBI): domain Bacteria; kingdom Bacillati; phylum Actinomycetota; class Actinomycetes; order Kitasatosporales; family Streptomycetaceae; genus Streptomyces; species Streptomyces sp. NPDC002588. The sequence continues at coordinate 27,052 of NZ_JBEOWF010000059.1, forward strand.
TCGGGCAAGTCCTCTTCCCCGGCGCTTTCCCCCAAGTCCATCGAGTCCAGGACATGCTGGATGTCTCGCACCGCATCGGCGACTGCTTGAGCGCTCTTCGGGCGACGCGCCGGGTCCTTGGCCAGCAGCGCCTGCACAACGGCGTCAAGCTGAGGAGGAACGCCCGGGCGGTGAGCGCTCGGGGGTGCCGGCCTGTCGTCCTGGTGCATCCTGCCTATGGTCATGACGTCGTCCGCAGGGCTGCCGAACGGTGGGCGCCCCGTCAACATTTCATAGAGGACACAGCCCACGGAGTACAAGTCACTCCGTTGGCTTCCCGGCTCACCGTTCCATCGCTCCGGCGCCTTGTACAACGGAGTGCCCGCGCTCGTGTGAGTTTGGGTGACGTCGGCGAGAAACGCCAGACCGAAGTCCACGATCTTCACGTCACCGTCCTGCGTGATCATGATGTTGTCGGGCTTGATGTCACGGTGGAGCACCTTAGCCTTGTGTGCAGCCTCGAGGCCTTCGCAGATTTGGCGGGTCCATCGCACGGTTGGCTCAAGTGTGCGAATCGTCCCGGTCTTGAGGAGCTCAGCGAGCGGTCTGCCCTCTACATACTCCATGACTATGTAGAGCTCGCCTTCATGTTCGCCAGTATCGTAGATGTGTGCGACGTGGGGATGGTTGATCCGCGCCATAGCCAGGCCTTCGCGTTCAAACATTCTCACTGTTGACGCGACGAATTCCGTGAGGGCTCCCTGTTGCGTGAGGCGGCGCCGGGCGAGGAACTTGAGGGCCACAGTGCGCCCGAGCTTAGTGTCCTCGACCGTCCACACATCCGCCATGGCGCCACTGGCTGGACCAGTCATCTTCCTGTATCGGTCACCGATCAATTGGGAGCCGTGCACCAGCTACTCCTTCCGTTCGCTCACCAATACGGCTGCAGCCGTAGTCAGTCCCGCTTCTTATTGCCGCCCCATCCGTTGAGGTCTGTAAGTCTCGCCATAGACGCATGCCATTCCTCAAAGAATCTGTCGCGCTGCTCTAGGGCCTTGGCGAGCGTGGTGACAGCCTCATGGCGGAGTTGGTCTCCTTGCTCGCGCACATGCTTTTTGCGTACCGGAACCCCATAGATTTCCCATGCCGCCCATCCGATCATCACGAGGTTGACCAGGAGGAAAATACCCCGCCAAGCGCCCTCGGTGAACGGCACGCCGAGCCCTCCGGCAAGGGCCCCGATCGTCAGAGTGCCGCAGACGCGCGGCCATCTGCGCACCACAGCGTCCGCCTGCTCTTGGGTCTGCTGCTCGATGCGCGCAGCGAGGTCATCGACGAGCGGGCCCGCCGCGACCATCGGCTGCGGGTGCGTCGGAACAGCGCATGTCCAGTTAGCTATGCGCAAGGTGATGCGATGTGGAAGGTGCTGTCGGGAGTCAGCCACGACTTGGTCGGCGGCTATCTCAAGGCTTGGCCAGATGGCACGAAGAGCCATACGACGGGCGGGCGGACTGAGCCGTGCTGCCGCCGGTTCGAAAACGGCTTGGTCGAGGAGCGACATGAAGGTCACTGGCTCCGCGTCCGGGCCGAGGGACAGCTCGTACGCTTCGGCGGCTGCTTTGAGGTCTCCTCCGTGCTCGATGATGCGCTCAAGTCGCCGCATCTTCTCCCGCATTTCGGCCTCATCGGGCTCGAGTTGGTTGATTAGTCGCTCAAGGGCATTCTCCGCGTAGTGGCCAGCGCTGACGGGCCAGTCGACTCCGTCCGGCCCATCCGGGAACAGCCGCCTGAGATAAGCCAGGGTTCCGTCGGGCACGGTGGCGAGTTCCCAGCCATCCTTGAGCGCTTCCCACTGCTCTCCGCACACTTGGCGCAGTTCCTTGTACTGACCTTTGGGTATTCGTCGGCGCAGACTCTGCAGCCGTGCTTTCCACCGGTCGCCATCAATTGGGTCAGCTGCTGCGTAGGGGGCGGCTGAGGCTTGACGGCTGTTCTGGTTCCATCGCGCCATGGCCAACTGGGTGTATCCGAGAGCCGCGTCTCCCAGTTCCTTACTCGCGATGGCGTCCAGAACAACGAAGAAGTCCTGGCTAAGTCCGTCCGGATCGAGTGACTGGAGGTAGAGGTCCATCCAGCCAGCCGCTTGATCCTCGTCTCCGAGGCGGGAATAGGTAAGTGAGAAGAACAGGTTAGTTTTGGCCGCGTCCAGCATGAGTGCGTGTGCGCGGGCACTTTCACCCCTCTCTGCCTCGTCGCGGTACTTGGCTGCGACCGCCATGGCGGCCGGCGCCAGCCAGTACGTCGGTTCGAGTAGCATCCGTTCCTCTGTGCAAGCCCTCACCGTGGCTGTGTTGACCACCCCTTTGTTGATGGCGTGTGCGGTGAGGGTGTGAACGAGTCCGCGGGCCAGGGCGCGCATTTGTTTGCGTTGTGCGAATTCCGCGTGCCACTCGGTTGTCAGACGGGACAGTTCAGCCTGGGCTTTGGCCACCTCTCGGTCGCGGCCGTACTGTTCGATAAAGCTGTCGAGGGTCTGGCGTGTGTCGGTGACCGCGTTCTCCAGTCCCTCAACCTCCTGGCGCACTTCAGTGAGCTCGCTGCTGAGCCGGACAACATGTGCTCGCACGCCATGGAGACTCTCCTCGAACCCATCCAGCTGTCCCGCGTGCCGTGCTTGCCCTTCCCCTATGCCCTCCACCCGCTCCCGGAGTCGATCGAGCGCCGCGTCCGCTTCGAACCGGTCTTCCATGAGTCCCCCGAGGTCTTCGTTGCGTAGTGTGCGCATCCTCAGTATCGAGCCAGCACGCATCCGTGACAGCCAACTGGCCATGATTGCGGGGGGGTTGCGCACCTTCGTCCGTTGTCAGTGCGGGATGGCAGGATGAGGTGTCACGCGGCCAGCACACTGACGGGGGAAGCTCTTGCGCGAGATCGTCTATTTGTCGGAGGGCAAACTGCGGCAGTTCTTGCCCGAGCCTCGGCGCCTCCCGCGAGCTGGTGCACTTCGCGTCACCACGCCGTTCGGAGGTGTCGACATGGACGCGCCAGCCCCGGATGGACAGCACGGCCAGCTGCGGCACCTGCGTCAGGTGTACAACCATGTGGAGCTTGTAGCCGATTGGTACGCGAAGAAGGAGTTGCGCCCGGGGCAGTGGATTCAATTTGAGCTGCCGCTTCGCTGCGTGACGCTCAGTGGTGCTCATGAGGATCTCGTGCTGTTCCTGGATCCCGTACACGAAGGAGGCCCAGATCTCGCCTCTACCAAGAGCTGTCGCTTGCTGATGCACGGCTCGGCGCGGCATTTGCGGAGCTGGACCCCAATGCCGGTGGACGGTCCCGTGTTGGAGGTGGGGAACTCCGCCTCTAGCTTGGGAGATGCATTCGTCACCAGGGCCGGTCAGGTCGTCAAGGCACTCACCAGACACCGCAACCCTGGGCTGGCGGATCAGGACGCATCGCAGCCGGCTGACAATCTGCACGGTCGGGGGGTGCAGGAGCTGTTGCGTGCCCTGGATGACGAGGAGGTCATCATCAACACATCCGCTTTGATGACCGGTTACGCGCGTGTCACCGGGGTCCTTCCGAACACCCAGGACAATGCTCGGTGCGTAGTGGCGAGCCCACTCATCGTGGAGTACGCGGCAGCCATGACTGATTAGATTGCCACCTCCCCGGAGAACAACCGCCGCGTGTCGTACGGGCCCACACCCCGGAACCCCTAGCGCTGAGGGCCCTGAAGGGCTTCGGCCAATCGCCGCACGGCGGGTGGCGAAGTGGGGCATGCGCGCTCACCTCGCCCGCGCCATCGACGCGGTCGGCGGACACACCGGCGAGAACCACGTTCACGGCTGGGGCCACCACATCGAGGTCGTACGCCAGATCCGCAGCAAGGCCAGCCCCTGCCCGGTGGCGGACTGCAATGCAGCCTTGCCCCTGAGGCAACAGCTGGAATGCTGCCGCCCCGATTGTCAGACATGCTGACTACGCTCGGAGAGCGTTCACCGCGCTGAAGGGGGCATGGCTGGTGAGCAACTTAGATGGTGGCCGAGTGGCCGCGCGCGGCTTCCAGTATCAATACCTGCGTACGTTGGAAGCTCTGTTGGCAGCCTGGGGCCGTCCCGACGTCGATGGATGCAGAATCGAGGGCCCGGCCCCCGAGAACACGGCACCTGCTGTTGACGTCGTCGACTTTGACTTGGTCGACCGGCAGGGCGAATGCCTGGTCGCCGCGCAAGTGAAGAGCGCGGCTCCTGGCCGACGGAGCAGTGCGCCCGAGGCCTTTGCAGTGCTGGCCGCGATGGTCACCAAATCAGACGCTAAAGCCTACGAGCTGATTACGACCGCGGTGCCGGACGCCAAATGCCGCCTGCTCGCTGCAACCCTTGCCGGCCGGAGTCAGAAGCCGGAAGAACTCCGTGTCTCCGTGGCCCAGTTACTCGGCCACGCTCCCCGAGCTATAGCACGCTTACAGGCACTGTCTGCCGAAGAGGTTGAGCGCCTGGGCCGGAGCCGGATCGTCTTCGACAGCCGGGAGGAGGCCGTCCTGCGCCGTGATCTCCACGATCAGCTGCGGCAGCGGCGTACGCAGCATCGAGCTGGCCTGGGCGAGAGGTCGGCCGGCTTGATTCTGGGATACCTCACGGCCGAAGTCCTGCGCCGTGCGGCCACCTCGCAGGAGGCATTCTGGAGTATCTCAGACTTCACAAATGCGGTCCTGGTGGAAGACGACGTCTTGATCCGCGCGCTGGGCCGTAAGGACTGGGCCGCGGTCTATGGACCTGTGACACCCGTACCTGACATCGTCCGTCCAGCGCTCCTCGCAAAGGTCGCAGACGCATTGACTCCAGCAGATAGCGCACCGGGCGATGTTCGGAGCTGCGTGGTCACCGGCTTGTCGGGCATCGGCAAGTCCAGCACAGCGGCGGCGTACGTCGCCGAGCACGCGGACACGTACGACCTCATCTTCTGGGCCGACGCCTCCACGACCGAATCCCTGACGGCATCGTTCCGACGCCTTTGCGGTCACCTGCACGGGCAGCTCGACGCTCAGTCTGCACGCAGCGCGGACCACCTCCGAGAGCAGGTGCACGAGCTACTCAGCTCCTTACCCGGGCGTTGGCTGATCGTGCTCGACGATGCCTTCGCCGACATCGTGTCTCCCTGGATCCCCCGACTCGGCCGCGGGGACGTACTGATCACGTCCATCGACAACGCCGGATGGACGTGGGCAAGGCACCGAGTATCGGTTGACAGGATGAGCACCGACCAGGCCTGTGAACTGATGACACGTCGACTTGCTTTGACGGACAGTGACGCGGAACGCCACCGGCAAGGTCTGGCCACACTGGCAGAGGCCCTCGATGGGTGGCCGCTTGCGATCGAACTGGCCTGCGGCTACCTCAAGAGCTGCGCCATCCCCGTCAACAGGATCGACCAATACCGCCATGCACTGCTGTCACGGGCACTAGACGACCGCTTCTCCATACCGCACGGCTACCCGCGCACCCTGGTCGCCGCAGTGGACTTGAGCCTGGCCCGACTGATCCGTCTTCTGGCGGGCGACCAACAGCTGTCCCGGCAAGTACGAGAAGTCCTCGGCTACCTGACGAACTTCGCCCCGCAGCGCATCCCCATCCATCTGGCCGCCGTCAGCGCCTTCTTCTCCCCGGAGGACGTCCCGACGACTCCGTTGTCTACGGCCGTCGACGAAAGCAACGTGCCACTCCGAGAGATCTTCCGCGCCCTGGTAAAGGTCTCGTTCGTCCGCTACACAGAGCCTCTAGCGCCGCTGTCCACCAAGTCACCTGTCGGCATCGACGACACGGTCTCGATGAATGCCGTTCTCCAAGAAATTCTCCGCCAGTACTATGAAAAGGCGCCTGGCAGCAAAGAAGCACTCTCCCGATGCGCCTTTCACACCGACCGGTGGCTGTACATCTCCATGGAGATTTCACATGCCGACCGAAGCTGGGAATTGGCTCAGCACGCGGCTGCCCTCGCGGCGCACGCCCGCCGCAGGGATGTGAAGGACAACCACACGGCCGTACTGCTCGGGAACCTTGCAGGATTCAAGAAGCTCCAGGGAGAGGTCCGCGAAGCCATAGAGCTGCTGGCGCTTGAGCTGGCCTGGCTCGATGAGATCGAGGAGCCGAATGAGGTCCTTCAGGCGCAGACACGGATTCAGTTGGCCCACGCTCACCAAATCGCGGAGCTGCCCGGAGAAGCCGACGAGGCGCTTCGGCTGCTTACCCCTGTGCTCGCATACATCGAACACATCCGCCAGGAAGAATCTGCGCGGAACGCCGCTGCCGTCCTCACAGCCGAAGCTGCAGCGATTCTGGAGGAGCTACTTCGGCGGCATGCGAGCAACGAGCGTCTAGTACATCTGTACCGCGCCTTCACCACTCTGAGCGGCACGCTCCCCACGCCTTCCACCGTCGCGGAGATGGCACAGGCACGGACTGTCGGGCGCCTCATCGAGGCAGGGGAAACCGAGGCAGCAGAACGCGCCGCGCGGGAGGCGCTGGCATCGTACGGGGACGACTGGACCGGCAATTCCGCGGAAGTGCAGCGGATCCTGATCGAAGCCCTGAGTGCTCAGAGGCGCTGGCAAGAGGCCGAGACGGAGTTCGAAAGCTTCCTTGCCCGCACCCGGCCTCGCTCCTTGCATCGCTTCGCGGAACAGATGCTCGTGCACAACGTAGGTCTGACCTGCGCGCTCGCCTGGGTTGTGGCGGGAGACGAAGCCGCGGCAGCCCTGCTGAACCGCATAGTCAGCGAGATCGACGTGGATGCCCTCAGCAAGCAAGTGCCGCTCGTCGAACGCACCCGGTACACGCTGCTCAAAGCCGTGGCAGCAGCGAGCCGCAACGACACTTCAACCTTCGAAACACTAATGCATGAGCTCGGAGCCCACCCACTCGACAAAGAGACAAACGAGGAAATGCCCTGGGAGGATCTTCTCCACCGTCTCATTGGCCGACTGCGTCACATCGCAAGCACAACTGTGCACGAAAACCTCCAACTGCATGGCGAGGAACTGCTGCAGGCGCTGCCGCCGGGATGGCAACGCCATCCCAATCTGGCCCGCGCCCTGGAACGATCCGATGTTTCCATCCGGCTGGCTCTGAGCTCCGAGTCGCCCTTTGACGTCCTCGGCCACGATGCTCTTCCAACCGCTGGCGCAGTCGGCAAGCACAGGAGCCTTGCTCTGGCCATCATGGAGCCCACACACATGCTGGCCATCGGCACGGCCAACAGCCTCAGCCTGGAACTGCAGGTCCATCGAATCTGCAGCTCTGGCTTCCGACTGGTGGTCCCCGAAGCCTTCACCGTTCCCACCCCGGCCGGCTGGCAACTGCGCCGCCGCCGAGGCCAACTCACCCTCAAGGACTCGGCCGGAATCCTACGTGCCCGCGCACGCATCCGGCCACAACAGAAGTGGCTTGACGCCGCAGACAGACACCGGCGAGTCCTGGTGCTGTACGGTTTCGGCTTCGACCTCAACAATCCGGCTCAGCAGAACGAAGCGTTCGCCAGCCGCCAAGCGTTCTATAGCCGTCTCAACCTCACGACAGCCCGCCATCTGCTCGCCGCAGGCCTGGTGCCATGGAAGTCCTGACAGGCGTCCCGGGCATCGGTCTTGGCCTCGCCGGGATAGAGATCAGCGATCCTCCACATCGTCAGACCCGACAGGCAGGCCACCGCGCAGCCCATGTCCCTCTCGACCTCGATCAGCAGGGCACCGATCGGCGCCCTCGGGCATGGTCAGGAGCTGTTGGACGTGTCCGCGCTGGGACCACGGACGCACGCCCCTGACGGGACCGAGTCCGGTCACGAAGCCGCTGCGCGGGGCGGCGGATGCTCAATCGTCCAGCGTCGCTCGATGTTCCGGTCCGGCGGGAACACCGGGTACTGAAGCGCGTACTGCGGGGCCGAGTGCTCTTCTCCGGCCCAAGGCCTCGGCTGGCGAGGGCTGTTCGGCTTCCAGTGCAGCCACGGGTCGTGGCGGGGATGGTGGATGACGAACTGGTCCGCCACGTCATAGGCGACTTCAACCAGGGCCATGCCGACGGCACCCTCGATGTGCAGGAGGTGGTCCGTGTGCTTGCGCGGGTCGGTCAACTGCTCGGCCGGGCTGGGAAGGAACAGGAGCCGGTGCGGGTCCAGGGGCAGCATGATGTCGCTCTGGGCCACGGCGAGAACCTGATCGTCCGCGTCGGGACGGTTCCATACGACCACGGGGACGTCGCTGGTAAGCAGACACATGTCGCTGAAGCCCAGCCCCCAGGGGCGGTTGTACAGCACGAGCGCCAGGATGGCGATGTTCTCGACGATGTAGCGAAGGTGGGGGTTGTTCGTGGTGATCCAGGCGATGTTGTCAGGGACATCCGCCTCCTCCGCGGACGGCGGCTGAGTATGGGCGAGGCGCTTGCGCTGGCGCGTCGTGCGAAGGATCTGCGCGGCCATCCACCAGGAAAGAGCGCCGCGTTGCTCGGGCGTGAGCGGCCAGTTCGGTGTCAGGGCCCAGTCCTTGTCGTCGAGGATCACCTTGAGGACGGCCTCGGCATTGCCCTCCAGAGCGGTGAACAGCTCCTCGCACGCGTGATGGGGCACGCCGTCGATGGTCGTCCCCCAGTAGAAGCCGCGTTCGGCGCCGATCGCGGTCGTCATCGCCGGGAATGCCTTGTCGGGGTCGTCGAGGCGCCGTACGCGCAGTTCGTACTGCCGACGTGCTCGGTGTTCGGCGAAGTGCCGCAAGTACATCTGGGGAACGGTGTGGTCCCGCGTTCCGCCCGTCTTGGCTGCCTTCTTCCCTGCGGACGCTTTGCCCACCGCTGTCCCTCCCTGCAATTCGATGCTCTGCGGCCAGTGAACAGCACACCGCTCGGCATCCGTCAGCGATTTTGGCCCTTGGTGTCCGTGACCTGGGCACCGAGCAGCTCTTGGGCGAGGGCGTCCGCGCGTCCAGCCAGAGCCGTGCACACCGACCGCGCGCTCTCCATGTCCAGCCCGGACATGTTGGGCAGGTCCCAGTCCACAAAGCGCCACGCTGGCAGTAGAGCGCACGCGTCACCGCAGCCGAGGGTCAAACCACGACGTCGACCGCGGCGACGACCTCTGAGGCGACGGGTTTTCGTTGTCGGCGCTCAGCCCCCGCTCGGCGAGCAGCTGCGCGCGATCGGGGAGACCTCCGATCCCGGATTTGAGCCGGCGGTGCGGACCTCCACCGCGTCCCCGGCGCGGTGACGCAGGAGGGCGAGGCTGGTGTAACGGTTGGCTGGGCCATGAGCTGCCCCGAGTTTCGTAGAGTCCGCGGACTGTCCCGAGTTGGGTGGAGTCGACGGACTGTCCACAAATCTCAGTACAGCTCACGTTCGTCAGGTTCCACCAGTGCCGGCAGCGCGGGCCGCAGACCCGGATCAAGGTCCACGACCTTCTTCCGACCACCACCGGGCCTGCGTACCCGCCTCAGAGGCTCCTCGCCGGCCTCCGACTCGTCCACACCCTTGCGGAGTGTCGTCTCGCTGACCTGGGCCGCCCGCGCGACCGCCCAGATAGCGCCGTGACCCAGGATCCGGGCCTCGGCCCCCATCATCAGCCGCCGTTGCCGCCCACCCAGATGCAGGAACAACACCCCGAACTTCACTGCGAGTTGACCACGAACCTCATCGGAAACACCCGTAGCAGACCAACGAGCCGGATCAAGCGAAGCAACACGTTGATTCTCTGCGAGCCCTGACGTGCTGCACGAGGCCGTGTTCCGGCAGACGACGCCCGTGGCCAAGGTCATCTGTACAAGACCCGAGCGAGGTTGGGCATGCGGCGACCGCTCGGCCGCGTGGTGGAGACCGTCGTCGTACTCGCCCCATGACCGCACTGCAGGAGTGCTCAGCTCGCAGCGGCGGGTGCCCGCTCCTCCGACATCAGGTCGAGCGCGATATCCACGATCATGTCCTCCTGCCCGCCGACCAGTCCGCGGCGGCCCACCTCCATCAATAGGGCGCGCGCGTCGACGCCATAGCGTGCGGAGGCAGTCTCGGCGTGCCGGAGGAAGGAGGAGTAGACGCCCGCGTAGCCGAGGGTCAGGGTCTCGCGGTCGACCTGTACCGGGCGGTCGCGCAGCGGGCGGACCAGGTCGTCGGCGGCGTCCTGGAGGGCGAGCAGGTCGCAGCCGTGCTTCCAGTCCTGAAGGTTGGCCACCGCGATGAAGGCCTCGATGGGGCAGTTGCCGGCGCCCGCTCCCTGGCCGGCGAGGGACGCGTCGACGCGCGTGACGCCCTCCTCCACCGCGACGACGCTGTTGGCGACCGAGAGGGAGAGGTTCTCGTGGGCGTGGACGCCGATCTCGGTGGACTCGTCGAGGACATCCCGGTAGGCGCGGACGCGTTCGCGCATGCCGTCCATGGTCAGGCGGCCGCCGGAGTCGGTGACGTATACGCAGTGGGCGCCGTAGGACTCCATGAGCTTGGCCTGGGCGGCGAGTTCGGTGGCCGGGGCCATGTGGCTCATCATCAGGAAGCCGGAGACGTCCATGCCCAACTCGCGCGCCTTGGCGATGTGTTGGGCGGAGATGTCGGCCTCGGTGCAGTGGGTGGCGACGCGTACCGAGCGGACGCCGAGGGCGTGGGCGCGTTCGAGTTCGGCGATGGTGCCGATGCCGGGGAGGAGGAGGGTGGTGAGCACCGAGTTGGTGGTGTTCTCGGCTGCTGCCTCGATCCACTGCCAGTCGGTGTGGCTGCCCGGGCCGTAGTTGAGGGAGCCGCCCGCGAGGCCGTCGCCGTGGGCGACCTCGATGGCGTCGACGCCGGCCGCGTCGAGGGCGGCGACGATCCGGCCCACGTCGGCTGGATCGATACGGTGCCGGATGGCGTGCATGCCGTCCCGGAGGGTGACGTCCTGGATGTACAGCTTGCGGTCGACGTGAGTCGTCGTCATCGGGTGGCCTCCGCGGGTACGGCGTTGCGCCGGGCGATCGACTCGGCGACCCGAAGGGCGGCCGAGGTCATGATGTCGAGGTTGCCGGCGTAGGCGGGCAAGTAGTGGGCGGCGCCCTCCACTTCGAGGAACACCGAGACCCGGGTGGTCACCGGCCCTGCGCCCTCCGGGACCAGGGTGTGCACCGGTTCCGAGTCGTCCACGGGGGTGAACTGCACCTGCTGCTTGAGCCGGTAGCCCGGCACGTACGCGGCCACCTGCTCGGCCATGGCCGCGACCGACTCGCGTACAGCGTCCCGGTCGGCGTCGCCGATGAGGCAGAACACGGTGTCCCGCATGATCAGCGGCGGTTCGGCCGGGTTGAGGACGATGATCGCCTTGCCGCGGGCCGCGCCACCGACCGCCTCGATGGCATGGGAGGTGGTCTCGGTGAACTCGTCGATGTTGGCGCGGGTGCCGGGGCCTGCCGACTTGGAGGCGATCGAAGCGACGATCTCCGCGTAGTGGACCGGGGTCACCGACGAGATGGCCGCGACCATGGGAATGGTGGCCTGACCGCCGCACGTGACCATGTTGAGGTTGTCGGCGCCCGCGTCGAGGTGCTGGTCGAGGTTGACCGGTGGCACGACGAACGGGCCGATGGCAGCGGGTGTGAGGTCGATCAGCTTCTTGCCGTACGGCCCCAGTTTGTGGGCGTTGGCGAGGTGCGCCTTGGCCGACGTGGCGTCGAAGACGATTTCAATGTCGTCGAAGTCCGGCATCGCGATCAGGCCGTCGACGCCCTCGTGGGTGGTGGGGACCTTGAGGCGGGCGGCCCGGGCGAGCCCGTCGGACGCCGGGTCGATGCCGACCATGGCACCGACCTCAAGGGTGTCCGACAGGCGGAGAATCTTGATCATCAGATCGGTGCCGATGTTGCCGGACCCGATGATGGCCACCTTCGTCTTCGTCATGCGTCGCTCTTTTCTGAGTCTGAGAAGGCTGCCTTTTCGGAGAAGGCCGCAGTGACCTCGCCGAGCGGTCCGATCTCGGCTCGGATCGTCGTGCCGGGTGGCGCCGGGACCATCGGCCCGAGCGCGCCGGACAGCACGACCTGGCCGGCACGGAGCGGCTCGCCGTAAGCACGTGCTGTACGGGCCAGCCAGACGAGCGCGTTGAGCGGGTCGCCGAGGCAGGCGGCGCCGATGCCCTCGGAGACCAGAACCCCGTCGGCGTACAGGCGCATGGGGGTGTCGCGCGGCTCGAACTCGTCGAGGGTGAGGCAGTGTTCGGCGAGGGCGAACAGTCCGCTGGAGGCGTTGTCGGCGACCGTGTCGGTGATGGTGATGTCCCAGTCGGCGATGCGGCTGTCGACGATCTCCAGCGCGGCGACCGCGTGGTCCACGGCCGCCCGCACCTGCGGCAGGTCCAGGTCGCCGTCGGCGAGGTCCTGTCCGAGCACGAAGGCGATCTCGGCCTCCGCCTTGGGCTGCAGCAGCCGGTACGAGGGGACCTCGGCCAGGGCCGAGACGTCCATGTCGGCGAAGAGCACCCCGAAGTCGGGCTGGTCGACGCCCAGTTGGGCCTGCACCGCAGGAGCGGTCAGGCCGATCTTGCGGCCCACGACCAACGCGCCGTCCGCCAGTCGGCGGCGGGTGAGTTCCCGCTGCACGGCATAGGCGGCCTCGATGTCCTGGGTGCCGAGCAGGTCCCGTACGGGGGCCACCGGCCGTCCCTGTTGCTGTGCCTCGGTGAGCCGTGCGGCGGCCAGGCCGATTGCCCGGCCGTCATCTGATGCGTGTCCCATGGTCACCGCCCCCGTGCCGTGGTCACCGCGAACCCGGCGATCCACGCGGGGATCGCCTCGTAGAAGCGGGACGTCATCTCGTACGGGCCGGTGGCCGCCAGGGAGGCGTACGCGGCGATCCAGGTGCGGACCTCGTGGGCGGAGCCGCCGCCCTCCTTGGCCATGCCCTCGACGGTCCAGGAGTCGAACTCCGTCAGCTCGCCGTGGGCGAGGTGGTCGAGGAGGCGGTTGTCCCAGGAGGGGTTGATCGGGACCATCGCGGTCGAGCCGGCGACGTAGTCACGGCCGGCCTGGACCACGCGCTGCTCGCCCTTGGCCCGCTGCTCGGGGGTCGGGGGCAGGCCCTCGATCAGGGCGTCGGCCACGCGGGGCGGTGCGCCGTCGAGCACCGGGACGGGTGGGTCGTGGGAGAGGCCTCCGGAGGCGAGGAAGAGGACCCGCTTGTCCAGTTCCGCGGCCGCCTCGCCCAGCGCCGTGCCCAGGGCCCTGATCCGGGCGACCGGGCCGAGCGGTGTGGCCACGCCGTTGACGAAGACGGGGACGACCGGCACCCGGTCGATGCCGCCGAAGAGGACCTCCAGCGGCTGTGCGAAGCCGTGGTCGACGGTCATCCGGGCCGAGATGGTGAGGTCGACGCCACGGTCGAGCACGCCCTGGGCCAGGGACTTCGCCGCCGCGGTGTCGACCGAGAGCGGTCCGGCCTGGGAACCGAAGTCGCCCACCGCGTGTGCCTCGGTGGCCAGGCAGAACGGAGGCATCTCCTTGTAGAAGAACCCGTTGTAGTGGTCGGGCGCGTACAGCACGACCAGTTCGGGGTCGAAGTCGCGGATGAAGGCCTTGGCGGTCTCGACCGCCTCGTCGACACGGGCGAGGACCTCGGGTGCGGGGTCGTTCTTGCCGATGAGGGGCGAGTGGGACAGCCCGACGGCTGCTGCGGTCATGGACATTCCCTAGTCCTTCTGCTGCTGAGGGGCCGGCGGGTGGACGACGAGCTTCCCGGTCAGCCCGCCGTCGATCATGAGCTGGAAGCCCTTGTGGATGTCCGCGAGCGGCAGCGTCCGGTCGATCACCGGGCGGACACCGGTCGCCTCCATCATCCGGAGCATCGCGACCAGCTCGGCGCGGGTGCAGCCGGTGGAGCCGAGGATGCGCTGCTGGAGGTAGAAGACACGGCCGAGGTCGGCGGGCGGGTTGGTGCCGCTCGTGGCTCCGGCGATCACGACGGTGCCACCGGGTCGCAGCGACTTCAGCGAGTGCGACCAGGTCGCCTCGCCGACCGTCTCGATGACCACGTCGACCCGTTCGGGCAGCCGCTCACCGCTGGCCACGGCGGCACGGGCGCCCCAGGCGAGGGCCTCGGCGCGCTTGGACTCGCTGCGGCTGGTGGCGTACACGACGGCGCCCGCGGCCACCGCGAGGCGGATCGCGGCGGAGGCGACCCCGCCGCCCGCGCCCTGCACCAGCACGCGGTCGCCAGCGGTGATCCCGGCCTGGGTGAACAGCATGCGGTATGCGGTGGTCCAGGCGACGGGCAGGCAGGCGGCCTCGTCGAACGACAGCCAGTCCGGCTTGGGGACCAGGTTGCGGGTCGGCACGGTCAGGTACTCGGCGAAGGCCCCGTCGTGCTGCTCGGAGAGCAGGGCCCGGTTCGGGTCGAGGGTCTCGTCGCCCCGGCCCGCGTCCGGGTCCCCGAGGACCGGGTGGACGATGACCGCGTTGCCGTCCTCGTCGTATCCGGCCGCGTCGCAGCCGAGGATGATCGGCAGGCGCTCCGGAGGGTGCCCGACGCCCCGCAGGGTCCACAGGTCGTGCATGTTCAGCGAGGAGGCCACGACCCGGACCCGCGACCAGCCGGGCCGCGGGTGCGGTTCGGGGACGTCGCGGAGCACCAGGCCGGACAGCGGGTCCGCGGCGCTCTGGGATTCGGCGATTGCAGCAAGCATGGAGCCACATTCGCCCGGCACCGGCTTCGCGCCCCAGCCCGTGTGCCACGGTGCAGCACGCGTACCTGGTGGGCGGGGTATCGGCGGAGCACCATGCTGCCGGGATGAGAGTGAGGTAGTCGATGGTGCAGCCGACAATGGCCACGAACTCCTTTTCCGTGCGGCCGGAGATCGCACTGTCCTGGCGGCGCTCCGCGATGAGCGGGCTCACCACTTCGACGCCGGACATCCCCGTGGACCCGGACGCGGCCGACCGGCGCAGCCGTCTTGTCATGGCCGCCGAGCCCGTGCTCGCGGAGGTCGCCGAGCAACTCGGTGACATGGACTTCTGCGTCCTGCTCGCCGACCGGGACGCGCGGATCGTGAACGTCCCCGTGGGAGCCGGGACCCTGCGCAGGCGCCTCGAAGGACTGGGCGGAGTGCCAGGCGGGCTGTTCCTGGAGGAGACGACGGGCACGAACGCCATCGCCACCGCACACGAACTGCGGCAGGGCTTCGCCGTCCACGGCGAGGAGCACTACATCGAGCCGTTCAAGCAGCTGAGCTGCTACGGCCAGCCCATCATCCACCCGGTGACCCACCGGCTCGAAGGTGTCCTCGACATCACGTGCCTGGCCCGCGACGACTCCCCGCTCCTCGGCCCCTTCATCGCCCGGGCGGCACGGGACATCGAGGAGAATCTGCTGCGCACGGCCCGCCGTACGGAGCAGCGGATGCTGTCCGCGTTCCAGGCGGCGGCCCGGCGGAACCGGCCGGTGCTGGTGATCGGCGAAGGCGTGGTGCTGGCGAACACCGCGGCCACCGAACTGCTCGACCCGATCGACCACCTGCGGCTTCGGGAGCTGGCGACCGGTCTCGGACGCCGCCCCGGCAGGTCTGATGAGCCCTGTCCGGTCCGCTCGGTGCAGCTGTCCTCGGGGCGGACCTTGTCCGTCCGGGTCCAGGTCGTCTCCCCCCGCGCTGAGGGCGTGCTCTTCGAGTTCCCGGATCAGGAGGAACGGGCCGTCGTGCCTCGGCAGGTCGCTCGGCCGTCCGAACCTGTGCCGGGGACACCCACGTACGTCGGTGGCCCGCCCGGCACCGGGCGTTCGACGACTGCGCGGTCACTCGCGGGCGTCGACCCGACCGGCATCGTGACCCTCGACGCGTCGGACGTGGCGGCCCGAGGGGAGGAACCTTGGCTGTCCACGCTGGAGCAGGCCGCGCAGGGCGGAGCCCGCGTGCTGGTGGTCGAGGACGTCCATCTGTTGCCCGAGTCCTGCTGCGTTCGCCTACGACGGCTCATGGACCGGTGTGACCCGTGTGATCCGTGGATCATCCTGACCGGTGCCCCGGTCTCCGGACTGGCCGGACGCCATGCCGTGCTCGTCTCGGGCTGCTCCAGCCGGATCGATCTGCCGCCGCTGCGCGACCGCTCCGCGGAGCTGCCGGAGCTGGTGCGGGCGATGCTCCGTGACCTGGGCGCCGACGACCGGCTGCGTTTCACGTCCGCCGTGCTGGGGGTGCTGGCCGGCCACCCGTGGCCCGGCAACCTGCGGGAGCTGCACACGGTCGTACGGGCGGTCGTCGAGAGCCGGTCGGCCGGCGATGTCACGCTCCAGGACCTTCCCGCGGACTACCGGACCAGTCCCCGCCTGCGGGTCATGACACCGCTGGAGCGGGCCGAGCACGACGCGATCGTCGCCGCTCTGCGCGAGTGCCAGGGCAACAAGGTGCACGCCGCGAAGCGGCTGGGCATCAGCCGGACGACGCTGTACAGCCGTATCCGTGTCCTTCGCATCACCGCGTGACCCCGGTGTCGGGGGTCAGTGGGGCATGTCGTCCAGAGCCGTGGAGAGACCGGCGACCTCGGGTCGCTCGGCCGCGAGCAGCATCACGCTGCCACCGGGCAGATCCGCCGCCGCGACCTGATGGAAGCCGCCCGCCTCAAGGACCGCCTGGGTGACCGTGTCGCCTTCGTCCGGGGCCGCGACGAGACGGCGGCAGTGCGGATCGGCGGCGAAGAGCGCCGGGACGAGCACGCGAAGGAGCCGGGCGGTCATGGTCCGCCCGGCCGGGTCGCCTTCCGGCGGCACGACACCCACGACGAGGTCGTGGGCGCCGAAGGGGTAGCAGGCCCGCACCGGATCGCGCAGGACCCGGCGAAGGCGCAACAGGATCGGCGACCCGCCGTCGACGCCGGTGACGGCGTAGGCGACGGCGGGCCTGTCGGTGAGCGGACGCATGGTCCAGCCGCCCCCGAGCTCGGGCTCGGGGGGTGCCGGTACCGGATCGACGGCGGCCATCGCGGCGCTCACGCCGTCCCGGTGTTCTGCTCGGCCTCGACCAGGCGGCGCAGTTCGACCTTGGCGAGCTTGCCACTGGCGTTGCGCGGCAGCTGCTCGACGAGCACGACCTGGGTGGGGAGCTTGTAGCGGGCGAGGTGCCGGCCGGTGAACTCGCGGACCTCCTTCACGGTGAGCGCGGTACCGGCCTCGCAGGTGAGCACGGCCAGGACGGTCTCGCCCCACTTGGCATCGGGGACGCCGATGACCGCGGCCTCCACGACATCCGGGTGTTCGATGAGGACGCGCTCCACCTCGGCCGGGTAGACGTTCTCACCACCGCTGATGATCATGTCTTTCAGCCGGTCGACGATGTAGTAGAAGCCGTCCTTGTCGCGGTGCGCGATGTCGCCGGTGTGGAACCAGCCGGCGTCGTCGAAGGCGGCACCGGTCGCCTCGGGGTTGTTCCAGTAGCCGGGGGTGACGTTGGGGCCGCGGACGCAGATCTCGCCGCGGGTCTCGGCGTCGTGGATCTTCGCGCCGGTGCCGGGATGGGTCAGACAGATCTCGGTGTACGGCATCGGCGCCCCCGCCGAGCCGGCCTTCTCCTCGGTCAGCGCGGCCGGGAGGTAGGTGGCGAAGGGCGAGGTCTCGGTCAGCCCCCAGGCCTGCTGGAGCAGGACGCCCCGTGCGGCGTAGTCCCTGATCAGCTGGGGCGGTACGGGGGCGCCCGCGACGATCGGGGCGCGGAGCGCGCTCAGGTCGGCGTCGGCGAAGCCGGGCACCCTGGCCAGCGCGGAGAACATGGCGGGGACGGCGAAAAACGAGTTGACGCGATGCCGGACCAGGTCCTCCAGGCACTGCGCCGGATCGAACCCGCGGCGCAGCACCACGGTGCCGCCTCGCAGCAGGGTGCGCAGGGTGAGGGCGTTGAGGCCGCCGATGTGGAAGAGCGGGGCGACGGCGAGGTTCACGTCGTCGGGCCGGGTGTCCACGACGCTGTCCACGTTGGTGGCGTTCCACCAGAGGTTGCCGTGGGTGAGCGTGACGCCCTTGGGCCGCCCGGTGGTGCCGGAGGTGTACATCAGCACCGCGAGGTCGTCGTCGTAGGCGGGGACGGGGTCCCGTGGTGTGCCGCCGCGGACGAGCAGTTCGGACAGGGGGGTCCATACGGCGGCGGGTGCGGCAGCGGTGGGGCAGGCCGGGTCGGTGTCGACCAGCACGTGGCGCCGGGTGGGCAGCTCGGTCAGGATCGACTCGGCCAGCTCTCGGTGGCCTTCCTCGACGACCAGGGTGTGGGCGCCGCAGTCGGTCAGGATGTGCCGTACCTCGTCGGCGGCGAGGCGGAAGTTGACCGGGACGAACACCGCGCCAAGGTGGGTCGCCGCGAGCAGGGTCTCGAAGAAGGCGAGGCTGTTGAAGCCCAGGTAGGCGATGCGGTCGCCGCGGCGCAGACCGTGCTCGGCCAGTCCGGCGGCGAGGGCGGCCACCGTACGGCCGAGCCGTGCGGAGGAGGTCTCGCGGCCCTCGTAGATCACGGCGGTGGTGGTAGGAGCGTACTGAGCTCTGCGGTACACCGCGGCTGCGGGGCTGATGTCGACGGCGGCCATGGCGTCGGCTCCTTCGATGGCTGTCGGACGAGGCGGGCGGGGAGGGTGGGAGGGGCGGCCCGGTCAGAGGGCGGTGCCGCCGGCGGGGTTGCGGAAGCCGCGTACGGCGATGCCGCCGTCGGCGGGGATCACCGCGCCGGTGACGGTGCCGCTGTTGGCGCGGGAGGCGAGGAGCACGTACGGGCCGGTGAAGTCCTCCGGCTCGACGCTGGAGTCGTAGAGCGGGATGAGCGGGGGCTGCTCGGTGCCGGACGCCTCGTTCCTGGCGAAGGAGGCGGCCAGGGTGCGGTTCTGCAGGCCCAGGCTCTGGGGGCCACGCAGCTGGGTGCGCATGCCGCCGACGGCGACGCCGTTGACGCGGACCTTGGGCGCCAGCTCGTAGGCGAACTGGCGGAGGAGACCGAGGCACGCGTGCTTGCTGGCGGTGTAGAGGGAGCCACCGCCGTCGGTGTGGAAGGACGCGTTGGACAGGGTCATCACGATGCTCCCGCGGGTGGCGACCAGCTCCTGCCAGGCGGCCTCCACAGCCAGGACGTAACCCTTGACGTTGATGCCGAAGATCTCGTCGAAGGCCTCGGACAGCTCCTTGCCGTCGAGCCGGGTGACACTGCGGTGATAGTCCCAGATGCCGGCGTTGGGGACCAGGATGTCCAGTTTGCCAAATTCCGCGACGGTCGTGTCGACAGCCCGGTGCAGGTCGTCGGGGCTGCGTACATCGCCTGTGACGGGCAGTACACGGTCGCCCAGCTCTCCGGCGGCGCTGACCACCTCCGCCAGCTGCTCGGCGGTGCGGCCCATGACGGCGACGTACGCGCCCTCGGCGAGGTAGCGCAGGGCGACCGCGCGGCCGATGCCGGAGCCGCCGCCGGTGATCAGGGCGACGTCGCCCTCCAGCCAGCCCATGTTCAGTGCTCCTTGAGGAAGTCGGTGACCAGGCGCTCGAACTCGGCCTGCCGCTCCAGCTGCACCCAGTGGCCGCAGCCACCGAAGACGTGCAACTGGACGTCGCGGATCTGCTTGAGCATGAGCTGGGCCCCGTCGAGAGTGATGGTGCGGTCGTCGCGGCCCCAGAGGAGAAGCGTGGGTGCCTTGATCTTGTGGACGCGCTGCCACAGCGGGTCCATGCCGTGACGCTTGGCGAAGGCCGCGTTGTAGGCGTGGTAGAAGGCGATGTGGGACTCGTCGAGGGAGGCCTCGTAGCGGGCCTGGACGGTGTCCTCCCAGCGCTTCGGCTCGGCGGTCATGACGCGGATGAAGTCCCGCATCTTCTTCACCGTCGCGCCTTCGCCGTTGTAGTAGCGGAACATCGCCTTCTGGCCCTCGGTCGGGGTGGGGCCGAAGGGCAGCCAGCCGCCACCGGGCGCCATGAGCACCAGCTTCTCGACCCGCTCGGGGGCTTCGAGCGCGGTGGCGATGGCCGCGGCGCCGCCGAGGCTGTTGCCGAGCAGGTGGAAGCGGTCGATGCCGAGGGCGTCCAGGGTCTGGAGCAGCGCGTCAACCGTGATCTGCGTGATGCTGCGCTCGTCCAGGTCCGCCTCGGTGGGGCGATAGCTGCTGCCGAAGCCGGGCTGGTCGGGCAGGACGACGCGGAAGTGCGGGGTGAGGGCGGCCAGGTTCTGGTGGTAGTTGGCCACCGCGCTGGCGCCGGGGCCGCCGCCGTGCAGCATCACCAGCACCGGGCCTTCGCCTGCCTCGCTGACCGCGATCGGCCCGAGCGTCGTCTGCACGGTGTGCTCGACGAGCTTCGGCTCTTCAGTCTGTGCAGTGCTCACGAGAGGTCTCCGGTCGTTCATGGTCATCACAGGAAGGTGCTGATGTTCTTGGCGAGCAGGACGTTCTGGTCCAGCAGGATCGTGCGGCGGGCGATCAGCAGATCGCCATCCTCGGTGCGGCGCAGTACGTCGGTGCGCCCGCCGGCATAGAGGTCGACCTCGCGCTCCAGGCGGTTGCGGTAGCAGAGGAAGGCCGACTCGGCGATGTACTCGCCGGGCTCGTCGCCC
The DNA here is from genome assembly GCF_040295925.1 of Streptomyces sp. NPDC002588. Lineage (NCBI taxonomy): Bacteria > Bacillati > Actinomycetota > Actinomycetes > Kitasatosporales > Streptomycetaceae > Streptomyces > Streptomyces sp. NPDC002588. The sequence continues at coordinate 47,572 of NZ_JBEOWF010000059.1, forward strand.
GGCCGGACCAGGACGTTGGTGATCAGGTGCCGGGTGCGGGACGGCGGGTCCTCGGCCCACGCCATGCCGGAGTCGAAGCGGCGGATCCGCCAGGCCAGGCTCGCCTTGTTCTCGTCGAAGATCGCCACCTCGCCCGGTGAGCCGTCCGCCAGGGCCTGCTGCCGTCGCAGCCGGTTGGTCCGCACCGGCGCCCAGTAGTGCAGGTCCTCGGCGAACAGCTCCAGCCAGTCGGCGTAACGGTGCTGGTCGAGCAGGTGCGCCTCGACCGTGTACAGGCGCTGTACCTCGAAGTGGAGCCGGATGTCGTCGTCGAGCGTTCCGTCGCCGTCGGGCGTGCGGGGCGGGGTCTCGGCGGCTGCCGCCTCCGGGGGATGAATACTCATCGGTGGGTCCTCCTGCGGGCCGCGCCGGGTGCTGTCATTCCAGCGCGGTGAGGGTGGTTCGGGGAGCGAGTGTGCCAACGGGCGGCACAGCGCCGGTCAGCGCTTGAGGAGCGTGCGCAAGTCGGCGTTCTCGTCGCCGAGTTGTACGGGGTCGACCGTGACACCGCGGTCGATGAGCCGCCGGGCGGCCTTGATCTCGCGGGCTCGGTCGACAGCGGCCGCGGCGACCAGTGTGTCGCCGCGCAGGCCGAAGACGGTGAAGGAGCCGTCGTCCGGTGCACCCCGCAGGACGATGCGCTCGGCGTCGGCCATGGTGCCGACCGCTTCGAGGCGGGAGCCGTGCCGGTCGGACCAGAACCAGGTGGCGCCCGGCTCCGGGGCCGGGCGGCCGACGATGCCGTGGGCGGCGGCCTCGCCGTCGTGCTGCGCGGCCTCCCAGTGCTCGTGCCGGACGCGGTGGCCGTCCAGGCGGGCCACGTCGCCGACGGCGAGGACGTTCGGGTGGGAGGTGCGCTGGCCGGGCTGGACGACGATTCCGTTGTCCACGTGCAGGCCGGCGGCCTCGGCGAGCGCGGTGGCCGGGCGGATGCCGATGCCGGCGACCACCGTGTCGGCGGCCACCGGACCGGCGTGTCCGTTCAGGTGCACGAGGACGCCAAGGCCGCCGGGGCGGCGTTCCACACGCTCGACGCCCGCGGTGATCACCCCGATGCCTTCCGCGGAGTGCCTGAGGTGCAGCGCGCTCGCGATGTCGTCGCCGACCACCGCGGCCAGTGGAACGGGCACGGGGTCGATCAGGGTGACCCGGCAGCCCAGGGCGTGGGCCACGGCCGCGGTCTCGGCGCCGATCAGTCCGGCGCCGATCACGGTCACCCGGGCGCCGGGCAGCAGCCGTTCCCGCAGGCGTTCGGCGTCCTCCCAGGTGCGCAGCACATGTACCGCCGGGTCGTCGCCGCCGGGCACCGGCAGCGCACGCGGTGTGCCGCCGGTCGCCAGGACGATCCGGTCGGCGGCGACCGCCTGGCCGCCCGCCAGCTCAAGACCGCCCTCGTGCGGACGGATCGCCCGTACGGCCGCGCCCTCGCGCAGGTCGACGCGCGCGTCCTCGTACCACTTCTCGGGTCGCAGCAGGATGTCGGGGCGCCGGGCCTTGCCCAGCAGCACGTCCTTGCTGAGCGGCGGCCGGTCGTACGGCAGCCCGTGCTCGGCGGAGCACAGGACGAGCTCTCCGTCGTATCCCTGGGCGCGCAGGGCGTCGCAGGTGGAGACGGCGGCCAGGCCCGCGCCGACGACGGCGATGCGCCGGGGAGAGGTCATGCTCCGGCCTCCTGACCGGGGTGCAGCCAGACGGCGCCGTCCCGGACCTCGACGCGATGGGTGCGGACGGCGGCGGTGGCGGGCATGCACTGCGGCTCGCCGGACTTCAGGCAGAAGCGGGCGCTGTGCAGCGGGCACTCGACCTCGCCGTCCTCGATCCAACCCTCGGAGAGGGAGGCCTGACCGTGGGAGCAGGTGTCGTCGAGGGCGTAGTAGGTGCCGCCGTCATGGAAGACGGCGATGGTGTCGCCGTGGCCGGTGGTCTCGGCGGGCACCTTCAGCGCTTCGCCGTCCTCGATGTCGCCGAGGTCCGCCACTCGGATACCGGTGCTTGTCGTGCTCATCATGCGTCCTTCTCGCTGGACTTCTCGTGCCAGGCGGGCGTGTTCATCAGGTCGCGCCAGCGGGTGTAGAAGCCACGGGCGGCGCCGTCGCTGTAGAGGCGGCCGGTGGTGCCGGGATGGATGCCGTCCTCGGCCTGAATACCAAGACCCATCTGGTAGTTGAGGGTCATGGAGCCGGCCACGAAACCGTGGGCGGTGGCCTGGCACTCGCTCCAGTTCTCGCCGTCGTCCTGCTCGAAGATGCCGGTCGGTCCGAACGTCCGCAGGTTGTACAGGCGTTGGGCGTTCTTCACCTCGTCGGGCATCGACTTGTCGACGATGGTCCAGGCCCAGACCTCCATCTTGTCCGGTCCCTTGGGGTGCCAGACCCGGATGGAGCCGTTGACCGGGAGGTAGGAGAAGTTGGGAAAGGCGGTGCCGTGGCCGGTGGTCATCGGCCCCTCGACCCGGGTGTCGCCGAGGCGTTCGCGCAGCGCGTCGTAGTCGTACCAGTCGTGCACGACCCGGTCGTCGAAGCGGCTCTTGGGGTGGGTCGGGAAGCCGTGGCCGTGACCGAGGGGGTCGGTGTACTGGCGGCCGGGTGTCTGCACGACCTCGGCCTTCGGTCCCTTGCCGGTCGGCGACATCACCATCAGCGCGGAGGCGTGCGAGATGTTGACGTGGTACCAGTCGGAGGCGAACTGCTCGGCGGCGAGCTTCCAGTTGCCCTCGAGAACCCACTTGTGCACGCCGCCCACGACCTCCGTCCCCTCCGGGTCGCGGTCGAGCATGGCGTCCAGGTACCAGGTCAGACCGCCCAGCGCCTCGGGGAGCGGCGGCGCCCCGGGGTTCCAGGTCGCGAAGACGAGCCCCTTGTACGTGTCGAGCTGGGCGACCTCGATGAGGCCCCACTGGTCCTGCTCGAAGTGGTCCGGGTAGTCCTCGCCGTTGGGTACGTTGACCAGTTTGCCGGACATGTCGTACGACCAGCCGTGGTAGCTGCATGTGAACGCCTTCGTGGCGCCCGCGTCGGCCCGGCAGACCCGCATGCCGCGGTGGCGGCAGGCGTTCAGGAACGCGCGCAGTTTGCGGTCGCGGCCGAGGGCGACGATGACCGGGTCCTCACCCATGTACGTGGTGAAGAAGTCGCCGGGCTTGCTGAACTGGCTCTCGTGCGCGAGGAACAGCCAGCTCGGCGCGAAGACGCGGCGCAGCTCCTGCCGGTAGAGGGCGGAGTCGCTGAAGATGGTCCGGTCGACCAGACCTCGGTCGAGATCGAAGTGCGCGCCGACGTCGACGGACGGCTCACCGACTCGGGCCAGGCGGTCCGACGGACGGACGGGTGTGGATGTCATCGCTGGGCCTCCTGGGGGCGGGTCGGGTGGTGAAGGGCGGTCGCCGTCGGCTCCGACCGGCTGCCGCCCGAGGGCCCGTCGGCCGCACGGTCGCGGGAGCCGACGCCGGTCTCGGCTCCCGTCTGCGCGGTGGCCGTCTCCGACCGTGGTTCACGGATGGCAGCGCCGCCCAGGGCGTGCCGGAACCACGCGGTGAGCCTCTCGGGCCCCGCATCCGGGGGCGCCGGGGCCGCGAAGGCGGCGGTCGGGACCGGGACGTCGTGTCGCTGCATGCCCCTAGGAGACGTGGCCGCCGGACGATCGGCCCAGGCCGCGTGCCGTGATGTGGCACGCGACCCGAAGCGGGATGCCGTCGCCACGACACGGCGGCACGTCCAGTGGGCGGGGCATGAAGCGGCTGTCCGGCCCGTGATAGCTGGCACAGCTACGCGTCGTTTACAACACCGAAACGGTCCTCTACATTGGACACGTGTCCATTTTAATGGCCACCTGGAAGATCTCCGGAGCCCGCCATGCCCCTCCAGTCCCCTCGTTCCGAGTCCACTGCCGAACAGCAGACCGCTGTCGACAAGGCACTCGTTCTCCTCAAGTCGCTCGCCGAGCTCGACGGCGAGGTCGGCGTCAGCGAGCTGGCCCGCCGGACCCGGCTCACCAAGTCGACCGCCTTCCGGCTGCTCGGCATCCTGCAGCGCAACGACCTCGTCGAACGAGTCGGAAGCAACTACAGGTTGGGTGCCGAGCTCTTCGACATCGGCACCCGGGTCTACGGCCCGACCCCGCTGATCCTGCGGGAACGCCTGCTGCCGTATCTCGCGGATCTGTACGAGCTGACCCACGAGACCGTGCACCTGGCAGTCCTGCACGACACGGACATCGTGTACGTCAACAAGATCCACGGTCACCGCGCCGCCCGCTCGCCCTCCCGGATCGGCGCCCGCCTGCCCGCGTACTGCACGGGCGTCGGCAAGGCCCTGCTCGCCTTCGATCACGACGCCGCCGAAGCGGCCGTGGCGACCGGACTGCAGGCCCTGACCGAGTACACCCTCGCCGAGCCCGATGCCTTCCGCGCCGAACTCCGCCGCATCCGCCAGGAGGGCATCGCGTACGACCGGCAGGAGGCCGCCCTGGGCCTCACCTGCATCGCCGTGCCGATCATGGGGCCGGGTGGACGCCCGGTGGCGGCCCTCTCCGTCGCGGGCTCCGACCACCGCTTCGCCCCCGCCCGCTACGCGTCGGCCCTCCGCCGCGTGGCCTATGAGGCATCCCGCGCGGTCACCACCACCCGGACACGCCAAGCGGCAATGCCCGAGTACAACAGCCTCCCCGCGGCCTGACAGCCTGGAGCGGCGTCCCCGGCATATGTGCGGTACCGGGGACGCCTTCGGCCGGGATCGGGCGGGTTCGAGCCCGGTCCGATCCGACCGCTGCACCGCCGTCGGCGTCTCCGCACCGGGCGGGATCTGTCCGAGCGACGGGCCCTGCCACCCTCGCGGTTCCACCGCGGAAGACCGAGCACGCGTGCCGCCGGGCGGCACAGCCCACCCTCGGAACTCAGCTCCCGCCCTCGCCTTGAGCCCGCGTCACGTCGACTCCGTCGGCGGTGACCCGTGGACGTCGATTCGCGGCACTCGGCAGATTCCGGCGTGCCGGGGGACGGCACGATCGCGTGCACGGCCTTGACGGAGCCGTCACCTTTCTGCGCACCAAGTCCCCCCTGTGGCCTGGATCACCAGAATCCTCCGCCGCAGGTCAACGGAAGGTGAGCCGCACCATGTCCGATTCCGTCAAACCGCTCGCACCCCCCGCCAACGCCCCGGGCGACACCACCACGGTGTCGCGGGTCGCCGTCGCCAGCCTCATCGGCACCACGGTCGAGTACTACGACTTCGCGGTGTACGGCACCGCCGCCGCGCTGGTCCTCGGTCCGGCCTTCTTCCCGTCCGGCAGCACCACGGTCCAGACCCTCGCCGCGTTCCTGACCTTCGCGGCCGCGTTCCTCGCCCGCCCCGTGGGGGTGATGCTGTTCGGGACCATCGGCGACCGACTGGGCCGCAAGCGGGCCCTGGTCCTCTCCCTCGTCCTGATGGGTGTCGCAACGGTGGGGGTCGGACTGCTTCCGACATACGAGACCGCCGGGCTCCTCGCCCCTGTCCTGTTGGTGACGCTGCGCCTTCTGCAGGGCGTCAGCATGGGCGGTGAATGGGGTGGAGCGGTACTGCTGGCCGCCGAGCACGCGCCCCCGGGACGCAGAGCGATGTTCGCCTCGATCCCCCAGGTGGGCCCGTTGGCGGGCTTTCTGCTGTCCAGCGCCGTGATCCTGCCGACCCTCTCGATCGCCGGCCGGGACGGGTTCGCGGCCGGTGCGTGGCGGGTGCCCTTCCTGCTCAGCACGGTGCTGATCGTCATCGGTCTCTGGATCCGTACGAGGGTGACCGAGTCGCCGGTGTTCGCGGAACGCGGACCCGAGACGCGTACCGTGTCCCGATTCCCTCTCGGCACTCTGATCAAGGAGTACCCGGGCCGGCTGCTGCTCGGCGTCGGTGCGGGGATCGGCGGGTCGGCCGTCTACTACCTGACGATCGTGTACAGCCTCTCCTACGGGCCCAAAGCCCTCGGTATTCCCCAGAGCACGATGCTGACCGCCACGAGCATCGGGTCTGTCGCCGCCATGGCCGTCACGGTCCCGGCCGCCCGGCTGGCCGACCGGGTGGGCAGGCGGCCGGTGATTCTGGGCGGCGCCATCGGATGTGTGGTGTGGGCGCTGCCCATGTTCGGCGCGCTGGAGACCCGTGACGGCCTTGTCATCACGGGGGCGTACACGGTCGGTCTGGCCCTGTTCATGTTCATGTTCGCGCCGATCGCGGCGTTCCTGCCGGAGCTGTTCCCGGCCCGGCTGCGCTATACAGGCGCCTCTGCCACGTTCATCCTCGCCAACACACTCGGCGGCGGGTTCGCCCCGCTGATCGCGACCTGGCTGAACAGCCACTGGGAGTCGCCGCTCGTGCTGGGCCTCTACGCGGGCGGGCTCTGCCTGGTCAGCCTGATGTGTGTCCTGGCTCTGCCCGAGACCCGGGACGGTGAGTTCGACAACTGATCCGCCACCTCCGGCGGTCGCGTCGCCTAGCCGGAGCGACCGCCGGGACCACCCCACGGTCCACGAGACTCAGTCCGGGTCTCCGCCGTGGGTTCGCGCGAGATTGACGCCGCCGGTACCGGGCTGCACGCGCGGCACGCTCACCACGATGTGGACCAGACTCTCGCCGTCGAGTGACTCGTAGACATGCGGCCTGTCACCCGGGTACCGCACGAAGTCCCCGGCCGACAGCTCCACCAGACTGTCGACGGGTCCCACCCGCACCCGGCCGCTGATGACGTACAGGTGCTCCAGAGTGCCCACCGGATGCGGCTCCGACGACTTGTACGGACTCCGTGGATCACGTCCGATGCGCACCAGGTAGTTCTCGATGACACCGGAGCCGTACACGTGGTCCAGCGACCGGGACTCGTACCCTTCGTGCTGCTGCCAGACCACCTCGTCGGCCCGTTGCACGGCCATCACCTGTTCCCGTTCGGCGACCAGCCGCGTCACGGGCACGCCGAGGGCGGACGCGATGGAGAACAGCGTGTCGACGGTGGGATTGCCCGTCCCCTGCTCCAAATTCGACAGCGTCTGCTTGGCCAGCCGCGCCTGGCGGGCCAACTCGGCCAGGGACAGCCCCCGCTGCTCTCTGAGAAGGCGCACATTGCGCGCCACCACGGTGTTTCCTGAGGACACGCCACCACTCTATGTGGCCGTTGCCCTGACGATCACAGAGGCCCGGAAAGCGACAATCGCCGGCCCCTCACGCGCCGGGCCGTTCCGCGGCACTGATCCGCTGCAGGGCCTCGACGAACGTGGCCCGCATGTCGGCGGGAATCCCTGAGAAAACATGCTCGTCCACGGATTCGCTCAGCGGCCGGATCCGCTCCACGGACCGCACACCCGCCTCGGTGAGGGTGAGCAGCTTGCGACGACGGTTGGCGGGATCGACCTGGCGGTCCAGCACCCCGCGCTGCTCCAACCGATGCACCAGGGGAGCCAGCGTCGCGAAGTCGATCCCGGTGATCTCGCCGAGCCGGGACTGGTCGATGCCGGGCCGCTCGTGGATGGTGAGCAGCACGGCGTACTGCGGCGGGGTCACATCGCCCACGACGCTGTTCCACTGCGCCGCATAGCTTTGCAGCGCACGTCGGAGCAGGTGGAGCGGCGACTCCAGCAGCGGCTGCGGACGGTCCTGCTCGGTGATGACTGGCTCCCTGCGATGAACGGGGTGTGGCCCGATTCTGCCAGATATATCGCCGTACACGAACTGTTCGTACACGAATGGCACGCGGCGTCAGATGCCCCTCCTGATGTCCAGGAATTGAACAGTTCGCCACGTGCGCGCGGCCCTACGTTGCCGGTCAGGGACTTACCGCATAGGAGCCGCACCATGCACATCACAGCCGCACTGACCGAGGCCAAGGGCGCCCCTTTCACCCTCGCGCCGCTCGAACTCGACGACCCACGGCCCGGAGAGGTCGTCGTGAGGCTGGTCAGTTCGGGCGTGTGCCACACCGACCTGATCGTCCGGGACCAGTGGTACCCGGTGCCGCTGCCCGCCGTGCTCGGCCACGAGGGCGCGGGCGTCGTGGAGACGGTCGGCGACGGCGTCACCTCCGTCGCCCCCGGCGATCACGTCGTCCTGACCTTCAACTCCTGCGGCCGGTGCCGTATGTGCGTCCAGGGACGGACCGCGTACTGCGACCGGTTCTTCGCCCGCAACTTCGCGGGCACCCGCACCGACGGCAGTACGCCCCTGCACCGGGACTCCGGTGACGTGCACGGCGTCTTCTTCGGCCAGTCGGCGTTCGCCACCCACGCACTCGCCAACGAGGGCAACGTGGTGAAGGTGGACCCGGGCGCTCCGCTGGAACTGCTCGGCCCGCTCGGCTGCGGGGTCCAGACCGGCGCCGGTGGCGTCCTCAACACCCTCCGTCCGCCGGCCGGCAGCAGCATCGCGGTGTTCGGTGCCGGCTCGGTCGGCCTCAGCGCCGTCATGGCCGCCGTCGTCGCGGGTTGCACCACCATCGTCGCCGTCGACCTCAACGAGCAGCGGCTTCAGCTGGCGAAGGAGGTCGGCGCCACCCACGTCATCAACGGTGCCGAGGGAGACACGGTCGAACGTCTGCGCGACCTCACCGGCGGCCTGGGCGTGGACTACAGCCTGGAGACCACAGCGGTCCCGGCCGTGCTGCGCCAGGCCGTCGACGCCCTCAACCAGGGCGGCACCTGCGGCCTGATCGGCGCCGCGGCACCCGGCACCGAGGCCTCCATCGACATGTCCGCGCTCCTGTTCGGCCGCAGCCTGCGCGGCATCGTCGAGGGCGACAGCGTCCCGCAGGTGTTCATCCCGAAGCTCGTCGACCTGTACCAGCAGGGCCGCTTCCCCTTCGACAAGCTCATCAAGACGTACGCCTTCGAGGACATCAACCAGGCCGTCGAGGACTCCGAGAAGGGCACGACCCTCAAGCCCGTCCTCACCTTCGGCTGAGCAGTAGTTCGGCACGGCTCCACCGCGGACGGCGAACACCGCATTCGCCCGGTCCGCGTCCTCATAGATCAAAGGAGATCCAATGAGTACGTACGACTACGTCATCGTCGGGGCCGGGTCGGCCGGCTGTGTGCTGGCCGCACGGCTGTCGGAGGACCCCGGCGTCAGGGTGGCCCTGATCGAGGCGGGCGGCCCCGACACGGCCCAGGAGATCCACATCCCGGCCGCGTTCCCCCAGACCTTCAAGAGCGACCTCGACTGGGACCTCGACTCCGAACCGGAGCCGGGCATCTTCGACCGCCGTGCCTACCTCCCCCGGGGCAAGGTGCTCGGCGGCTGCAGTTCGATCAACGCGATGATCTACATCCGGGGCAACCGCGCCGACTACGACGGCTGGGCGGCGGCCGGGGCAACGGGCTGGTCCTACGACGATGTGCTGCCGTACTTCCGGCGGGCCGAGGACAACCAGCGCGGCGAGGACGAGTTCCACGGAGTGGGCGGGCCGCTGACCGTCAGCGACAGCCGATCCAACCATCCGCTGGTCACGGCCTTCCTCCAGGCCGCCGAGCAGGCCGGGCACAAGCGCAACGAGGACTTCAACGGCGAGTCGCAGTTCGGGGTCGGGCGGTATCAGCTGACCCAGCGCGACGGCATGCGGTGCAGCACGGCCGTCGCCTATCTGCACCCCGCTCTGGAACGGCCGAACCTCACCGTGCTGACCTCGGCGCAGGCCCGCCGCGTGGTGATCGAGGACGGCCGGGCGACGGGCGTGGAGATCGGCCGGAACGGTGCGGTCGAGGTGGTCCGCGCCGACCGCGAGGTGATCCTGTCCGCGGGCGCCTACGAGTCCCCGAAGCTGCTGATGCTGTCCGGCATCGGACCCGCCGCCGAGCTGTCGGCCTTCGGGATCGACGTGGTACGGGACCTGCCCGTGGGCCAGTGTCTCCAGGACCACTACATGACCATGCTCAACTTCCGTACCGCCGCCGAGTCGCTGATCAGCGCGGCGAGCCCGGAGAACGCGGCCCTGTTGCAGGGCGAGGGGCAGGGTCCCCTGACCTCCAACATCGGCGAGGCCGGCGGCTTCTTCCGCACAAGGGACGACCTCTCTGCTCCCGACGTGCAGTTCCACGCAGCGCCGGTGCTGTTTCACAAGGAGGGACTCGGCGCCGCCACCGAGCACGGTTTCTCCTTCGGCCCCTGTGTGCTCGCCCCCACCAGCCGGGGACAGGTGACGCTGCGTTCCCCGCTCCCGGACGCCGCACCCCGGATCGTGCACAACTACCTCACCACGGACGAGGACCGGGACTGCATCGTCACCGGCATCCGGATGGCCCTGGAGATCGCGGGCCAGCAGGCGGTGGCCGAGATCGTGACCGGTCCGTTCGACGTGCCGGACTCGGACTCCGAGGAGGACGTCCTCGCCTGGGCCAAGCGGTCCGGGCAGACCCTGTACCACCCGACGTCGACCTGTGCCATCGGCTCGGTGGTCGACCCCGAGCTGCGGGTGCTGGACGTGCCCGGCCTGCGGGTCGTCGACGCGTCGGTGTTCCCGACGGTGCCGAGGGCGAACACCAACGCCCCCGTGATCATGGCCGCGGAGAAGGCGGCCGACCTCATCAAGGCCGCCGCGCGCTGACAGCAGTCGGCTGATCGCCGGAACTCCGCCAACACCCCCGCCTTCACCACCATCAGTCTCGAAAACCGAGGAACCCTGTGATGGACCTGCGCTACGACAGCTTCTACATCGGTGGCGAGTGGATCCGCCCCGCCACCGACCGCACGATCACCCCGTTCAACGCCAGCACCGAGGAACCCCTCGGCCAGGTGCCCGAGGCCACCGAGGCCGACATCGACGTCGCGGTGGCCGCCGCCCGCGCCGCCTTCGACTCCCCCTCGGGCTGGGCGAGTTGGGAGCCCGCCCGGCGTGCCGAGGTGATGGACCGCCTCGCCGACGCCATCGACAAGCGGGCCGCCGGCTTCGTCGAGCGGGTCAGCGCCCAGAACGGCATGCCGGTCGCCGTGGCCGGCCAGCTGGAGGTCGGCTACCCGAGCGCCGTACTGCGCTACTACGCGGGACTGGCACGCCAGTTGGCCGTGACGGAGATACGGGACGGCCTCTTCGGTGGCTCCATCGAGGTCCGCAAGGCGCCGATCGGCGTCGTCGCGGCCGTCGTACCGTGGAACTTCCCGCAGGTCCTGACCATGTTCAAGATCGCACCCGCGATGGCCGCCGGCTGCACCCTGGTCATCAAGCCCTCGCCCGAGACCGTGCTGGACGCCTACCTGCTGGCCGAGGCGGTGGAGGAGGCCGGGGTTCCCGCCGGTGTCATCAACATCGTCCCGGCGGGGCGTGAGGTCGGCTCCTACCTCGTCTCCCACCCGGCCGTCGACAAGGTGGCCTTCACCGGCTCCACCGCCGCCGGGCGGAGCATCGCCGAGGTATGCGGACGCCTGCTGCGCCCGGTGACCCTGGAACTGGGCGGCAAGTCCGCCGCGATCGTCCTGGACGACGCCGACCTGAACCTGGCCGAGATCGGCCAAGGACTGTTCGCCGCCACCCTCCTCAACAACGGCCAGACCTGCTTCGCCGGCACCCGCGTCCTCGCCCCGCGCAGCCGCTACGCCGAGGTGGTCGACGTCTTCACCGCCTTCGCCGGCTCCCTGACCGTCGGCGACGCGAGCGACCCGACGACCCAGATCGGACCGCTGGCCACCGCACGCCAGCGCGAGCGCGTCGAGTCGTACATCGCCAAGGGGCGCGGCGAGGGCGCCCGCCTGACGACGGGTGGCGGACGCCCCGACGGCCTGGAGCGGGGTTGGTTCGTGCAGCCGACGGTCTTCGCGGACGTCGACAACAACTCGACGATCGCCCAGGAGGAGATCTTCGGCCCGGTCCTGTCCGTCATCTCCTACGACGACGTCGACGACGCCGTCCGCATCGCCAACCACTCGGCCTTCGGGCTCGGCGGCACGGTGTGGACGTCCGACCCGGAGCGCGGCGCGTCCGTCGCCCGCCGGATCCAGACCGGCACGATCGGCGTCAACCGCTACCTCCCGGACCCCGTCGCCCCGTTCGGCGGAGTCAAGGCGAGTGGGCTCGGCCGCGAACTGGGGCCCGAGGGCCTCGCGGGCTACCAGCAGACGCAGACCGTCTATCTGTGAGCACGTGCCGGTGATCCCGTAGCCAGGACGAGGCGCAGGAGGGGCGGTGGTCCGGGATCTGATCCCGGACCACCGCCCTCGCTTTCCCGGAGAACGGGCGTGGATCAGTACCCGTAGCGGTTCTTGATGTGCCGCCAGAAGTCGCGGACCATCCACTTGTCGAACTCGGTGATCTGCGTCGCAGAGCCGGCGTTCATGATGAAGCCGCCGACGTCGGGCGTCGGGGTCCAGTCGTAGAAGTCGGCCAGGCCGAAGGTGTGACCGACCTCGTGCAGGTAGATGTGCACGTTCTCCTGGTCCATCGCGCTGGTGAAGTACTCCTGGTCCAGCCGCTGGCCCCAGTCACCGCCCGCGCCGCCGAATCCCATGCCCTTGGTGAGCCAGAGGGACTGGTCGTAGTGGCGCGCTTCCTTGCCGGGGCACTGGGAGTAGTTGCCGTCCTGGTGGAAGAACCGGCCGCAGGGCGGGCTGCACTGAGGGGCTCCGCCCTCGTCGAGGTTGCCGGCGTAGATGTCGACGGAATCGTCGGTCCACTTCAGTGTCGCGCGGTCCTTGACGGCCCAGCCGACGACCTTGACCTTCACGGAGGGGTAGGGCCACTGGTTGTAGCCCTTGCCGTTCTCGGAGAGGGCGGTGATCCACTTGCCGAACTGCTTCTGCACGGTCGATTCGACCTTGTCGCGCAGGGTGGCGGTGACCGGGTTGTCGGAGTCCCAGCGGACGCAGTAATTGATGGTGCCCTTGGTGGCCATGATCTGGTCAAAGCCGTAGTTCTTGAACCCGTAGAGGTCGCTGTACGTCGACACCATGTGGGCGAAGGTCTGGTCGAGCTGCGAGGCGATGCCGGACGGCGGGTTCCACTCGGCCGCGCTCGTCGTCCCGGTCTCGGTCGGGGTCGGGGTTGCCGTCGCCTTTGGCGTCGGTGTGGCGGTCGCTGACGGCGTGCTCGTGGCCGTCTGGGTAGCCGTCGGTGTGGCCGTGGGCGAGCTGGACTCACTGAACGTGGGAGCGACGGTCGCACCGGAACTCGGGGTCGCGTCCACGCCCGAGGAGCAGGTCTCGCCGTTGAGCTTGAACGAGGTGGGAGTCGAGGTGGCCCCGGACCGCGAGCCCAGGAAACCGGTGCTGGCCTTGCCTCCGGTGGCCAAGGAGCCGTTCCAGCTCGCGTTCTTCACGGTCACGGTCGTGCCGGACTGACTCCAGGAGCCGTTCCAGCCCTGGTTGACCTTCTCGCCACCGGAGAGGTCGAAGGTCAGCTCCCAACCGGTGAGCGCCTTGCCCGAGTTGGTGATCTCGACGGCTCCCTGGAAGCCGTCGGCCCACTGGCCGGTGACGCTGTAATCCACCCGGCAGGTGGACTCGGCACCATTGGCCAGCAGGGGCACCAGGGCACCGGTCCCCGCCACCAGCGCGGCGGCGACCGCGAGTGGGACGGGGCGCACCAGGCGTCTGCGCAGGCGGTGGGTCGCACGGGGCGGTCTCATCAGGCGGATCCTTCGGGAAGTTCTCGGAACGTCAGACATAAGTGGCCGCCCGCGCGGAGATGGTTGCCATCGGTCAGGCACCCGTTTCGGCGATCGCGGCGCGGAGGGAAGGGGACGTCAGGGGGTCGCGGCGGCCTCGGCGGACGCGGCGCTGCGTTCCGCGTAGCCGGCGGCCATGACGGTGTAGCGGTAGCGGGTGCCCTTCTTCGCGGTCGTGTCCGTGTACGCGGTGCCGGGCAGGTCGGTGGCGATGACCTTGTACGTGCCACTGCTGCCGGTGGCGCGGAGCAGGGTGTAGGAGACGGCGCGGGCGGGGGCCTTCCAGCTGAGTTTGACCTTGCCGGAGGATGCCGTCGCCTTCAGCCCGGTGGGCTTGGGGACGTTGCTGGAGGGGGCGGTGCCGAGGGCGAGGTGGTCGAAGGTTGCGGTGTTGGTGACGCCGGTGTCACCGGAGGTGACGGCGAGGCCGACGTACACGGTGCCGGGCAGGGCGGTAAGGAGCACGCTCGCGGAGGGGGACCAGTTGGTGCCGTCGGGTGAGACGTAGGCGTAGACGTAGTCGGCGCGGCGGACCAGCTTGAGCCAGTAAGGGGCGTCGACGTCGGCGAAGTTCGCCCAGTAGCTCCAGCTGTTGCCCTTGCTCCTGGAACTCCAGTAGGTCTGGGCGGAGTTGTCGCCGAGGAGGCGCTGGGTGACGTACGGGGTGCGGTCCTGGGCGTCGAGGGAGGCGCGGAGCATCAGTCCGGCAGAACCGGCGGTCGCGGTGCCGGGGTTCTTGACCCGGACGACGACCGTGCCGCCGCCGGTCATCTTCCGGTAGGCGTAGCGGTATCCGGAGAGCTGGTCCTTGCCGGAGCTCTTGAGCGTCCAGGTGCCGCCCGTGTACGAGGTGCTGCCCGCGGATCCGACGGTGCCGAGGTCCTTGGAGGTGAGTGCGGTGATGGGGGTGGAGGCGGCCGGAGGGCTCCAGGCGGCAGCAGGAGCGGTGGCCTTGGTGGTGTCGGCGCTGCGGCGGTAGATCATGGAGTTGTAGGTCTCGGTGAGCTTGGCGCGCAGGGCGGTGGTGTAGGGGGCTTTGAGGCCCTTGCGGACCACGTACGCGTTGTAGACGAGGTCGAAGCCCTCGGGCTGGGGCGTGATCCGCCTGCCGTTGTCGTCGGCGGAGATGGTCTTGTACAGGCCGTATCCGGAGCCGAAGCGGACGAAGGGCGGCTCCTGGCCGAGGTTGTAGCGGCTGTAGTACTCGGCGGCCTTCAGCAGCCGGTTGCCTTGGGCGGAGTAGAGGTCCACGCCCTGCTTCCAGGCGGTCTCGGCGACCGCCGCCAGGTGCATCCACTGGCCGTAGGCGTGCAGTTGGTCGCGTCCGGTGTCGCCGATCTCGCCGTTGGGCAGCGAGTCGGACAACCCGCCCATCGGGTCGGTGCGGTAGGCGTCCACGACCTCGTTGAACTTCACCCGATCGTCGTTGAACACCGCGATGGCCATGGCCCCCTGGAGACCGAGCGAGCCCTGCCCCGCATTGAGGATGTGACTGCCTGAGCCCATGTCACCCACGCCGAGGTTGAGTTGGGGCCAGTAGACGTCGTTGAAGTTCTTCTTGCACAGCCGGGTGTCGGCGGCGGTCCAGCCGTTGTAGCCGCCCCGCAGGATGTCGGCGGCGGCGATGGCGCGGATCGCGTAGTCGCCGATGGTGAAGGAGGATTCGGCCCCCGACCAGGTGGTGAGTCTGCCGCACCAGGCCGTCATGATGCCGGTGGCCTTGGCGCTGTAGGCGGTCTTGCCGGTCAGGTAGCCGCGCAGGGTCAGGTTGTAGACCGCCTGCATGTCGTTCTCGTACGCGCTGCGGTTGACGTCGGGGTTGCGGCCGACCTCCGAGAAGGGGCCCTGCATCACGTAGCCGAGTGAGGAGCGCGCATCCGCGACCAGCCCGGCGTACGAGGACTTCCAGGGCTCGCTTGTGAGGTTCTTCTTCAGACGGGTCAGGTCGGCCTGGTCGAAGGTGATGCCGGGATGCTGGAAGGCTGCGGGCGCTGCGTCGACGGCCTTGGTGGCGACAGCAGTCGCGGCGGCCGCCCCGGCTCCGGGGGTGGCCCGGCTTGTCCAGGTGTAGAGGGCGACGAGTACGGCGATCGCGGCGACGGCCGCGACGTAGACGCGGGGCTGACGCCGGGCCAGCAGCCCGGACTTGGCATGACGCATTCAGGGATCCTCAAGGCGGTCCGAAGCAGGCGGTCATGATCTGGTCGCCGCCGGAGCCCGGAAGGTTGCTGCACCCGGGCCGACGACCGGCACGGCCCACCGGACCTGACGGTCGTCCGGACCCGCTGGTCGTCCGGCGGCGTGGGCCGCGAACTGGACCCCGAGGGGCTCGCTGCCCACCAGCAGACGCAGCCGGTCCATCGATGAACGCGTACCGGTGAATCTCCGAGCGGTGCGCGGATGCGCCATACACCTATCAGGGGTGTACTGCCAGTACACGTAACGAGCGGTCCTTCCACGTGCCGGTGAACCGCGGTTTCATCGGCTCGTGACACCGCTCTACCAGGAGGACAGACGATGCACACGCGCACACTCGGCCAGGGTCTTGAGGTCTCCGCGATCGGCCTGGGCTGCATGGGCATGTCCCAGAGCTACGGCCCCAACCCCGGCGACCGCCAGGACATGATCGGCGTCCTCCGCGCCGCCGTGGACCGCGGCATCACGTTCTTCGACACGGCCGAGGTCTACGGCCCCTACGTCAACGAGGAACTGGTCGGCGAGGCCCTCGCCCCCGTCCGGGACCAGGTCGTCCTGGCGACAAAGTTCGGCTGGCGCATCGAGAACGGGAAGTCCACCGGGCTCGACAGTCGGCCGGAGCAGATCAAGCGCGTCGCCGACGCCTCCCTGCGCCGACTGCGCAGCGAGACGATCGACCTCTTCTACCAGCACCGGGTGGATCCCGACGTCCCCATCGAGGAGGTCGCCGGTGCGATCGCCGAGCTCGTACAGGCGGGCAAGGTACGCCACTTCGGCCTGTCCGAGGCCGCGGCGACCACGATCCGCAAGGCCCACGCGGTCCACCCCGTGACAGCCGTGCAGAGCGAGTACTCCCTGTGGACCCGCGACCCCGAGCCCGAGGTCCTGCCCACGCTCGCCGAACTCGGCATCGGGTTCGTGCCGTTCAGCCCGCTCGGCAAGGGCTTCCTCACCGGCAGCGTCGACACCACGACCTCGTTCACCGAGGGCGACGTCCGCGCCACGATCCCCCGCTTCAGCGAGGAGAACCGGGCCGCCAACCAGGCCCTGGTCGATCACGTCGCCTCGCTCGCCAAGGCCAAGGGCGCCAGCCCCGGCCAGGTCGCCCTGGCCTGGCTGCTCGCCCAGCAACCGTGGATCGTCCCGATTCCCGGCACGCGCCGCGTGGAGCGCCTGGAGGAGAACGCCGGCGCGGCCCAGGTCGCCCTGTCCGCCGACGAGGTCGCTGACCTCGACGCGACAGCGGCACGCCTCGGCGTGCACGGCGACCGCTACAACGAGCTGCACATGGGCATGGTCGGCCGCTGACCCCGCACCGCCCCGTTCCGAGGGAGAAGCCATGACGTTCGACACGGGCGCGACCATCCCCGGCGTGGGGCAGACCTGGCTGGCCGAGTTCGAGGACACTCCGTTCGGCCCGTTCGCCGTGGAGCTGACGTTCCACTCCGGGACGTCTCTGAGCTACCTGGTCAGCTCCGGCGCGGCCAAGGGCAACGGGGAGACCATGGACTACACGACGGCGGAACTGCGCGACGGCCTGTACGTCCTGTGCTGGGAGGAGCCCGAGTCCGGCGCGAAGGTCACCCACATCCAGGACTGGCAGAACCACCTCGTGTATGCGAGCAGTTTTCTACAGGGCCAGTTCATGCAGATCAGCGGTACCTGGACCCGCCTGTGTTAGGGCCCGTCCGGCGGATCAGGTCGCGGGAGACCAACAGCTCCCCGCGCCTGCGACATGATCCGACGGACAGACCCTGGTCGTCACACCTGGACGGCGAACGCCGCGCGGAGCTGCTCGGCCATCAGGTCGAAGACGGGACGAACTGTCTCGGGCGGTCCGTTGTGGGTGAAGAAGTGGTCGACGCCCTCCACCATGCGGTGCACGACGGGGACTCCGGCGGCGGCCAGCGACTCGGCGTACGCGTCCCCCTCGTCCCGGAGCAAGTCGTACTCGGCGGTGATGACCAGGGCGGGCGGCAGACCGGCCAGGTCGGTGGCGAGCCCCGGCGAGGCGAGCGGGTCGCGGCGGCGACTCGCGTCCGGCAGGTATGTGCCGGTGAAGATGCGGGACAGCGTCGGCGAGATCAACGGCCGTCGGGTGCGGGCGCGCTTGGTGGCGGGGTCCGCGGCCAGGTCGAGGGGTGCGTAGTCGATGATCTGGAGCAGCGGGGTGAAGGTCCCGCGCTCCCGCGCCGTACGGCATACTCCCGTCGCCAGCGCGCCGCCGGCGCTGTGGCCGCCGACGGCGAGCCGCCCGCCGTCCCAGCCGTGCTCGGCCCCGTAGTTCACCGCCCACTCGCAGGCCTCGTACGCCTGGATGGGCGCGGTCGGGAAGCGGTGTTGCGGCGCGGTCCAGTAGTCGATGTTGAGGACGACGCAGCCCGCCTCGGCCGCAAGATGGCGGCAGATGTGGTCGTCCTGCTCAGGATGCCGGACCACGTATCCACTGCCGTGGAAGTTGACGAAGACCGGCGGTGTCTCTCCGGCCAGGGCGGGGTCGGGGCGGTAGACGTCGCACCGCATGGATCCGACGGAGGTCGGGATCTGCACGGTCACGGGCGCGGGCAGGTCCTGGCCCGCGAAACGGAGTTCGTCCGACACTTTGACCATGCGACTGCTCAGTAGCGTCTGCACGAGCCTCGCGGCGATGTCGTAACTGATGGCCATGGGAGGTCGCCTTCGGGTCGGGGCGGGTGGTTCGGCACGGCGTGGAGAAGGACACCACGACGCGGTGCTGCTGCCGTCCGGGACACGGTGATCCTCCCCGCACGGCCCGCGCCACCGCGCGTGTCGCGGAGTGGCACGCGCGGTGGCGGGATCGGGGCGGGAGGACCACTGTCCTTCTCTTCTGCGACCGACCTCAGTTGGGCCAGTTCTCCAGCACCTGCTGCTGCACGTCCGCCGGGAAGAGGTGGGAGAAGGAGCTGCGCGGCTCGCGGCCTTCCTCGGCGGCGGGGAGCAGGGCGTCGTAGGTGACCTTGTCGCCGGTCCAGGAGTGCCGCTGGTCGAAGGGGTAGCAGGACAGCAGCGGCAGGATCTTGCCGGTGCGGACGATACGCCGTTCGGTGGGGTGGACGCGGGTGGCCAGCGCCCACATCAGCTCGCCGACGTCCGAGGCCTCGACGTCGTCGTCGAGCACGAAGATGCGCGGCACCAGGTACTCGAAGCGCTGGGCGGCGATGACGTCGGTGATGCGCTGGGCGAGTTCGGCGGTGCTCACGCCGGGCAGGGCCGTACGCCAGTCGGCGGCGACGCTGACGACGAGGAAGTGGGAGGCGCCTTCGAAGGGCTCCCAGGCCGTGGTGATCGGCAGTCCGGCGACACGGAGTTCGGCGAGGGCTTCGGCGGCGAGGGTGAGGCCGGTCGCCGTGTGGTACTCGTCGACGGGCTCGCCCTCGACGACGGTGGGCCAGATGGGGTCGTCGCGGTGGGTGATGGCCTCGATGGTGTAGACGGGCTGGAGGGAGGTCTCGTTGGGGCGGTAGCCGGAGAACTCGCCCATCGGGCCTTCCACGCCGGTGCGTTCGACGGACAGGTGCCCCTCGATCACGATCTCCGCGCTGGCGGGGACCTGGAGGTCGACGGTTTCGCACTGGACGAGTTCGAGCGGCTCGCCGAGCAGGGCACCGAGGTAGCCGGACTCCTCCACTCCGTCCGGCAGCGGCATGCCGGAGATGAACGGCAGGGCCGGCTCGCCGCCCTGGACGAGGGCGAAGGGCATCGGCTCGCCCCGGTCGACCCACTGCTGCCAGACGTGGGCGATGTGCTGGGGGTGCAGCACCAGGCCGGTCATGTGCTTGCCGTCGATCATCATGATCCGGGCGATCGACCAGTTGGTGAAGCTGCCGTCCGGTGTGCGGGCGATGATCGTGCCCCAAGTGTTGACGTACGGGCCGCCGTCGCCCTCGTGCAGCAGGGGCGTCGGGAAGCGGTCGAGCGTGGCGTCCTCGCCGAGCAGGATGTTCTGCTTGCACGGCGCGGTGTCGACCAGCGTCGGCGCGATCGGCTCGCGGGTGCGGGCGGCGGCGAGGGCCTCGGTGATCTCGCGTGCGCTCGCGTCGGCGGACAGCCCGAGGGACAGGGCGATCCGGGCGAGCGGCTTGCCCGGGGCCGAGCTGAGGGCGCCGGGGGCGCCGAGCAGCCGGTAACCGGGGGCGGTGCCCTTGATGTTGGTGAACAGCGGGGCGGGGGCGGAGGTCTCGTACGAGCGGCGGATGATCGCGCCGACTTCGAGGTGGGGGTCGACCAGTCGGTCGACGGTGCGGACGTCGCCGAGTTCTTCCAGGGCGGCGAGGTAGGCGCGCAGGTCCTTGAGACGGGGCACGGGAATCCTTTCGGTCGGTCAAGGGAGGGGGAGAGGAAAGAGGGGTGGGTGGTGCTCAGCCGACGGCCGGGCGGAGCTGCCGGTCCGCGCGGGCCGTGGCGGGCCCCTGCCAGCGCACGGCGCGCTCACTGTCGAGGCCGAACTGGTCCATCACCCGGGCCACGATGTGGTCGACCACGTCGTCAACGCTCGCCGGCTTGTTGTAGAACGCCGGCATGGGCGGCAGGATCGTCACGCCCATCCGGGACAGGGCGAGCATGTTCTCCAGGTGGATCGTGGACAGCGGGGTCTCACGGGCCACGAGGACCAGGCGGCGCTGTTCCTTGAGGACCACGTCCGCGGCCCGGGCGATCAGATCGCTGCCGTAGCCCGCGCGGATGGCGGCCAGGGTCTTGGCGCTGCACGGCGTGATGACCATGCCGTCGGTGCGGAAGGACCCGCTGGAGATGGATGCCGCCTGGTCGTCAGGGCCGTGGACGACGTCCGCCAGCCTGGCCACCTCCCGGGCCGTCCAGTCCGTCTCCAGCTCGATGGTGGCCCGGGCCCAGCGGCTCATCACCAGGTGGGTCTCCACATCGGGCTGGTCCCGCAGCTCCTGCAACAGCCGGATCCCGAGGACCGCCCCCGTGGCACCCGTCATCCCGACGATGAGACGCATGGGGACAACCTTTCGTACACGAAGCTTTCGTGTACGACGATACGCCTCACGCCGACGGAGTCAAACCCCAGAGACTGCCCGCCAGACGGGAGTGCGCACACCTGGCGCCCCGACAACGCGAACCGGCCGTCCGGCTCTCACAGAGCCGGACGGCCGGTCGTCTTTCTTGCGGTGCGGGCCCTTGGCCCTCTCCCGGGGATCAGACGTCAAGTACGGGAATCCGCCCCCAACCCCAGAGCCGTCATCCCAGTCTCCCGGGGAACTGCAGGGCTTCGGAGGCGCGTTCTTTCGCAGTTGCTGGTCGAGACAGGCGGCTACCGACCCACCCGAGGAGGAAGCCCACCGGAACGGATACCAGAGCTATGTGCTGCATCGGGAACCAATGGAAGTCCTGCCCCGACAACAGTGCGATTGGGCTTCCAGAAACACTCGGACTGAAGATCTCCAGCACGACACAGCACACGAAGGAACCGTAGAGTGTGGCGTACAGACCCGCTCGCGTGAATCCCTTCCAGAACAGACCGTATGCCAGTGCCGGCAATATCGTGGAGGCTCCGACAGCGAATACGAAGGAAGTCAGCGCGACGATGCTCCAGGAATGTAGCGCCACTGCCAGGAGCAGGCTCAGAACACCCGCTCCGACGATGAACCAGCGAGCCAGCGAAATTTCTCGACCCGCTTCGACTTTGATCTTCCATTTCGACGATGCGTACAGGTCGTGGGCGAGCGAACCGATGGCGAGCGTGAGGCCGGCGGCCGTGCTCAAGGAAGTCACGAACACCGCGCAGGACACAAGTCCGAGCAGCGAGTCTCCGGAGTTCACGTCACCCAGACCCTCTGACAACTGGAAGAGGGCGGCGACGTTGTGCTGCCCTTCCACAGTGAGGGACCTACCGTCGACAGTTGCGGCAGCACCCAGCCCTGCGAGGGCCGCAAGGCCGGCGAAAACGGCGAGGACAACAGTTGCGGTGGCCACTCCCTGACGGACGGCTCGTCCGTCAGGGAAAACGTTCAGGCGCATGATCACATGAGGCAGGACAGCCGACCCGAATGCTGCGGTCACCCCCAACGACACCGTATCCAACAGGCCTACCGTGGAGTCTCCGTACAGCCGCCCCGGAGAGTAGTACGACCGTGAGTCCCCACTGTGTTGACCTGCACTCTCGGTGATGCCGCTCAAGTCCCAGTTCGCTCGGTGCAGAACGACGTAGGCGAGCACCAGAAGAGCACCGAGGACGAGGACGGTCTTGATCGCCTGGATCAGGGTCGTGCCCCGCATCCCGCCCATGGCCGCGAACATGATGATGAGCAGCCCGATGAGTACCGTGCAGAACTGGGAAGCGGACTCGGTTTCCAGGCCGAGGACATACGCTGTGGCGCCCCCTGCCACGGTGAGCTGAATGACTGTCATCAGAACGCATATGGCGACGGTGACCACGCCTGCCGCAAGCCGGATCCCATCACCCGGAATCCGGCGTACCAGGACATCACCGTGGGTGAAGCTGCCGGTGGCTCGGAGCGGTTCGGCCATCAGCAGCAGGATAGGAGCTGTCAGGGTCATGCTCGCCACGATGACCATTCCGTCGAACCCGCCTATTGCGACCCCGCTGACGGTGGCAAGTAGAGCACTCGTGGGAATCCAGTCGCCACATAGGGCCAGCGTGTTCCGGAAAGTGGATATTTTCCTGTTCGCAGCGAAGAATTCGGACGCACTGTCGTCGTTTCCGATTCCCACAATCAGGCAGAGAAGGAACGAGAACACCAGGACCAACATGAAAGCGGTGAGTGGTGCGAACAACTCGCCGATTTGTGTTGCCATGAAATGAGGGGATGTCATGGGTGTCCCACCCGCCTACCTTCACCTGCGGTCCTGTGATATTGCAGCACGGCAACGATGAGGGACAGGTTGTGGAGGATCAGCAGAAACATGCCGAGTGTGAATGGGCCCGCTATATTCCGTCCGAGCTGGTCTCCCAGCGTCAGAACGGCCAGTGGAATCGCAGCCACGGCCACGAGGATGACGACGAGGACACGGATTCGTGGCTTTCCCATCGTCAGGGGTACTGCATGTGGCGAGTGCGGATACTCCGACGAGCGGACCGGGCCTTCGCCCGTGCCGGGTATGGACATGCATTGACTCCTTGTAGCTGAGCTCGTTCAGCGATCACGCGAGGGCGTTGCCGGAGCAGGCGCTTCTGCCGGTCAGCGAGAATCCGCGAGGCTGCGCAGTTCCACCCTGGCGAGGTTGGCGCCAGCGTTGCGCGGCAGTTGCTCGACGAGCACGACCCTGGTGGGGAGCTCGTAGCGGGCGGGGATGACGGCCGGTGACGTAACGGGCCTCCCCGCGGTGAGCGTTGTACGGATCCCGGCGACTGCCGGCTCCGGGGGATGAACGCTCATCGGTGGGTCCTCCTGCGGGCCGCGCTCGGTGCCGTCATTCCAGCGCGATGAAGGTGGTTCGGGCAGCGCATGTGCCAACGGGCGGCACAGCACCGGTCAGCACTTGGGGAGCGCGCGCAAGTCGGTCCTCTGGCCACCGAGTTGGACGGAGCCGACCGTGACACCAGGATCGATGAGCCGTTGGAAGACTCAGATCCCGTGGGCGCGGCGGTGACGGAGCCGTCGCCCGGTGCGCCCCGCAGGCGGCGCGTTCGGCGTCGAACTCGCGACAGATGACTGCCGAACTCATCCTGTACGGCTCACCGAGCGCCGTGACCACGCGCTCGCATCGCACCGAGACGACGCAAACCGGCCGTCCGGCTCTCTCAGAGCCCGGCCGG